>CAYUJZ010000001.1:0-76268 GCA_964445165.1 uncultured Methanosarcinales archaeon
AAGCCAAAGCAAACTTTTTTAAATGCTGAAGTGCTCCAAGGGTAACAGTGGTTTAAATGACAAAGAGAATCCCTAAGTCAAGGTCGCTCAGAAAGGTGTTCGTTAAAGTGCCTGGAAATGAGGTGAAAGTGCATTTCAGAGAGAGGAAGGATAAAAAGAAAACCTGCTCTGAGTGCGGCAAAGTTCTTCCAGGAACGTTCAGGAAGTCTCCTGGCAAATCTAAGCCTGCCAAAACTTTAAAAAGGCCTTCCAGGCCTTTTGGCGGAATGCTCTGCTCATCATGCATGAGAAAAAGGGTTCAGGCAAACGCCCTGGGTGGTGAATCGAATGCTTGAGATAGGCTCGGTTGTTGCGAAGAGTGCCGGCAGGGATGCCGGTAAGGTTGGGGCTGTTATAAAGCTGATCGATGACAATTTTGTTATGGTTGACGGTTTCTGCAGGAGAAAAAAGGTAAATATCAAGCATCTTGTGCCTCTGAACAGGAAAATCGAGATAAAGGAAGATGCTAAGCGGGAGGAGATTGTACCCTTGCTTGAGAAAATGGTTTAGCTTTTGCTTCTTCCTCTTTGCGAGCTGTATAATCTTTCTATGTAGCTTAGGGATGATGCCTCATCCGGCGCTTTGTCTTCCCTTAGGCGGATGATTCTCGGAAACCTTAAGGCGTAGCCTGATGAGTAGCCTGGGCTTTTCTGGATTTCATCGTATGCTATCTCTATAACGAGGCTTGGCTTTACTGATACAAGCCTGCCTTTTTCTGAGGTGATTAGTTCTTTTAAAAGCTCGTTGACTTCTGTAAAGCTAAGACCCTGCTCTTTCAGCTCTTTAAGGCCTGAGCTGACCTTTCCGATTTCCAGGAATTCGCCTTCTTCTGAGATGCAAGAGAGTATAAACGATGTTAGCCAGCCTGCTCTTCTGCCCTCGCCGTACTCTGCGCCTGTAATAACTAAGTCCAGGGTTTCCAGCACAGGCTTGACCTTAAAGCCTGAGCCGACTCTTTTTCCGATTCTGTACCTTGACTCAAGGGATTTTGCCATTATGCCTTCGTTGCCTTTTGCAAGCGCTTCCTTGTAGAACTGCTCTGCTTCTTTCTGCTCTCTGACTGTTAGCTGCTTTGCAAGAACGATTTTGCCTTTCTCTTCTTTGGTTATTTTCTCGAGGAGCTTTCTTCTTTCGCTGAAGGGCTTATTGTAAACTATCTCTCCGTCAAGGTAGAGTATATCAAAGAGGTTTGCCTCTACAGGGAGCTTCTCTGCTATTTCGCTTATGTCGTATTTTCTCTTGATTCTTTGGGATATTTTCTGGAAAGACTCGAAAGCGCCTGTTTCCGGGGATATGCCAACTGCTTCTGAGTCTATTATAAAAGAGCTTGCTTTAATGTTGGTTTTTGCATAGGAAACTATGTCAGGGAACTGCTTGGTAACATCCTCCAGGTTCCTGGTGAAAAGCCTGACTTTGCTGTCTTTTTTATGGATTTGCACCCTGAAGCCATCGTATTTGTACTCAACTGCAAACGGTGTCTTTAGCCTCTGAAAAACCTCTACGAAGTCCTTTGCCTTTGGGAAGAGCATGAGCTTTAATGGCCTTAGCGGGGTAATTGAGATGGCTTTCAGGCCTTTTAGGGAGTTGTGCTTTGCTGTTATTGAGATTTCCCCGAAGTCTGAGCTGATGTCAAACGCGTCCTGGATTACTCTCAGGATGGCTTCTGAAACCTCTTTTTTTTCCTCTGTGAAAATGATGTGATTCTTTAGCTCAGGGAGCCTTTTTCTGAATTCTTCTTTGTTTTTTAGGTTGATTGTTGGCAAGGTGCTTGTGGATTCAGTGCTAAAAGCGAGTTTTGAGTCGAACTCGTTTTTGCAGTTAACGCAGTAGCTGCCCGCAGGAACGATTTTCCTGCAGGCTGGGCATATAAGCACAGTGCCTGAATCTAAGACTGTGCCTGCAACCCTTGGCAGGAAGGCAAAGGATATAGCATCCCTCAGTATTCCGTCTCCTATGCCTATTCTCAGGTCGCCGAGGATTAGCCTTGATATGTAGGCTGCCTCTTTCGGGCTTGAGTTCAGGAAGAGGTTCAGGACTGAGCTGGATTTCTGGTCAACCGAGCCCTTGCCTTCTAAAGAAGGGATTTTGGCAAGGGCGGAGTGAACATCTTCTATGATGAGTTTCTTTTTGAATAATGACTGCTGGGTTTTTCCTGTTATCAAAGACTCTGCAACCAGACCAAGGTCACCTTTTGACGCCCAGAGCTTCTCTACGACGCCTGGGCTTTTGCCTGAGGCTTTTGAGATGATTTTAATCAATAGCCCTGATGAGATGCCCAGCTCCCTCGGGTCCCAGTGAGGGAAAACCCTGCCTTGGGCAAGGTAGGAGACTCTTTTCAGACATGCGTCATCCAGGTCAGAGAGGAAGCTCCCCAGAATGTATGTCTTCTCCAGGCGCTTTGTTGTTGAGCGCAGCTTCTCGTAAAGCTCAACCAGCTCTTCAAATTCCATGAGGAAAAAGCAAAGTGGTTTTTTGTTTATTAAACTTTCTTTTGGGGTTATGTGCATTTCAGGCTTGAAATGTCGCAGGTGTAGCCAGAGCCGCACCCTGCTGAAGCACCGTGGTAAACTGCAAGTCCTTTCAGGTAGAAGTGGCTGTTGCTGTTCATAGAGACAAGGTAAGTTGCGCCGTTTTTTACCACAACGTCGTTGCCGGACTCGGAAGGAACGCTTGCTTCTTCCTGGATTGTGCCTGTGATATAGCAGTTGCTTGTGCTGAATGCGAACCTGTCGGTTGCGCCTTGCCTGACTATTAAGGAATTTGAAAGCGAGCCAGGGGGTGCTGTGTTCTGGTTCATGGTGTTGCATTTGAACAAGGCATTACCGTTTTTGTCAATCAAAAGAACACCAGTGCCTGAAGTGAGTGTAATATTCAGATAAGGCGCCTCAAAGACCACGCCGCACATACCGCCGATTCTTCTCCAGTATCCGCTATCACATTGGTAGCTGCCTCTAGTAGTGCCATGATTATAGCAAGTGTTGTCATACACACACTTGTTAGCCTGGTTGCAGCAGGCATTGGTATCGCCTCCTGTACAGGAACCTGTGTCTCCTTCACAGTTAATTATATATTCGTTTGAGTCGTCTCCGCAACAGGTGTTGATATCACCACCAAGAGCCCACCTCCCAGAACCAACTGCACATGTACAAAAGTCCTGATTTGCATCCCAATTTACTGTGTAAACTGTAACACCATCGTTCGATGGGGAACCAAAATCCGGATCGTCCGAGATAACGTGCGCTGTGTAAGCACCCTCTACATTACAGCAAGCAGAGTCGTAGCTATAGTCATCACAGGTTGCAGTTACCTCTGTTAACGAAGATGCTCCTTCTGTTGGGCAACTCGAATGGCTTACTATAGTATCCTGGTCGCTTGCAACTACTACACTGTTCGGGTTTCTTATTTCGACCCGCATGTAATAGCCTTCTGCAAACTGGGCTAGTGAAAAGAAAGAGAATAAAATTATTAAAAATATTGAAGAGGACCTGCAAAACAGTGGTTTTCTGCCTTTTAGAGGCGCTACAGCAAAAAAAAAGCAGCACCTAACAAAAAAAATAATACTTATGCCCATCAGGAAAAGCCAAAACATGCTCAATTATCATTATGGTGCGCTGCATTTATAAATCTTGCTCTCCATGTTTTGTCGGTGCCAGAAAAAATCAATAAAAAGCATTCAGCAACAGAACAATATTTAAAAGGCAAGGAAAAACAACTAAATGAAAAAACCGGGGAAGAATATGAAAAGCAGGTTGTCTGAGCTAATAAAAAGCCTTAGAATAACAAAGGAGAGCAGAGATATCCTATTAATGTTTATTATAATCCTTATAGTAATGGCTCTTCTTGAAACCATCAACCCAAGAGTAATTCAAACTGAATATGAGATAATTGACCCTGAATGCAGAATTGAGATTCTTGATAAGTTTCCGGTTGGAATGCAGGATATGCTGAAAATACAAATCGACGGAGAGCAGAAGGTGTTTTTTGTTCCTGCTGACACTATCAGAAAAATGATTTATGTTGACTGTGAAGATGGCACTCTTGAACATTATTAATGGACTTTGGTGGGCTTGCTTTATTTATCTTGGGCTTAAAACAAGCTTAAGCGACCTAAAGGACGGGAAAATCAAGAATAAGGATATAGCTTTAATGATTGCTGCTTCGGTTGCTTTTTGTTTTGCCTGGAGCTTCTCTGCTTCTATTGAATTCGGAATCGGGTTTTTCAGCGTATTTGCAAGGTTTTTTTACCATCAGGCTATAAGCTTTATCCTTGGGATTTTGCTTGGCGTGGCCTTCTGGTTCCTTGGGCTTTGGCCCCCTGGTGACGCTAAGCTTTTCGCAGCTTACTGCTTTCTAATTCCGGTAGGAATGGTAAGGTATGGGCAGTTCCCTTTCTTCGTTAATTTTTTTATAAACATAACCGTGATCACGGCATTTGTAATCCTGCTTAAGAAAATAAAGAGATTCAGGT
This sequence comes from uncultured Methanosarcinales archaeon, assembly GCA_964445165.1. Classification (GTDB taxonomy): domain Archaea; phylum Nanobdellota; class Nanobdellia; order Woesearchaeales; family JASKKU01; genus DSBS01. The sequence goes on from CAYUJZ010000001.1 coordinate 4,508, forward strand.
TCGAGAAATCAACATTTACATGGAAAGCCATGCTTATAACTCTTACTGGTGTCTTCTCCATAACCTGGATTATCGAAATAATTTCTAGGCTCTTCCAGATTGAGCTAGGCATGGTTGGATTCGTTTTCTTTATGTTTGCAATATTTGCCATTATGAATAAAGTGCTTAAAGTGTCTGCTTCGTACTTTTTTATTGGAATCTCGCTCTTGAGGCTTCTTCTGGACTATCCTAACTATTTTGACTGGGGCACCCTTTTCAGTCTCTTTCAGCTCTGGTTTTTCCTTGTTGTCATCAGAATGGTTCTAGTTGACTTCAACTTCATAATAAACACCAAGAAAGTCAGAATAGAAGACCTAAAAGAGAATATGCTACTTGCTCAGGTTCCTGTGAAGGTAAAAGGTAAGGTCATAATGAAGCCCCGAAAACAGTTTGCTTTTTACCAGTATCTTATGACAAAATTCAATGTCGAGGATTCAGGAAAGCCTGTTTTTGATTATGACCCCACTTTCGGGCTCACTGCTGGCCAGATAAAACAGCTAAAGTCTTTAGCTGAAAGAAAAGGAATTCAGCACATCCTTGTCTTCAGAACCATCTTTTTTGCACCCATAATTTTCTTTGCCGCCATTGCGTCTATAATTGCAAGAGGAAGCATCTTTTATTTTTTCGGCTGGCATTTTGCCTTCCTTTTAGAGGCAATTGGAAATATCCTTAGGGTTATTTTTTAAAGAGTAGGTTAAATAACAGGGATGTTAATGATCTTTTTTAGCGTCTTCAAACGAAAGGAATTTAAATCTGGAGAAAATCCATAAGAAAGAAATTGGAAACTCAAAACAAGGCTTCTCTTAAGGCTGAAAAGAACGGACAAAAAACTATAATTGTTTGCAGAGAGCTATTCTCGCTGGCAACCGTGCTTGCATCTGCATATGAAATGCAGGAAGAAGCCTATTTTGACTTCAGGACAAAAAAGAATCAGATTGAGGTTTCCTTGGTTCATCTTAAGAAAAAAGAGGCAGAAAAAGAAGTTGTAGAGAAGAAATTTTTCAATAACCTTGTAAAGTTTTCATGGTATGAACTGAATCTGGCTAACAAGATAGCACTAAGGTGGCTTAACAACAAACAGTACTACTACTACTTTGACTATGCGCAAAGCCCAGAAGACTTTTTTGATGAGGAATATTTAAACGGAAGCGAGAGAACACAACAAGAAGAGCCCAAAAAAGAAGATGTTTCAAATGAACAAGATACAGATATGGCTCCTTCGAGTCAAGATATAGAAACGCAAGAATCCAACAGGTATGACGATAATGCAGAGATTGATGACGTAGATGACTTCGATAAAATAATCATAGATGACCCTTCAGGCATTTCTGTTCCATGGGAGGTGAAGCATGGTGAAACAAGAAACAAAAAATGAGATTAAGCAAATTGAGAGGTTTGCAAACATAAAGATAATTGAAAAGCAGGGGAATGTTGTTTCCATAATTGATATAGACGCCACGACCTTCCCCTTAAAGGTTATTCTTGCAGCGGTCTACACCAGCATTGAAAAAGCTGGGTTCATTGTTGATAAAAAAAATAAAAGCTATGTCATTGAAATCATGAAAACTAGTGCAAAGCCAAAAGAATTGCTTCAGCTTTCAAAGGAATTCCAGAACAGGCTGATAGACCATGCTTTTTACGAATTGCAAACGATGAGGACTGCACCGCTTAATGACCTGCTTTTGCATGCAGTTGACTTTCCTTATGATTATGCAGAACAAAGCCTCAAAGAAGAGGAAACAGAGCAAGAACTAAAGCACATCCCTGACGAGGTTGACGAGAAAGAACTCGAAGAGGCATTTGGTGTGGAAGAGCTTGAAATTCCGTGGTCTGAAGAAGAGAAAAACGAAGGAGGTGAAAAAAGATGATAGAATACTCGCTTAAAAAAAACGCTGCTATCATTGAGTTTGAAGATTCTGTTTATCCCTATCCGATAATACTGGAAGCTGCCCACAACTTTCTGGAAGGCTGTTGGGTTACGCTTGAAAAGAAAGGCAAAAGGTACATTCTGGGAATTGAGTCAAAAGAAGACGATGAAGCTTCTGAAATAATCTCTGCTTTTTTCAATTTCATGAATGGGCTTATCTTCAGCAAAATTTCGGAAGAAGCCAACGATGATGAAAAAAACAAAGGCGAGGATGAGTGCAGACCGGAAAAGGAGGAATGTTAACCAAGCCAGATAAAAAGCGGTTGTTTTTTGAAGATGAAAAAAAAATATATCCTTGGAAGGGACTACAAAGAAACTTTTTGCAGAGTTAAAGACTATGGGAAAAAGGGAAAGCTCATTATAAATGAGCTTGGCAAATGGCTTCTTCTGAGCAATGACGAATACAAAAGGTTTGTTTTCAAAGACTTTGACCAGGAGCTCTTCGAAAAGCTTGAGAAGAGCCTGCTCATAAAGACAAAAGCAAACTCAAAAGACATTCTTCATTTTTCAGGAAAAATGTTTTGGGATATTACCAACGCGACAAGCCTCCATATCCTGGTGCCAACACTCAGGTGCAACCACACCTGTACCTACTGCTATGCTTTTAGAGAGCCTGAGGAAGCCAAAGGGTATGATATGAGTGAGGATACTGCAAAAAGAATTGTTGACTTCATTTTTCAGGCGCCTGCACCCAATATAGTTATTGAGTTTACGGGCGGAGAGCCCCTGCTTAAGCCAGACATTATCAGGTTCATTGTTGAATATGCAGAAGAAAAAAACAAAAAAGCACAGAAAAAACTAAGTTTTGCTCTCGTAACAAATGGAACCTTGCTTGATGAGGGAATGTTTAAGTTTATCAAAGAACATAAAATAGGGCTTTGCTTTTCTCTGGATGGGCCAAAAGAAGTCCACGACAAGAATAGAAAATACACAAAATTCCCGGGAAAAAGCACATACGAAGATGTATACAGGCTGGTAAAAAAATACAAGATGAAAGAATACAAAGAGAGAACCTTTGCCCTTCCAGTCATAACAAAATCAGCTCTTCCCAAATATAAAAAGATAATTGACCTCTATGTCAGCTTGGGTTTCAAAAGCTTTAGATACAAGTACCTAACCGACTTTGGCTTTGCCACATCAAACTGGAAGAATCTTTCTTACTCGCCGGAACAGTTTGTAAAAACTTGGAAGAATGTTGTTGAATATATCCTTGAGCTGAATAAAAAGGGCATCCAGATGAGAGAAGAAATTACAAGCATCTTCATTAGAAAGCTTATTTTGGGCGAAAATCCGGGCTTTGCAGAACTCGCTGTTCCTTGCGGGGCTGTTGACGGGCAGATTATTTATGATTACGATGGCGGGATTTACACCTGTGATGAGGCAAGAACGCTGGGAGACACCTTTAAGATTGGCAATGTTCACGATATTGACTACAAAGATATGAAGAACAACAAGATTAGAAAACTTATGAAAATCAATTCTGCCTTGTTTGGGTTTACTTGTGATGACTGCCCTTGGATTCCTTTTTGTGGCATATGTCCGCTTGAAAACTATAAAAAAGAGGGCACTATGGTAGTGAATATCCCTAAAAACAGCAGGTGCTACATTCACAAAAACATGATTGAATACCTTTTTGAGAAGGTTTTATTTGACAAGGAAGCTTCAGAGCTATTAAGAAAATGGCCAAAGATTAACTGAACCACTGAATTCAGCACATTTTTTATCTTGCTCCAAAATGACAGAAAGAGTAGATGTCAAAACAGGGTACTACTGCAATAATTGGTGCAGGTTCTGCGTTCAGGCTCAAAACAGGAAATATGGTAATAGAACTACTCAGGAGATTAAGGATTCTCTTGCTGAAGCAAAGAAAGGAGGGGTAACCGGAGTAGTTTTCACAGGCGGCGAGTTCACAATAAGAAAAGATGCCCTTACCTTGATTAAATATGCGAAATCCATTGGCTATAATGATGTGATGCTACAGTCAAATGGGAGAATGTTCTCCAACAAGGATTATGTTAAAAAACTTATCTCTGCAGGTGCAAACCAATTTTCTCCTGCAATTCATGGCTCTTGCGCCGAAATACACGACTACCTTACGCGTGCCCCCGGCGCATGGAATCAGGCAGTTAGAGGAATCAGGCTCCTCAGAAGCCTGGACCAAAATGTAATCATTAACTGTGTTGTTGTGAAGGCAAACATGAGAGACCTGCCAAACATTGCAAAGCTGCTTGTAAGCCTGGATGTGAACCAGTTTCAGTTTGCATTTGTTCATATAATGGGAAATGCTTTTGAGAATAAGGAATCAATTGTGCCTATCGCAAGCACCACTTCTCTTTATATGAAAAAAGGGCTCATAATAGGAATAAATGCCAAGAAAAGAGTTATGGTTGAGGCAATGCCTTATTGCCTTATGAAGGGCTACGAAAGGTATGTCACTGAGCTGTACATTCCAGAGACAATGGTGAGAGAAAAGGACTTTTGGATAAAAGACTTCGAGAAAGTCAGAAGAACAGAAGGAAAAACGCTTTTCTCTCAGTGCAAAGAATGCAGGTTCAGGCTAATTTGCGAGGGTCCCTGGAGAGAATACCCTGAACTAATGGGAAAGGACGAATTCAAGCCTGTTCCCGGGGAAGTAATAAAAAACAAAAAAGAAATACTTGATAACTATGAGGATTTTCCTGTTGTTCCAACAGTGTAACATCAATCTTTAACTTGCTAGGGGAGGAAAAAATGATACAAAAAAACGAGAATAATTCCCGGAAAGATACATCTCTGGCTATCGACAAAATAGCTCACCTGAGAAATCCCTTTCAACTGCTTTCAAGAATCGCCTTTTTAATAATAATCGCCTTAATCCTGTACATTGGCTTGAATAGAAGAAGCTTTGTGCTGATAATCATTGGGGGCGTCCTTGTTGCAACCTTCGCTCTTTTTTTGCTTAATGGCCTCATGACGAAAGTATCCTTAAGTGAACAAAAGATTTGCATCAGGACATTAACAGACAAACTGGAAATAAAAAAGAAAAACACCAGGAGAATTACAAGACTAATTCCAAAAAAAAAAAATACAAACTATAGGGAATACATTATTGAATATGAAGACGAAGAAGAAAACGAAGTAATCAAGAAGAGAATATATGGAATTTATGATTATGCAACTTTTGAAGATGCCTTGCGGGAATGGGATATTCCTATAACCAATGTTTCGAAAAGAAAATACAACAAAAAAACAGCTTATTTTTTTGCTGGTGCCTTTGTAATACTCTCTATCATTTTTATGCTTGCGTATTTTGGCGGAAATAATAAAAACCTCGGAGAGCCTTCTATTCCCGGCGGATTCTTAACTGATTCAGAAGATGCATCAGAGCTAAATCTTCATAAGCTGAGCGTCAGGATGCAGTCTGTAATAGAAGACTTAAATCAGGGGCATCTTTTCGAAGGGATTGAAAAACCTATTCAAGCAAGAAGAGTATTTCTAAGTTCAGATAAGCTAATGCTTTTTTCAACAGAAGAGCCTTATCCCAGACTTGCAATCCTTTACCTATTCTCTGATACTACTCTCAACTTTTCAATCAGGCTTTGCTTTGATGAATTATGCAAGTATTATTCTGAATTTAGAATGAAGGCTTCAGACTTTAGCCATCCTCCAGCTTTCATTACTTCCGCGGATTCGCCTCTTGTAGACATTGAGCTTAAAACTTCAATAAATGATTTGAGGGGAACTGCCTTTTTATCTTTTGGGCTGGATAAAATAGAAGGACTGTGGATTGAAAGGGTTGAATTGATCGAAAACGAAGCGAGAAGAGAAGAACACGCAGCCTTTGATGTTAAGGAGGTAATAAGATGAGCGAAGGTAGCCTGGAGCAAAACATCCCTGATATGGAAGAGGTAAGAGAACTCATATTGAGCAGGGCAATATTTAAAGAGGTAAAAGAGGTTAGGCCCCTGAGGAAAGTTTACTTTTCAAACGAAAGCCTATTTTTGTTCTCATCTTCAAGAAAAGAAGACAAATTAAGCATGATTTACAGAATTGCAAAAAATGAAGAAGCAAGTGTTAAGCTATGCTTTAGCGAAAGCTGTGATGAGAATACTACATTTATAATGAGCAGAGATGGATTATCTGACGGGAAAGTCAAGACAAGCATTTCCTACATGAGCCCTCTAAGAGACTTCGTACTTGTGACATCTTCAGATGACGAGTTGAGGGTTTTTCTATTAAGCTTTGACAAAAAAAGCGTGGATAACAAAATGCTTTTCAAGATAATAGTTGAAGAAATAAAAGAAGATGGTGAAAAAACTAAAAAAGAGTACACTGTTGGAAAAAAAATAAAATAATCTCCGAAAATGACTGAAGAGCTAGTTAAAGTAAAGGGAATGGTTGTGCCTAAAAGCTTTAAGGATGAGATTTGTCCCAAGATTACAGGAAAGCCTAATGCTGATTTTGTTGTATATAAGGGAGAGTATGCTCTTCTTTACCTGGATGACGACATAAGCTTCGATAGCCTGAAAGAAAAGCTGAGAAAAGTTGACTTTTCAAAGCTTAGAGAAAAGAAGACATTTATATTTCACAGAGGAGATAAAATATTCAGGACGGAGAAATACTTAACCTACCTGATGATCTTCCTGGCAAAGGCAGGAATTGAATTTCAGGCTGTGGGAATTCCTTCGTGTTATTTGCAGGACAGGCTTTCAAGCTCATATGAAATAAAAGCCTTTATGAAGGAGAATGAAACAGAGTTCGAAAATTACTTTTATTTTGAAGACTGCAAGGCCTGCAGGCTAAGATGTGCCTGTCCGGGCGCCCTTCAAAAGTACGCTGACCAGGTTTTTCCGGTTTTCTCTGATAAGAGAAAAGCCTTATCAAGCATAAGCCAGGAAATTAAGGCAAAACCAAAAGTAATCCTGAGCAAAATTGAAGATTATGATGCCGCTCTTATTGAAAAACACATCGTTGAATCATTTGAAAAACTTGGCTTGCTGAGGCAAATAGGAAGTGAAACAAAAATTCTTATAAAGCCAAACTTAGCAGAGCCCTTCTCGCCTGAGAAGGCTGCAACGACTCATCCTGCAATTGTAGAAAGCATTATAATGCTTCTGATTAAGAAATGCAATCCAGAAAATATTTTTCTCGCGGATGTATCTGCCGGAACAAACTATAAAGAAAGCGAAAAAGCCTACAGCAATACAGGAATGCAGAAAATTGCCGATAATTACGGCATCAAAATCATTCAATCGAAAGATATGCAATTCCTTTACAAGCAGTGTACCAACTCCTATTGGCTTGATGGCACAGATTACTTAACAATAATAAATGATGTCGATTTCATAATAAATGTTCCGAAATTCAAGACACATGGAATCTCGTTTTTTACTGGTGCGGTGAAAAACATTTTTGGGACAATCCATCCTGAAGAAAGAAAATTCATACACGCAAGGGAAGATAAGGAAGAATTTTGCAAGGGGCTTGTTGACTGCTTCTCCGGCATAGCGCATAAGGTTGCTGTTAACGTAATAGATGCGATTATTGGCATGGAAGGCGACGAAGGCCCAAGCTACGGAAATCCAAAAAAAATTGGAGCGTTGATAATTTCAAGAGATCCTGTTGCTGCTGATGCAACTGCGTGCAGGCTAGTTGGATACAACCCCGAGGCAATGCCCACAATTAAGTTAGGCAAAGAAAAGCTTCTGGGAGAATTTGAAGAAAAAGAAATTGACATCAGCAAAGACGTCAGTAGCATGCAGGTTAAGGACTTCAAGAAGAACTCGCTTTTTGATTTTATTAACAAGCACAAGAAAGAGAAGGGCTTCGGAAAGACTTTTCTTTATAATGTAAAAATTACCGAAAAATGCGTTAAATGCGGCTCCTGCTTCCATTCCTGCCCTGTGAAAGCTATCGATATTGATGAAAACGGAAAATATTACATCAACCAGCACAACTGCATAAGGTGCTACACCTGCCATGAATGCTGCCCAAACCACGCAATAGAACTAATCAAAATAAAAAACCCTGACTAAATCAATGCTCTTTCAGAAAAATACAAGGTGAAACATATTTAAAAATGAATAAGGAGATGCTTTTAGGGCTCGCTTCAGCAAATGTTCTTCTAATCAGGTTTTTCTTCACACTGCTTTTTCTTTCTTGCATTATCATTATTAAAAAAAAAAGAATTCCTTCAAAGGTTTTAATTATTGCACTTATTGCCTTCTCAATTGCCTTTGCTGATGCAATGCTTCTGCCAAAAAGAGACCTTATGTACAACGACGACTTCTACTACCAGTCTATGGCTTTATCTATAAAAGAACGCGGGAATTATTTTCTTTACCACAGGCAATTTGAAAGCGGCCCTTTTCCAAAGTCAATAGGGTACCCATTCATGCTTAGCCTCATTTACTCAACGGGAAACCTTAACCCAAAGCTCTCAAATTATGCCAATGCTTTCTTTTATGGGCTTTCTTTTGCACTTTTTGCTGTTCTTTTATGGAAAATAAATAAAACCAATGCGGAGGGAAAAAGAGATGAAAAAGAAAAGGATAAACGCAAAAAGAAGGCACTTTTAGGCAAAAGCCTGCTTTTCACCATTTCCTTCATAGCAATGCTTTTGCTCATCTGGTCAAACATACTCTTTAAAAAGCTTTCCACAACCGGAGAAACGCATGTTTTTTCCGTTTTTGCAATTGCTCTCTTCATTTATCTTTTTGTTAATTATGTTAAAAGAAGCTTTTCGGCATGGAGCTTTTTAGCTCTTATGGCTTCTGCCTTTCTGGCAATAGTTACAAGGCCCGAGAATGTAATGATAATATTCATTCTATACCTGGCTGCTTTTTCTCTTGCTCTGATTAACAGAAAAAAAGCTTTTTGGGTTTTTTTTTCGGCTATCCTGCTAAGCATTTTATGCATTCCTAATTTTCTGGTAATTAGGTCAGAATATATTGACATTCAATGGGGTGAGGGAAGTAATTTTGGATTGGAAAAAATACCCGAGAATGTTAGGTTTTTCTCAGATACTGTTTTTGGCAATCAGTGGGAGTCCGGAATAGTTTTTCTGGCAGGATGCGCATACTCTTTGATTTTTTGCTTCTGGTTCCTTGCTTTTAAACTTTTGCCTTATTCAATTAATAAGCTTAGGAAAAAATCATTTATGAAACAAGGCATTAATGCGTTTAATTTATTGTCGTTTTTCGTTATGTCGGTTCTTCTTGCTTTTACTCTTGTTATTTTTGTATCTCATGTTGACTCAAACAGGGCTCCAAGAATCTATCTCACACCAGTTATGCTTTCTTATGTTGTTTTTGGCTTGCTCGCTTTTTCGATTACAAGAAACTTTAGCAGCAAAAGGGGAAAAAAACACATCATTTACGGGGTTGCTTTTTTATCAATTGTATTGTTAGCACTTTCAAGCTTTTTCTCAGGTGTGAGGTGGGAAAAGGAGTTCAGGGAGTCAAGCAACCACAGGAAGGACCAACTTGACATGAGCGAACAGATTTACTTCTTTTTTCAGGGCATGAAAGGGGAGTATTATGTAGTCACTCAATACCCTGAAGCTATGTTTTTTCTTGGTAAACGAGCCATAAGTGTTGATGCATTTATAGAGGGATACAACGAACTTAAAGGAAAAGAAATATATGTCTGGCTTAATAACCTATTTGACAATCCGGGATTTGCAAGAGACAAAACGCTGATGTTTTATAATCATATTAAAGAGGATGCTGAAATGATAACGGTTCTCGAATATAAGGCCGGGCCTTATGAATCTAAGCTTGAGAAGCTGGAGTTTAATTGACAAAAATGGAGCTAATAGACACGATAATAAGGATGTCTTACAGAATCAATTTTGAAAGCTTCTATACTATATCGTCTTTCATTGTATTCCTGATAATTGCCTTGGTTGCACTTATTACATTCAAAGGAATAAGGCAAAGCCTAAAAGGCGGGATAAAAAAGGGAAAAATACGAAAATGGTCTAAAACTGCTATTGAAGTAATTATTGTTGGAGCAGTTGTGACAACATACTTTCTTATAATTATGCAGGGAAAGGTGTTTTTTCCATATGATGAGACTGACATCAAGTATTATCACGGTTTCCAGAACATAATTGACCACTCAAGCTTTATGCTTTTTGGCACAACTGTCGGGCTGGGGTATTTTGCTGTCCCTATAATACTAATGCAAGCTTTCGGGATAAAAGACATGTTTCAGCTTTTCCCCCTGCTCAAGGCTCTCATGCTGTCCCTGATTTTGATTTTCTCTTATTTAATTTACTTCTTTTTCAGGAAAACGTCTCGGATTAAAGCCGGCTTTGCCTTAGCTGCCTTCCTTTCTTTTCCTGCGTTCGTAATGTCTGTCAGAGAGCTAAAAGCAATTTATTTTTTCGTTTTTCTCTCAACTTTGGCTTCTTACATGTTAATGTTGAAATGCAAGGATAAGAATTGCGGGGCAGAGTACCATTTGCTTTTTTTGCTTAATTATGCGCTTGGATCGCTTACAAGGCCAGAATTTCTTTTTTTTAACTTCCCTATTCTGATAGACTATGGGATAAGCCAATACAAAAATATAAAGGAGGAAGACTCCTGGCATGCAAAAGAGTGGCTGATTTTAGTTGTTTTTTGCCTGGTCTTAATTGTCAGCATATTTCCTTTTTCAAGAACGATACAAAGAGTCACTGAACCTGATGAGGGCGGGAATTTTTTAAGGAATTTAAATTACCTTAAGGATTCTTTTCACAATCCAAACCTCTTTTTTGGGCCTGTTGCTCTATCATTAGTTTTTATTGTCTCGCTTCTTTTTTTCAAGCAAGCATTTTACTATGGCATAATTTATCTGATGGTGCTAATGAGGCTCATGAATTCATTCTACTTTGATTCCCAGCTGTTTGGCTTTTATTTCTCAATTGCGTTAATAATACTCTTCCACAGGCTAAGGAAAAAAAAGGCTTTTTACTTGGCTGCGGCAATAACTATTATATTCAGTTTGAGCATTGTATTCAGCAATCTGGGCACAATCTTTATGGATGATGGCTCTGAAATCGTTGAATTTTTTTCTGACTATAAAGACAAAAACATGACCTTTTACACGAGATACCCTGGCGTATTTTTTTCGTACCTATTCAGAGGAACTAATATAACGGTTTTTGGAATGGATGAATGGAAGAATTTAAGCAATAATGAGATTCTTTTAGACCACAACTGCAACCCTATGAATATTGGAGGAACCCTGGTTGAGTTTGAAAAGGAAAGGTATCTAGGGTCTTTTATGCATTACTGCAAGCCAAAAAATAGCTGAAAAAAGAGGAAAAATACATGGAAAAAATCCCTATAGCAATGCCGGACATTGACGAGAATGATATTAAGGCTGTTTCCAGTTGCCTTAGGTCTAGACAGATTGCTGCCGGAAAAATAACCGAAGAATTCGAGAAATTGTTTGCAAAAGAGATTGGCGTAAAGTGCTGCTTGGCTGTGAACAGCGGCACTACTGCCTTGAGAATAGCTCTCAGGTCGCTTAAACTGAGTAAAGGCTCAGAGGTGATTATTCCTGACATGTCTTTTGCCGCAACCGCCCATGCTGTATCCCTTGAGGGACTTATTCCTATTTTTTGTGACATCAAGCCTGATGGAAACATTGATGAAAGCTTAATTGAAAAAAGAATCACGCCCAAAACAAAAGCGGTTCTTGTTGTTCACCTGCACGGAATTTGCGCAAAGATTGATATGATATCAGAGATTTGCAGGAAAAACGGGCTTTTTCTTGTTGAAGACTGCGCTCAGGCCTTTGGGTCAAATATTAATGAAAACATGGCTGGCTCTTTTGGAGATGTTTCTGCATTCAGCTTATATGCTACAAAGAACATTGCAACAGGAGAGGGGGGAGTGGTTTGCTTTAATCATGCTGAAGATGAAGGCAAGGCTCTTAGATGGGTAAACAACGGAAGAGAGAATGGAGAGGAGATTCTTTCCTTGGGAGACAATTTAAGGCTAAGCAATATTAATGCTTCACTTGGCATATCCCAGCTAAAGAAGCATAAAAAGATGCTAAATAAGAGGAAGGTAATTGCTGAGATATACAACAGTGAATTTTCTCGGTTAAACAGCATAATTCTGCCACCTTATTCTGGAAAATACGGGAATGCCTATCATCATTATAACCTTATCTTCAAGAGAGGAGTGGATTTTAATGAAGCGCTTGAATTTTTTGGCTCTGAAGGAATTTCGATTAAAAGGTACTACCCTTATACCCTTTCGGAATGCGCTCCTTTTAGGAGAAAGCCTCTTAAAACTTCTGGCTTTATCTCAAAAAATTCATTTTGCATCCCAATCTTTTCCTCTATGAAAGAATCTGATGCAAAAAGAGTTGCTAAAGCTGTGAAAGATTTTGTGCGGAGGCGAGAAAAGTGAATATTCTCGTTCTGAACCTTCCGTTTGGCTCAAAGATTATAAGAAGGTACAGCTGCTCTTACTATGCGAGGGGATTTCTTTATCCGCCTGAAGAGTTGCTAAGAGTTGCAACAATTATAAAGGAATATTCTGAAAACCAGGTGTTTTTTTTAGACTCTATTGCTAAAAAAAGGAGTGTTTCAGATGTTTTGAGCTTTATTAAAAGTAGGAATATTCAACTGGTTATTACTCTTCTGGGGATAGATTTTGTGCATAAAGACTATAAAACAATCAGAAGAATGAAAAAAGCAGTGCCCGGGCTTAAGATTGCCGGAATTGGGTATATGCCTTCTCGTTTCAAGGACAGTTTTCAGGAATTAGACTTTGTCCTTGACAACTTCTTTGAGCAAAGATTATTTGATGCGCTTAAAGAAAAAGACTTTCTCAAAGGGCTTAAGAAGAGCCAAAGCAAAAGATTAGAATTCAATCCAGATATCATTAGCTCAACTAACAGGAATTTTGTTAGGGCTTCTGATTATTCTGAGCTTTTCTGCAGGGGAAAAACCGCTTTTTTGTATTACGCCTTTGGCTGCTCATTCCACTGCAGTTACTGCATCCACTCATATGACTTAAAGCCTTCTGTAAAAAGAGACAAAGGAAAGGTGCTTTCAGAGATACTTGAGATTTACAAGGCGGGTTATAAGAATATAAGATTCCTCGATGATAACATTACGCAGGACGTTGGCTTTTTGGCGGATTTAAGAGATTTTGTAAGAAGGAAAAAAATAAAGCTAAATTTTTATGGTCTTTCTAGAATTGACTTGATTAACAGCAAAACGGTTGCCCTGCTTAAGGAAATTAATTTTAAAAGGCTTTACATTGGGCTGGAAACATTTAGCCCGGAAATGCAGAAGCTCTACAAAAAAAACATTGATGTGGATTTTGCCGGCTTAAGGAAAAAATTCTCTTTGTTGAGAAAGAACGGCATTGAAACTGGCGTATGGATTCTTTACAGCCCGATGCATGAAAACAAGAATGATATTGCGGATTATGCAAAGAGTTTGCGAAAGTTGAAGGCTTCGCTAGTAAATATAAGCATAGTTACACCTTATATCGGAACAGAGCTTTTTGAAGATGAAAGAGAATCTATAAGGTTTAGGCTTATGCCTTTCGTTTCTGAATTCACCCAGTCAAAAGGGGTGGTGAAGGTTGAACGGTGTTTTTGGATTTCTTACCTGGCAAGCCCCTGGAGTTTTTTAAGGTATTTTTGGCTTTCACTTAAACACCCTGTTGCTGCTGTAGAAATAGCCTTGGGGTTTATAAGCTTCGGCAGAAAAGATTCTGAAAGAAAAGATTTCATCTAGCTTTTTTGCCCGCCAATCTTATTCTGGGAAAGGCACGGGGTTGTGGTTTTCTATAACATTCAAAACGAAAGCCTCGTTTCTGTAAACTTCTGTTTTTTTGTCAAAAGCATCTATAATTTCCTCAAGATTTTCTCTCATTTCAGCAAAATGCCCGTATAACTCAGTTTCATTGCAGAAACTCAGGAAATAAAAGCGCTCATAAGAATTTAACCTTTCCTTTAGGTATGATTGCTCTCCCAAATCATGAATCCTAAACAAAACGAAATCTCTCTCTGTCCTAAGAAAGATTAGCTCTATATTTGTAATATGCATAAAAACTACTGGCAGATCTTCAGTCATCCTAAGCGCAACATCATCAAAAAAACCAATACTATCAAAATATCTTTGATTATGCTGGCTAAAACTAAATATTAAACTTAAGATAATGAACACTAAAACGACCATTAAAACTGAACTTGCCTTCCTGAGGCCTCTGTATTTGAATGCGGGAAAGGATAAAGCAATAGGAATAACAAGAAAATAAAAGAATACATGCAGAAACCTTCCATCAAAGTTAGAAGTTTCAAGGTAAGAGAGAATATTAAGTATGCAAAATGAAAATAGTAAGAAAAAGGTTATTTCTCCTAGGGTTGTCTTCTCTTCCTTCCCTGATTTGCCAATTACCTGAAAAACAAGCCGAATCATGAATAAAACAAAGAATGCGATAAGAGAATAAGTAACAAAAGGCTTAAAATAAAACAAATAATGCAATAATTCAGGTAACCAGTATGCAAAAAGCCTATCGAGATAGCCTGAAAGGGAATAATGGCCTAATACCTGTGTTCGACTTAGGGAGTAAATAAGAATGGCAAGAAAAAAGATAACACCTGAGAGTGCATACAACCTTTTCTTTTTATGGCTAAAAAGCAAGAATGCCAAAGATGTGGATAAATATAAAGGGAAAAGCGCAAATGCACTAATAGAAACTTCTGTTTGGCCCATAACTCTTATTTCAGATGTGAGATAGAAAAAAAAGCCAAATAAAAGAAATACTGCCAGAGTTAAAAGAATAACTTTCCTAGTGGGCTTATTTTTCAGATTCAAGTCAATATTCCTTCGCGAGATGATGTATGCAATAATAACGGGGAGCAACAAGATAGTTTCTACCCGAGTAAGAACTAGAATAGATAGAATAAATGCAAGAAAGTGAAGGTTCTTCAGCTTAACATAATCAGTAATAAAGATTATAGAGAAAAATATCATTAGGTAAAGATTTTCAGAATAAAAATTAAAAACATAAAAAAGAAAAAGAGGCATCACAAAAAGAAGAAACGACGCAAATAGAGCTATGTAAGGGCCTTTTCTCCTTGAAACGAAAAGAAAAATAAAAAATGATGAAAGAAGATTCAGAAAAAAAACAAGGCCCCGCATTCCAAGGTCATAATGCTGCTGAGGAAATATTGTCCTGATAACGGATATAGCAATAGGATAAGTTAATTCATGCTCTCCTGAGAAGAGCCAGAAAGTGCAATACTCATCAAGTTCCGGAGTTCTAAAGAAGATCCTGTCAAGAATGCATTTTGCTTGGGACTCATAGGTTAATGACTCGGATGTCATTGACCTGTCGAAGAATGGTAACGAGAAGATAAAGGTCATCAAAGCTATCAGAATTAAAAGAAAGTACCGATTTTTTGAGATAAGTTTCAGAAATTCATTTTTGCTGTCTGCAAGTATTTTGAAAAAAGAAAAGATAGCGCCAGCAATGAATATAAAATAGCCCGCCAGTATTAAGTACAGTAAAGCCATTTTTTCCACTTAATAAAAAGATAACGCGCCTTTATTAGTAATGAACAATATCAAATCCATAAACATGATAATAGGTTATAAGGTACTTAAAATCCATGCCTAATGCAAGCCCTCTTAATACATACCTAAAAAAGTTAATGAGATATTTAAGGTTTTGTTTTCTGAGAATTACTCCTATTCTTCTTGGGAGAGTCTGGCTGTATGCCTTTGCCTGAAACATCTCAACATGCCGAGATGACAAGCCAGGGTAGTCTATCACTGCATCAAAGCTTATGTTGTTTGCTGTTTTAGATTTCCTTAGGTTAATCTTTCCGCCTTCCTTTATAACCAGTTCTTTGGATTCGTCAGTGAAAGGCTTGAAAACAAAAAACACGCTCCTGTCGCTTTTAATCTCTTTTGCCAGGCTTAATGTCTGGCGGAGTGTTGCCTTTGACTCTCCTGGGGCGCCAAGGATAAAGTATGCAGTTGTGCGGATTCCGTACTTTTTTGTGAGCCTGAACACTTCTCTTACTTTTTGGGTTGAAAGCTGCTTGTTCATGATAAGGTTTCGGATTTTCTCGTTTCCTGACTCAACACCAAGCCTCAATATTTCGCACCCCGAATCAGACAACAGCCTTATTTTCTCTTCATCAAGGTGATCAACTCTTGAGAACATTGAATATTTCTGCTTTTTTGTGTCTGCTGCTTTCTTATACTCTTTACAAAACTCCTTCAGCCATTCTCTGTCCATTGTAGGGATCTGGTCAAAAAGCTGTATCAGCTTAAGGCCTTTATTCTGGTACTTATTCCACTGCCAGGCAAGCTCTTCTGCCAGCCTTTTTGGTGACATTGACCTGAAGTACCTGCCCGGGATTGCCTTCTTTATCCCGCAGGACTCGCAAAAAGTGCAATTGTATGTGCAGCCTCTTGTCCCAATCTGGTAAAGCATTCCGAGGAAATAGAAGTATTTGTCCAGGTCTTTCCATAGGCTCCAGTCCAAATAAGGCAGTGAATCAAGGTCTGAAAAGAAGTGACCAGGGTTTCTGGTTTCCTTGCCTTTTGCCTTAATCCAGACTCCGCTAATCCTGGCCAATTCATCGGGAGAGTTCAGGGAATCGAGGATTTTGCAGATGGTGTCATCTGCATCACCTACTACAAGAACATCGCAGTAGCTGAGATTAAAGAGCTCCTCAGGATGCACTGATGCATGGTAGCCTCCGTAAAGGACTTTTGTTTTTGGCGAGATTCTTTTTACTTCTTTGCTTATTTCTTTTATAAACTGCAGGTAAAGCGAGTTAACTGAAAACCCTATTGCATCTGGCCTGTGCCTGGCAATATGCTCTCTCAAAAGCCTTCTCCATTGCTTTCTTCTGAAGGTAAAGTCAAGAATGGCTGCCTTGTGTGTGCCTTTTTTATTTACAATTGTAGCAAGGGTAGTTATCGCTATATCTAGTGCGCTAAAATCACCGCCCAGAACCGGATTCACAAAAGTTATCTTCATTCTAAAAGCCTTTTGAGCTTGTAAAAAAAGGTTTTTCTTTTTAAGGTTTGCCTTATGGATGTGGAAATCCTTTTTGGATGGAGATAGAAAGCCATAAAGGCATAGGTTTTTAGTAGCCTGAGAAGGGGTCGGGGAATGCCTGAAAGAGAGTCTTTTGAGCTTGTATAATAGCTTGAGAACGAACTATTCTTGCTTGCACTTCCTAAATATGTTCCTGGAAGCGCTGTGAGAACGCTGAAAGTTGCAAAATCCAGGCCTAAATTAGAGATTTTATTGATTTCTCTTACAGTTTCCCTTATTCCCTTGTTAGGAAAGCCAATCATAAAAAAGCCAAGAGTTTTTATGCCAGCTTTGTTTAGGACCCGAATTGACTCTCTAACTTCTTTATGAGGAAGTACTTTTTTCAGCAGTTCGTTCCTATTTTTTTCATCTAATGTTTCAATCCCCAGCCTTACTTCAACACATCCTGCCTTCTTCATAAGACTGGCTAATTCTGGTTTTACCAGGTCAGCCCTTGTATTGCATATCCAAGTGAATGAGATTCTTTGGGCTTTTTTAAGCTTAATAAGAGAATTGCAGAAATCAATTACATGTTCCTCATTCACAGTGAAGGAATCATCATGAAGCATAAAGGAGTTTATATTGTGGTGTTTTTTCAGGAATTTCAGCTCTGAAAGTATAAAACTTATTTTTTTATGTTTTAATTTCTTTCCAAAAATGTTTTCCACTGTGGGCTGGCAGAATTTGCATTGGAAAGGGCATGAGCGTGAGGATGAGAAGCTCACTCCTCTTCGTTTTTTCAGGTAATCTAGGTACGGCCAGTGCCTAATGTAATCTTCAAGGTTTGGGATTATGCCCCAGTCTATCCTTGGGATTTCAAGGTTTGGAAAAAACTCTCTTTTTGTTTTGAGGATTTTCCTGTTTTTCCTAAAGCAAAGATTGGGAAGCTGCTCAAGCCTGCGATTCTGAAAAAGGGCTGAAATAGAGCCTGAATCTGCAAAGAGTTCAATTATGCTCTTTAATGTTAACTCTCCCTCGCCCAAAACCGCAATGTCCGCGATGGTGAGGGATTTTTCTGGCTGTATTGTTGGGCCTGGGCCCCCTATTATTCTTAAAGCACTGATTTTTGAGAAAAAATGCCTGTTTTTGTTTAGATGGTATTCCATAGAAAAACTATTTGCAGAGAAAGCTACGATCTGGAACTTTTTAGAGAGAATCTCTTTGGAGAGTCTGTCAAAGTACCAAAAAGAAAAATCCTGCTCTTTCTTAAGGTAAGAGATTAGTTCAAGCAAGCCAGCGTTCACATGGCCTGTTTTTAAACCCTGGTTCAGATCAACAAAGGCTATTCTAGGCTTTTGCCGCATAAAACAGCAAGTATAAAGGGGTTTTTATTTATTTTGATTTTTCTGAGCTAAAAAAGACATTCGGAATTAACCAAAGCAAATGCCTGAAACACAGCTAACATTATTAATCTAACAAAGGCTTGAGCTCGCCATCGCCATAAACTTCTTTATATGTGATTGCTATTCCGGGACAGGAATCCTTGTAAATGCAGGGCTTGCATTTCTCGGTTTTTATGTGCATTTTGTCATCTTCTCCTGAGCCATTGATAAAGTAGGGGTTGTATTTCATCAGCCCAGGGAATATGCAGAAGGGAAAAGAGCCCGCACCTTCGGTGAGACCAAAAGGAACATCCTTCTTTGCAAAGAGCCTGAAAGCACTTTCGATAAAGCCTGCATGAGAACTCAGCCTAAAAGAAACATGCTTGAATTTGCTGGCAGGTGAGTTTATCCTAGCCAAGGCAAAACAAAACTGGTTGACGGAAAGTCCTGGAAAATTTTTTCTTACAAAAAAGGGAATCTTGTAAAAGTGAGCAAGGTTCTGCTTCATTATCACAATTAACATGGTTATAGGAACTTTATGCTTCTCAAGGTTTTTCAGCGCGAGAAGCGCCTGCTGGTAGCAGTCTTTTTGGGCTATCATATTGTATGCTTCTTTCTGGTGAGAATTAAATGTAAGGAAAACGGACTGCAGGCCTAGCCCAACGAGTTTTCTGCAGTATTCCTCATCACTGAATTTAAGGCTGTTTGTCTCAACTGAAAACCTAATGCCTTTATCATGAGCAAACTCGCAAACTTTGATAAATTCTGGAAGCTGAGTTGGCTCGCCTCCGCCTAAAAAGAATAATTCTCTCAAACCGGGATTCTCTTCAATACCCTTTTTAATCTCCAGAATAATCTCTTCATAGGTTTTCACATGGCCATTAAACTCCTTTAGGTACTGGTTTCTCTCGCAGTAAATGCAATCTATCTCGCACGCCTGCTCAAAGTTTATGGATAATCTGCCCATGAAATCACTATTGTTAGTCTTGCTTTATTATTTATAAAGCCTTTGGATTAAAAACAGTTTATTAATGGAAAGATATAAAACATAAACCTTACTTCACAGAAAGATGCCAAACCTATTGCTCACAAACTACTGCAATCGGTCGTGCCCTTACTGCTTTGCGAAGCAGAAGGTTGACCTTGAGAAGACAGAGGGGCTTGAGGGCGAGCTCAAGCCTTCGATTTTGAAAAAGGGCTGAAATAGAGCCTGAATCTGCAAAGAGTTCAATTATGCTCTTTAATGTTAACTCTCCCTCGCCCAAAACCGCAATGTCCGCGATGGTGAGGGATTTTTCTGGCTGTATTGTTGGGCCTGGGCCCCCTATTATTCTTAAAGCACTGATTTTTGAGAAAAAATGCCTGTTTTTGTTTAGATGGTATTCCATAGAAAAACTATTTGCAGAGAAAGCTACGATCTGGAACTTTTTAGAGAGAATCTCTTTGGAGAGTCTGTCAAAGTACCAAAAAGAAAAATCCTGCTCTTTCTTAAGGTAAGAGATTAGTTCAAGCAAGCCAGCGTTCACATGGCCTGTTTTTAAACCCTGGTTCAGATCAACAAAGGCTATTCTAGGCTTTTGCCGCATAAAACAGCAAGTATAAAGGGGTTTTTATTTATTTTGATTTTTCTGAGCTAAAAAAGACATTCGGAATTAACCAAAGCAAATGCCTGAAACACAGCTAACATTATTAATCTAACAAAGGCTTGAGCTCGCCATCGCCATAAACTTCTTTATATGTGATTGCTATTCCGGGACAGGAATCCTTGTAAATGCAGGGCTTGCATTTCTCGGTTTTTATGTGCATTTTGTCATCTTCTCCTGAGCCATTGATAAAGTAAGGGTTGTATTTCATCAGCCTAGGGAATATGCAGAAAAGGCTATGCCCGCGAGAATTATCCCGTTGTTAACTAGGCTAAAAGAACTGACACTGCCTCTTTAATCATCCAGAAAAAAAGCAATCCTCTTTTTAACTTTAGGGAGCATTTCAATCATTAAGTTGTTGAGGATTCTTAAACATTTCCCTTTTCTAAATGCCTATTATCTTAAATCGGGTGTTAAAAAAGCCTCTTTTTTGGGCTTTTTCAAGCACTTTCTGGTTCTCTTTATACCCTTCCTGGAACAAAGCCAGCTCAACCACAAAAGGGTCCAAACAGCCAAACATCTGTCTTGCCGAGGGGTCATAAACAAAACTTAGCCTGAACTTTGGCGAAACAAACGAAAGCAGGTCCAGAAAAAGCTCATCCAGGTCAATCCCTGGCTTATTGGCAAACTCATCAAAAACCTCCTTAAAGGGGTTAGCCTTAACAAGATGGTCTAAGGTATAAAGAAATCTGGGTGAGCCCTGAATAATTGAAAGGTTTATTGCCACAAAGGAGCTTTTTAAGCCAGAATTAAAGAACATGTCCTTAACAGCCCTATTAAATGGCCTGTAAAAGTGCTCTTTCTTATTCGAAAAATCAAAAACAAGCTTAGGATAATCGCGCGTAATGCATGCCCGGGTATCCTTTGAGAATTCGCTCTCATCCGCAAGAAAGAATATCTTTTTATTGTTAAAAAACCTCTTATTTCCCCCGAATTGATTAACCAGCTTAAGCACAGAGGAATAGGTATCTTTGGGGTTAACATTAACAAGAAAGCCGTCATCCACAAAATTGCTCTTTTCTTTGATTCTCACTGAAGCAGCAAGAGGGTCGCTAAATACCGGGTTTAGCTCTTTTACATCATAAACATTCAGGTAGCTTTGCTTTACCCCGGGGCATAATGAGGTAAAGAAGCAATTTTCACAAATCTCGGGGTTTTTGACATACTCAAACTCACCGTAAGACTGCTCTCTATCAAGAAACTTCGTCTCATAATACTCTACTCCAGACGCCCTGAGAGCCTCAGAAGAGTAATACTCGAAATCTTTAAGGTAGCAAAGAGGCACCCTTTCTATCCTAAGGGTTGTCTCATGTCTCTCAGCTTCCTTTGCGGCATTATACAAGTAAGGCTCTGCAAGGGAATACCTGGGAACAACATTCTTTCTTATGGACTTCATAATTTCCGGGTCATTTGAAGCAGGATCAACAAAATTCATTGTCCAGGTGTTTATTTTTGAGTGCTTTGAAGCATCTTTTATAATTTGTGGCAGAACCATATAATTCTTTTCAATAATGGTTGTGTTCATGTTAACCTCAAAGCCGTGCTTGTGTGCAAAAGCCATGTTTTGGAATACTGTGGGAAGCTCAATCTCATCAGCACCGTTTATCTCCATCTCGGCTTCAGCATCGTAATGATGTATAGAAAAGACAAACTTATCAACATACCCTTTAAGCTTAAGAATAAGCTCTTCAGTAAGCTTTGTGCCATTAGTTATCATTCTTACCTGGGCTTTTGGGGCCTTTGCTCTGAGCATCTGAGCAAGCTCAACAATTTCAGGGTGCATAGCTGGCTCCCCACCAGTAAGCACGAACATGTCTGCACCCTTTGAAATAAACTCATCAACCTTCTTCTCAAAAAGCTCTTTTGAGATATAATCTTCTGTCTTTTCTACTGAGCAGAAAATGCACTTGTGATTACAGTCAAGGGTAACAACAATATAGCCATCCATCACTCCTCGCCTCCTTCCTTAAGTGGGCTGAGTGCATGGCCCGGCTCAATCCTGAACTCCTTAAAATATCTTTCATAAAAACCCGCACATTTTTCATTAAAACAGCACGTGCTGCAGGATTCTGCTTTTATCCTGGGCACAATGCCAACAGGATTTTTAACTAACGCCTTGCCAAGCTGGCCTTCAGCCAGAAAGCAGAAGGGAATGTTTCTTAACTCCAGAGCCATTCCTGTCTTGCTGGCACTCTCAATTATTTCCGTTAAAGCATCCTGCAGTATTAAATGATGCGGCATAAGCATAAAAAAGTTATCTTTTCCCAAGCCTGCAGGCTCAAAAAGCATGATTTTCCATTTAGATGCCTTAAGCCTCTTAAGCAAAAAAGGCATGCTTTTCAGGTTGGAATCATTGCATTTCGTCAGCACAGTGCTCACTTTGGTATCAAAGCCGGCAGAGGCAAGGTCTAAAAGCCCCTTCACAGACTGAATCCATGAATCCTCTGTACGAGTAAGGAAGTCGTGGATGTCCCTTCTCGAGGCATGCAGGGAAACATTGAACACAAGCTTTTTCTGAAAAGGCTTAAACTCCTTCAAGAAGGCAGGCACTGCAAGCATCCTACCGTTTGTATTAACCTCTATCATTTCAAAGAGAGAAAAAGCCTTCTTCACCAAAATCGGCAAGCCTTTGTACAGAGTTGGCTCCCTTGCAGAAATAACTAGCCTTTGCCCCTTTGCCAGGCCCTCAGCATCCAAGGCCTCCTGAATTTGCTTTATCTCGATTGACGGGTTTTTGCAAAACCAGCAATTATTGTTGCAGGCCTCAGAAACCTGCAATTTCAAGCATTCGGAGTGCATGGCTAAAGGCAAAAAACAGGATTTATAAGCTTTTTGTTAGGTTTACCGGGGTTTCTCAAAGAAGGCTGCTTCTTTCCGATTAGCCAGGAATTCTAAGGATTATGAACTCCGGGCTTTCATTATAAACAAGCTCAAAGGAGATGTTAAGGCTAGCCAGCTCATCTCTAACATCAAAATCCGCCCTCTCTGCAAACACAATCAGGGTTTCCCCAGCTTCAGGCCTGTAATCTTCAAAAGAAATAGTATGGTCAAACCGTTTTATACATCTTTCATCAGAATAGAAAGCCATTAGATTATCAGAAAGCATATCGGAAAACGGGATATTATAAAGAGTGAATCTTGCTGAACCAATATCAGCCACGCTCTCTAGGTAAGAGCAGTTTGCAGCCTTGCTAATAAAATCCAGGCCATGGCTTTTTTGCGTACTTACATGCCCATAAATCGAAGGGTATGCATAAAAGCCGAAAAACAAGCTTGCTCCTGCCAAAAATACCAAAAGTGAAATGAATGCCATCTTTATCAAGGATTTTCTTTTGATAAGCTCAATCGAGCCTGATTCAAAAAAGCATGCGAGCAGAACAAAAAAGAAGAACAAAAGATAGGAAAAAAAATATTTCTGATTTACAAAAGTGGATGTTTCAAAAGATGAAAACAGAATAAGGAAAAAGAAGGGAAGCAGTGCCCACCATTTCTTAAAATAAAACACATAAAAAGCTGTGAAGACAGAAAAACCAAGAAAGATAAAAAAAGACGGAAAATACGACAGCAAGCTCTCACTGACATTCATAAAGAAATAATAAAGAGAGAAGCCGCGATTCACATTAAAGAACAGAACGTGATAGACAAATGGGGCAGCCAAAATAAAGAAAGCAGACAGGGCAACTGCAGAAAAAGCCTTATTCTTTTTAAGAAATTTATACGAGAAAACAAAAGGAATAAGAAAAAAAATCGCTCCGTGTTCAAACTTGATATATGCCATAGCAAGAAGAATTAGAAGAAAAAGCGAGACAAGAAAATAGCGTTTAGGCTTAGGCATAAAAAGCTTTCTATTTCCTTCGAGGCTGCAAAAAACAGGCACCAGCGCCACGATCAGGAAAAGAGAGAAAAATTCCGCAACTGAATATAGCGAACCATACAATGTTATTGGATTAAAGAAAATAAAGCACAATAATGCAAAAGAAGCAAGCCTGCTCAATTTTGTAGTCTTTAAGAGAAAGTAAAGCAAAATCCCGGCAGAAACAAAAACCAGGGGATTTAACAGGCTGATTTTTCTGGCGAAGCCAGAAAAAAGAGAAAAAAGGTACAGCACAAAAGAGTAACCCATAGGGTGAGATGGGTGAACAAAAGGGAGCAGAATCATTTTTTCAGAGAAGGGAATCTCAGGGTCCCGCATTATATCAACATGATTCAGATATGTCCAAACTTGGGCGTCATGCCCAAAAAACGGCTCGTGCCTGAAAGAGAAAGCAGAATACAAAAAAACAAAGGCAATAATGAAAGCTACCAAGAAAAATGCGTCTTTCCAGCCAAGCTTAATTCCACTAAGGTGCTTTAAAAAAAAATAAAGCAAAAAACAGAAAAGCAAAGAGAATATAATTATTACAAAAGGATACTCGAGCCTGCCCAATGCTGATAAGCCCGGTTCAAGAAAAGACAGGAACATAGGCACAAGTAAACCGGTTTTATTATAAATTTTTCTTTTTAATAAAATTACTTAGATACGCCAGGATTTACCTTTGAGAAAGCTATGTTTTTCTTAACCCTGTTATAAAGGTCTTCTGAAAGTGGGTTAAAGTGATAATCTTTATTATTCAGCAAATGCTCTCTCAGAATACCACCGCAAATACCATCTTTTTTCAGAAAGCACTTTTCACATTGCCAAAGATATTCCTGATTCCTGTAGTCTTTTACAATATCCTTTATTCTTTTGTTAATCTCATCATCTGAAAGGTTGTAAAGGTAGAAAACATTAAAAAATCTTATCGAATTAAACCCAAGAAGATCTTCTTCAGAGAAAATGCACAGGGGAACATATTCGATTCTTATATCTTCAGCATCTAACCTGCTAATCTTAAGGACGGCCCTTCTGATATCAGAAAAAGAAACCAAAAAATCCTGAAACCTTATGTTCTTATTATCGTTATGAAGATAAGGCATTGTGAGCCGCCAGGGATATATCCCAAACTCTTTCCTGCAGAAAACAAACATATCATAAAAGTTCTCGATGTTCTGCTTAAGAAAAACAGAAGTCAGCCTAATTTCAATGCCCGAATCCAGCTCAAGAAGATTCTTAATTCCCTTGACAACCTGATTAAAGGCGCCCGGATTTCCAACTGCAGCATCGTGGTATTTTGCTTCTGAGCCATAAATAGGTATAAAAACCCTCGAGATGCCGGTCTTAGCAAACCTGCTGGCAAAACTCTTGTCAGCAAGCCTGTTTCCCGGGTCAAGAAGACTTATATCATCAAAACTTTTAGATAACCAGGAAAGAAATTCTATGATTTTAGAGTATTTCAAAGGCTCAGAGCCAGAAACATCAATCCTTTTAAATCCGTTTTTTCTGAAGTAAAGCGCATCTTTGAGAAGCTTCTTCTCTTCTTCAAGGCCTAGGTCGTCGTTATGTAAACTCTTGTCCGGCTTACAAAACACGCAGTTATTAGAGCAACGCGGATTGATGAGAATGCTCCCAAACTTGTCTTCTTTCATAAAAAAAGAAAAAAGTCTTTTCGTTTAAAAATATTTGCCTTGCCCTTAAATAGGCAATATTTTTAAATCCGGCAACCTCACTATTTATATGCAAAAAGAGTACTGCATCCTGAAAATAAACAACAAGTGCAACTACATATGCAACTTTTGTGCCGACTCTCTCAAGATTAAGGCTGAGGAGGAAATAGAATTAAATGAAATTCTTTCCATAATTAAAAAAGAAAAAGATGAGGGTGCAATCAAGCTTCTTATAACAGGAGGGGAGCCAACCATATCCCCGCACCTTTTACCTGCTATTAAGAAAGGAAAAGAGCTTGGCTTTGAGAGCATTAGCCTAACAACAAATGGAAGAAAGCTTTCAGAAGATGATTTTTTCGCAGATGTTAACAGCTATATTGATGTTTACCTTATATCATTTTTCTCGGCTGACCCTTACACTTTTGACACTATCGCCGGAGTAAAAGGAGCTTTCTCAGATGTGAGTAAGGCTCTTCTTAAGATTTCAAGAGAGAAAAAAAAGAAACTTTGCATTAATTGTGTCATCTCAAGAATGAATTATAGAGAACTCAACAACATTGTTGTATATCTTGCATCACTTGAAGCCTCTTTAATACAGTTCAGCTTTGCTAATATTGTTGGGTTTTTTAGAGATAATTTCGATAATCTTTTTGTTGATTACAATGAAATCTTGCCCTATGCTGTGAAAGCAATCCGGCTCTCTGAATACCTTAATTATAAAGGGCTTAGTTTTGAGAATTTTCCAATATGCCTTTTTTCAGGACACCTGCCTCTAAAAAAGGTTATGCCTAGGATATCTGACTTACACCATCCTGCAGGAAACAAAAAATACTATTCAAGCGGCAAGATGCATACACAAAAATGCAGGGAATGCTTCTTTCTAAACAGGTGCGAGGGCATTTACGAAGAGTACTATAGAAGAAGAGGAGACGGTGTGCTGACATCAATAAAAAAAGAAGATTTTGAAGACGAAAAAAAAGCAAATAAAAAAGAAAAAGTTAAAAATCATTAAAAAAACATGAGCGTGTTTTTGCTTATTTTGCTGCTCCTGCTTCTGGAGAATTATCAGGTGGCGCTTCTGCGGGCTTCCCTGGCTTGCTTTCCTGCCCTGGCTTTTTCTTAGGCTTTGCCTGAGCCAGCTCCACATCCCCGCCTGCTGCCTTGACCTTGGCTATTGCCTTTTCTGTTGCAAATGCGACTTTAACCTTAAATGCCGCAGCAACCATGCCTTTTCCAAGGAGCTTCTGGTAGCCTTTCTCAGCTAAGTCAACAGGAATGCTCTGGCCTTTCTTAGGTTCAATGCCTGAAGAAAGCGCGAGAGCCTCAAGCTGGAAGACATTTATCGCTTTGTACTTGTTCTGCTTTGGGGGCCTGAACTTCCTGCTTGAGAAGTATTTTTTGTCCTTCCAGATGCTTGGCTTTTTCTGGTCTGCCTTCTTGCCTGTGCCTGCCATGCCTCTGCCGCCCCTGTGACCGGCTCTCCTGCCGTACCTGTGGCCTGAGCCGCTCCACCTATTGCCTCTCTGCCTTCCTGCTTTTTTTCTCTTGTTGACAACCATCTAAACCATCCTCTTGACCAGCTCGTTCATCTTGTCTTTCCTGTAGCCAAGGGCTCCGCCCCTGCTGAACGGCTTCTTGACTCCTTTTCTCTCAAATCCCTTTACCGGCGGGGAAAGGAAAAACACGCTGCTCTTGCTTCCTGAGCCGGCATTCCTGTCTTTTCTCTTTTCTGAGAGAAGCTTAAAGGTCTCTTCGCTGATCTCGCCAAAAGTCGCGTAATCCTTAACCCTTTCGAGCATTCCCATCACAGAAGGAGTCTTCTCAAAAACGGAGCATGCCATCTTCTTCCTAAGGTTTAGCTTATCCAAGGTATCCTTTATCCTGATATCTGCCCCTATCCTTGACCTGATTAAAACAACTGCTATTCTTTCCATTTTACTCAGCCTTCGCTGCTTCTTCTGCCTGCCCTGCTTCTTCAAGCTCGGGCTGCTCGGGCTTTTCTTTTGGCACCGAGCCATCTATTATGCCGAGCGAACTGACATAAGCATAATCATTAACCTTGATTGCAGAGAGCTGGTAAAGCGCTTTCTCAACTGCCTTAACAAGGTTAAACTTGTTCCTGGCAAGGCCAGATGCATTAACCCAGATGTCTTTTATCCCGGCCTTATCGAGTATTTTCTTCACCTCTTTCTCTGCAACAATTCCATTGCCTTTTGGCGCTGGCAGAAGCGTTACCTCTACAGAGCTGCTCTTTCCGTACACCTTAAACGGAATCGAGTGGGGCTCCTTGCAGCCGCATTCCCATGAGCCGCAGCCCCTCTTAATTTTAATAACATTAACCTTGGCCTGCTTTGTTGCCTTTTCCCTTGCAGGCACTGTATCTTTTGACTTGCCGAATCCTATGCCGACATGGCCGTCGCTGTCACCTACAACCGCAACCGTGGCAAACCTCGGCTTGTTTCCTTCAGCAGTCTTTTTCTGTGTCTGCTTGAAAACCCTTCTCTTTCCGCCACCGAACTTTCCCTTTGCCTGCCCTGTAAGCAGAAGCTCAGAATCCAGCTCCGGCAGCAGGATTTCCACTATCTCAGGTTCAAGGATTCTCAGGCCTTTTGAAAGGATATCATCAAGATTGGTTATCTCCTTGCTCTTTACCTTTTTCCCAAGGGTTGTCCTGGGTGTCCAGTCATCAAAAGAAGCAAGCCTGTCCCGTGGCTTGGCTTTTTCCGGCTTTGTCACTGTTTCTTCGTCTTCCTTAAATTCATCGAGGACTTCTTTTGGGAGCGGGCTTGCGTTTTCATCAGCATTGTCATCTGTCTCATCATCAGTTTTTTCTGCTGTCTCTTCCTCAGGCTCAGCTTTGTTTCCCTTTTTTTTCTTTTCTTCTTTTGCTTCTTCAGGCTTGGGCTCTGCCTCAGGCTTCTGTTCCGGCTTTTTCTCAGGCTCCGAGCCTTTTTCCTGCTTCTGCGCTTTGGGCTTGGCTGCCTTGTTTTCTTTTTCCACTTTCTTTGCCTTCTCCGCTTTCTCTTGCTTTTGAGCCTCTGCAGCTTTCTGCTGGGATTTCGGCTCTTCAGCAGCAACCGGTTCCTGCCCTGCTGCTGCCTCTGGCTGCTCCTTCTTGGCCTCTGCAGGCTTTTTTGCTAACATTAAAGATCACCTTTTAAGATTGAGTTTTTGGCTTTTTCAAAGCCTTTTGTGATGTCTAAAGGGGAAATCTTCTTTGAAAGATATCCTGAGAACTGCTTTTTGTACTGCTCCGGGCTTTCCTTCTCGAGCTTCTGTGCATAGCTTTCTATGTGCTTTCCTGAAAGCCTGTCCTCAGGAGGGTAAACGCCTTCTCCGTGCGAAACTGAAAGCTCTGCATCAACCAGGCCTTTCAGAAACGCTGACTCAACAGAGCCCTTGAAGAATGGCCTAATGCCAAAGTCTAAAATGAACCCGTCCTTAAACTGGTTGAAGTCTTTTGCCTGCTTTAGCTTCTTTCCAAAAAACAAGCCGAAGAGATAGGCTGCTGGAATGCTGTTCTTCGAGTAATCCCAGCCAAGCTTAGGCAGGACTTTTGAGCTCATGCCATAAAGAACCTTATCTCCCTTTGCATCAAACCTTACTACCTGTGCACTAAGGCTCTTGCTTCCTCTCTTAAAAACAATCCTAGCTTTTCCTGACTTAAGGAGGTTTAGCCTCTTCCTGTAGTCAGTCTTGCCTTCCCTTTTCCTTCTAAACGGTAAAACTATTGCCATTTTAACCTTTCTTATCTGCTTTCTCTTTTTTTTCAAAAAGCTCCTTCTCGGACATGAAGTACTTCAAGTGCCTCAGGCTCCTGAAAAACCCGCTTTTTGCCCTTCTGTACAGCTCTCGATAATTGCTATCTGAAACAAGCTTTTTCAGCTTAACTTCTTTAAGGAACTGCCTTTGCTTCCTTATTTTTGACATCCAAGTTTCCTTCTTTGACTGCCTGGCGCCTGCTGTGCCTTTTCTAGAGCCATGGCCTTTCCTGTGGCCTTTTTTCTTTTTTTCCTGGAGCTCTTTTGACCTTGAATTTGAGATTCCCCTGGCCGGTAGCTTGATAATCGCTCCCTTATGAATAAGTATCTTGATGTCTTCTCTTGTGATTGCCTCTTTAATCTCATCCAGGGAAGCCTCATCCAGCGAAACCCTGCTCGGAGAGCACTTCATAATGTCTGCCGCAATCCGTTTTTTGATTTTGAGATTCATTTAAATCACATTACCTGCTTTTAGCTTCTTTTCGTAAGTATCTTTTCATACTCCCTTCTTTTCTGCTTTTCCTTCTCTTCCGGAGAGAGCTCTTTTTCCTTCTGCTTCCCTGCTTCTTTATCTTCTTTGCCGGCTTCTTTCTTTTCTTCTGGCTTCGCTGCCTTTGCCTCTTTTTCCTTCTTCTCTTTCTCCTTATCTTCTTTCTCTTTTTCTTCAACTATCTTTTCCATTGACTTCTTCTTTTTCTTTGCCTTTTCTTCCTTGGCTTTCTTCTTCCCGTAAATCTTTGACTTTGCTTCCTCAAGTGTTGCATTTACAACCAGAAGCCTGAGCTTCCTGGCTTCCTCAAGGATAGAAAGCCTTTTTCTGAGCCCAACTGTTGAGCCTATGAAAATACAATGCTTCTCCGGATTTAGCTTTGAAAGCTGTGCTGGGGACATAATAACAACAGGCAAAAGCCCTGATGGGTGATAGCCCTTAACCTCGCCTGGGCTGGAATAGCCAACCTGTGCCATCTTTGCATACCCCCTGAACTTCCTCCGGATTTTTGACTGGTGGCCTTTCGGCTTTCTCCACTTGCCCTGGTTTCTTACTCTCCGTTTTGAGCCCGGGAACTTGTAATCAGGCTTTTTCCCCTTTATTTTTTTCCTTAGCTCAAGGCTTTCTTTGATTCCCATGATTATCTCCTTATGATAGCTGCTTTCCGTTTTTTTCGATTATGTATATCCCGTCCTGGAAGACTCTCCTGTCCCTGTTCGAGATTCTTGTGAGCTGCTCCAGCCTCGTGGCGCAGTTCCCCACTTTTTCAATGTCTATGCCTTTTACATCGATGATATCCCCGTTAAGCTTGACCTCAACATCCGAAGGCAGGGCAAGCTTTCTTGGGATGTTCTCTCCAAAAAGGTTTTTTACTGAAATCTCTCCTTTCTGAACAGACACCGAAACTGGAAAGTGGCTGTGGCATACCTTAAGCCTGTAAACAAAGCCTTCTGACACGCCTTTGAAAAGGTTTCTAATGTGCGCTGCATAGGTCAGCATCATCCTTTTTTCCCTTTTTGTAGCATTCTTCGCTGAGAGCAAAACTTTCTTTCCGTCTGACTCAATCTTAACCTTAGGATAGCTAAAGGCTTTCCTGGCTTCCCCAAGAGGGCCTTTTACTAATATTGACTTGCCCTCTACTGACAGCTGGATGCCTTCAGGTATTTCTACTTCCTGTGCCAGGTTTTCTATTTTCATTTTGGTTTGTTTAAAGCAGTCAGTAGCAGTAAGCTATCAGCCTTCCTCCGGTGTTCTTTTCCAGTGCCTCCTTGTGTGTCATAATGCCCTGGGGTGTTGAAACAACAATGATTCCAAAGCCATGCGCAGGAAGGTATCTTTTCTCAACATTCGTGTAGTCTGTGCTTCTGACAGATATTCTTGGCCTGATGGATGCGCACTTGTTAATGTGCCCGAGCAGGCTCACTCTTATATGCCTGCCTTTAGAGGTCTGCTCGATGCCAAAGCCTCCAATGTACTTGTTATCCTGGAGGAGCTCAAGTACCTTAAGCAGCATGTTTGAAACATACTGAATCTCACACTCTTTCTTGTTTTCTTTCTCGTATGTGTACAATTTTGATAATGCGTTTGAAACTAAGTCTGTCATCATTAACACCTTTATGAGTATTTTTTGAACCCCAGCTCTGTGGCTATATCCCTAAAGCACTGCCTGCACAGGTGAAGCCCGTATTTCTGTATGTGTGCGCCATGCCTTCCGCAGTTCGCGCACTTGTATTTTGTCTTTCCGCAGCTCCTATCCTGCTTCTTGCCGTGCTTAAGAAACTTGTTAAGCTTTGCCGGCTTTGGCTTAAGCTGCTCTGCCCCTTTTCTATAGTCTGTTGCGGTCATTCTGTCAGGCACCTCACGATATTATGCTCGCTCCAAGCTCTTTCTTTGCGAATTCCATTGCATCCTGCTTTGAGATTGCAACCTTACTCCTGATTGGCTTCTTCAGAAGCTTTCTTCTTCTCAGCCTGAACCCGTCTCTCCTAAGGGTTACTGCTGCCTCAAACCCGAAGATTCCTAGCTTTGGGTCATATTTCAGTTCAGGAACATCAATGTACTCAGGTATGCCAAAGGAGAAGTTTCCTGCATCATCAAAGCACGACTCTTTCAAAGACAGGTTAACTGCTGCCAAGAGCCTCTTGAGAACCTCCTTTGCCTTTGGTCCTCTTAAAGTTACCTTAACTCCCAACGGGAGGCCCGGCCTTATGTCCCAGGTCGGAATCCTTTTTGTTGTAAAGGTTTTTACTGGCTTCATTCCTGTTAGCCTTTCAAGCAGCACCAGGCCTGCATCAAGCCTGGCTGCATCCCTTCCTGCGCCAATATTAAGCGTTACCTTCTCTATCTTCACAGCCCTGTGCGGGTTCTGGGATTTTGGCTTAGCTTTGCCCTTAGCCTTTGGCTCTTTGGCTTCCGGCTTCTTGCCTTTTGCTTCCTTCTGGACTGCTTCAGCTGCCATTTGAATCCCTCCGTATTGTTAATGCTGGCTCTTTTTTTCCAACTACAAGCAAGCTTTTAACCTCGACTTCTTTTGAATAGTCACCTATTTTAACAACAGCTTTCTTGCCTGATACTGAATCCACTATGCCAAGCTCAGCTATGTGGCTTCCTGAAGCAAAAAACACAACACTGCCCTTGTCAAGCTTAAAGGTTTCCAATATTTTGTTTTCCTTGAAGTCCAGCACAGCACTGTCTCCTGTTGAAATTTCCAGCTTTCCATCATGAAGAAGGTTTGTGCCGTCACTAAAGTTAAGATGCACTTTCCCTGCCTTAAGTGTGGATTTAGATATAAGCTTGACAATCTTTTTGGTGCTTTCCTTTTCAGTTATAGGAATGCTGCCTAAGTAGCCTCCTTTGGTAAGAACTACCCTGAAATGCTGCTTTGCTTCAGGGATGGATATAACATCAAAGAGAGAAACAGGAACCTTGTGGCTTTTTGGGGCTTTCTGGTTAACAAGCACCTTGTTATTGCGTATAAGGTAGCTTACCTCGCTTGTTGTAGAGCAGATGCCAAGCTTTTCCTTAAGCCAGGTCGAAAGCGGCATGCCAAGCCTTAGGCTGCCCCTACCCGGAAGCGGCCTTGCAATAAACACTGACGACTTCCTTGTGATTTTCCATGTCCTGGGCGCTGCCACCCTTTTAAGATGATACTTTACCATTTGAACCTACCTTTTCTTTTTCTTCCTTGCCCTTTTTTTCCTTGAGCTCTTCTGCTTTAGGCTTTTCTGCCTTTTTCTTTGCCTTTGCCGGCTTTTCCGGCTTAATGTTCTTTAGCCTTCTCGGGTCTTTGAGATTCAGCTCCACAACCTGAAGGCTTGAAGCCCTGAACGGGATTGCAGCCTTGCTTCCGTCCTTCTTTTTTGTTTCGAAGCCTTCAATATAAACCACAGAAGCTTTTGTGTCCACGCGGGAAATCTTTCCTTGCTTGCCCTTGCCTGTGCCGCGCATAACCTTTACTTTGTCTCCTGTTGACGCCCTTACGCTCCTTGTTTTGTACTTGTCTCTTAGCTCTTTTGATAGATGCGAATTTAAAAAGCCCTGCTTAATATGAAGCGGAGCATTGAAGAGGTACTTCCTCTGCTTCCTTGGCTTTGTGCTTGACACCCATTTTTTTGAAAAAACCTTCATCACAATCACTCTCAGTAAATTATCGACGCCAGCCTTGCTATTGCAGGCCACCTGTCGCATGCCTCTTTTGCAACCGGGCCTTTGATAACCGTGCCTTTGAGGTTTCCAAGCTCATCCTTGATTACAACAGCTGAATTGTCTTCAAACTTAACCCTTAGCCCGGATGGCCTTCTGTACTCTTTTTTCTGCCTTATTAAAACAGCCTCAATCACCTTTTTTCTCATTTCGGGATTGCCTTTGATTACGCTGGCAAGTATTATATCGCCTACTCCTGCTGCCTGAAGCCTTCCTTTTGTTGTGCCGATTTTCTTTACCGAGATTATCTTGATAATCTTGGCTCCCGAATTGTCAGCTACATTAAGGAATGCGCCCAATGGCAGCCCTCTTGTTACGCTTGATGATATGCCTTTCATGACAAGTCCTCTTTTTTCTTTACAATCTCAAGCACCACAAAGCTTTTGGTTTTGCTTAATGGCCTTGTCTCTCCTATTTTGACAAAATCCCCAACTTTAGCACTTATGCAGAGGGGATTGTGAGCCTTGTATGTTGTGAACCTTTTTGAGTACCTGTTATATTTTGGAAAATAGTAAAGCCTCTCCTTTTTCACAGTAACGGTCTTTGTCATCTTGTCTGAAGTAACAAGGCCTTCAAAAGCCCTTCCTCTTGTCTTAAGGTGCCCATGCACAGGGCATAGTGGGTCTTTGCACTCACTTTGTGCTTCCTTTGGCTTTTCTGTGGTTTTTTTTGCCATTTTTTATGCGACCTTTTTTGTTTGTTCTTGAATACAACTTACCTTGAAGGGCATTCCCATTGATTATAAAAAGGTTTCCCTTTTTTTCTACCCTGAAAATCCTGTTTTTCTTCAGGATAACCTTGAATTTTTTTCCTTCCCGCAGCACCAAGGAATTCTTAAGGTCAAGCACTGGTTTTCCGCTTATCCCTTTTTCAAGCGGGTTCGGTGATTCCAGCACCTCGATTCTGCAGCCTATCAGGAACATTTTCAACCTCGCAATCTTTTCGGCAAGCCTTAGGCTTACCTTACCTTGATTGAGCTTGGCGGGAAGCCCTGCTCCATTAAGATGTCGTAAGCCTTTTTTACATGGTGGCCCTGAAGCTCAATTTCGTTTTTGCTAAAGGTTCCGCCACAAGCAAGCTTGTTTTTAAGCACCTTCGCCAGCTCCTTGACATCTATGTTGTCTGCCTCAATCCCTTTGATTACTGTGCAGATCTTTCCGAACCTCCTCTTTTCTGTGGAGATCCGAATCTCGAGGTTTTCCTTTGCTATTGTTCCGCAAACGCAGAGCTCTTTTGGGAGCCCGCATGTCGTGCATATCTCACTCATTTGCTTTTTTGTTCAACTTTCGCATTAAGCAGGCTTTTTATCCTTGCTATATCTCTTTTTGAGTTCCTTATTTCTGATGCAACCTTCGAGTTTGTTGATGAGGCTCTCTGGTTATTAAGCTTAACCAGCTCCTGCCTGAGGCTGTTTAGTGCTTTCTTAAGCTCATCCACACTCATGTCATCAAACTTTCTTGAGCGCTTGCTCATTTCGCTTCACCTTCTGCTTTCTGCTTAATGGAAACATCATCTGGGAGAGTTACTCCTGGCGGCAATATTTTAACAACAACCCCTACAGAGCCTGCCTTAAGGCTTGCAACGCTGATGTTTTTTCGCACCAGTGTCTGTGCCGGGTTGCCGCACTTCTTCAGGTATCCTTTTGAAACTCTCCAGGTTCTTGCCCTTGCACCAGGGATCTTGCCTGACAGGACTACTTCAACCCCGCGGGCGCCGGCTCTCATAATCTTATCAATGGTTTTATGCATTGCTGACTTGAACCCGTTTGGGCCGAACCTTTGCAGGGAAACAACAATTCCTTCTGCCATAATCTTTGCATCAAGGAACGGGTTTTCTACTTCCAGCACTTCGATTTCGGGGTTTTCCAGCCCGAACTTTTCCTTAAGCTCATCTGAAAGGGAGATTATGTTTCTTCCCTTTCTTCCAACAACGAGGCCGGGCATTGAAGATGAGATTATTACTTTTTCTCCAAGCGGAGTCCTCTTAACTTCTACTAATGATATCCCAGCATTAGGGAATTTTTTGAATATGTATGCTCTTATGCTGAACAGGTTTACATTATTTTTGATAAAGGTACGCTCAATCATTTTTGATCGCCTCTCCTGGCTTTATTATCATAATCTTGCTTTGATTCTTTTTGCTCTTTTTCAGAAGGCTCTTCTGGCTTACCCGCGGGTTTCTGCCCAGGCTGCTTCTTCTGTTCTTTTTTTTGTTCTGGCTCGAGCTTCTTTTCTTCTTTTTTCTCTGGCTTAGCTCTTGGCTTTGGCTTTTCCTGCTGCTTCTCTTCAACTTTGGTTTCTTTCTTTGCTGGCTTTGGCTCGGGCTTTTCTGCTGGTTTCTCCTGCTTCTTTGCTGCCTGCGGCCTTGGCTGCTTCTTTTCTTTTCTGCTTTTTGCACTGCCTTCCTTTTCTATCAGGATAACCTGCAAGTGCGTGCTTTTCGCTGTCCTGCCTCTTTTTCTTCCGTATTTTGGCCTTGCGGTGCCCTTGTCTGCGCAGATCAGCTTGATTGCAAGGTCTTCCTTGCTTAGGCCTTTCAGGGATGCGTTTGCCTCAGCGTTCTTAAGCAGCTTAATGAAATAGCCTGCTGTTTTCTGGGGGTATCTTCCGGAAGCCATGTTTCTCTTATGCGCAACAGCATGGCCATACCTTTTGAAAGGCACTGCTATCTCTTTCTTAACCACGCCCTCAAGGAGAGCATATGCTCTTGTGAGCGGCTTATTTTTGATAAACCGTGCTACCTCAACGCTCTGCTTAAGCGAGACCGGGATATTATCCATCCTTGCTCTTGCAAAGCTTTCCCCTTCCTTAACTTTTATTTTGTAATTCATTTAAGTGCACCGTCCAATCACTTGACTGAAGCGTGGGCTGTGGATTTTGTTGCCCCTATTCCTGGTGAATTGTGCTTCACCGGCTTTCTTGTTGGAACGAACTCCCCGAGCCTGTGGCCAAGCATCTCTGATGTTACCTGGATTGAAACAAACTCTTTTCCGTTGTAAATTGCGATTTTCTTGCCTACAAAAACAGGCAGCACAATCATATCCCTGCAATGGGTTTTTATGAAGTCCTTTTTCTTTGCCTTTTCTATAAGCTTTTTTTCCGGCTCAGTAAATCCCCTGTTAATTTTTCTCCTTTCCCTTGATGACAAGAGCTGGGAAAACTCCTTGATGCTCATTGAATTTATTTCGCTAAGCTCCTTTCCCCTGAATTGAATTTCTTTTGCCATGTTCAATCACTCACTTTTTGCCTGTTCTCTTTGCAGCAATATAGCCGGCTTTTCTTCCTGGCGGCGCATGCCTGGAGACTGGCTTGGCTCTTGACTTCCTCAGTGACCTCTTGTTCCCGAATGGATGGTCTACTGCATTCATTGCATTGCCTGAAACCTTTGGCCAGTTCTTATGCTTGTACTTTGCGAAAAAGCCTTTTGTTCCTGCCTTAAGGAATGGCTTGTCCACCCTTCCTGAGCCTGCAACAACGCCAATGGTTGCCCTGCAGCTAAGGCTGAAGGATTTCTCCTTTTTCGATGGAAGGAGCACGACTGCATGGGTTGGGTGCTTTGCCACAAGCTTTGCGCTTGAGCCGCCTGACCTGACGAACTTTCCGCCGTCTCCCGGCCTTCCTTCAAGATTAAAAAGGCTTGTCCCTTCCGGAACCTGCTTTAGCATAAGGACATTGCCCGGCTTAAGCTGGGCCGGGTCATAATATGAAACATTATCTCCTTCTGAAATGCCCTGAGCTGCAACATGTGCAAACTTCCTGCCGTTGTGGGCTATCTTAACTAAAGGTGCAGAGTGGGACCGGTCATCAAAGATTTCCTTTATCCTGGCTGAAAAAGGCGCTGTCCCGTGCTCAAGGGGAATGTATTTTGCCTCTTCTTTTGCCCAGAATTTAGGGTACTTGTAGAGCGACGACCCTGAACCCCTCCTCTGAGCAATTATCCTTTTTCCCATTTTGCCTCACCTGTGGTTATACCAGCCCCAGCTTTGTTGCTATGTCAAACGCCGGGGTCTCTTTTGAGATTGAAACAACAGCCCTCTTCTTGCCTTTTGGCGTTATCATTATTTTCACACCTTCAACCTTAACCTTAAAGGCACTCTCAACCTCTGCCCTGACATCTGTCCTTGAGGCATTGAAATCTACCTCAAAGGCTATCTTGTTCTCTGTCTCAAGCAGCTTGATGTACTTTTCCGAGTTTATTGGTTTTATGAGCACCATTTTTATCACTTAAAAAGGCCTTTCTCTTCTATGGCCCTTACTGCTGATTCTGTAAAAAGCGTGAGCCTGCCAGGCACTCCGCCTGGTGCAAGCAGCTCTACGTTTAGCTTGTCAGCCGGGACAACATCCACGCCCGGGATGTTCCTGGCGCTTTTGCTAAGGCCTGCCTCTTTATTTGAAACAACCACGAGCAGGCTCTTTTTCCTGAGGTATCTTCTTCCCCGGGATTTTCCCTTGCCTGCCCTTTGGGTCTTTGCCTTAGCCCTTTTAATGTCAGCTGAAAAGCCGAGCTTCCCAAGGGCTTCTATTGCTTTTTTTGTCTTATCTATTGACTCAAATTTCTCTGAAATTATAAAAGGGTAATTATCCGGGACTAAATGGCCCCGTGCCTCACTTAGGCTTTTATCTAATACAGCTGAAAGCGCTGAGCGGAGTGCCTTTTTTCTCTCTTTTGTATTAAGGTGCTTTGCCCACTGT
Source organism: uncultured Methanosarcinales archaeon (assembly GCA_964445165.1). Lineage (GTDB taxonomy): Archaea > Nanobdellota > Nanobdellia > Woesearchaeales > JASKKU01 > DSBS01. Next base: position 42,662 of record CAYUJZ010000001.1, read on the forward strand.
TTCTCTGATTTTGGGGGATGTGCCCTTCTTCCGCCGACTGTGCCAGGAACCTGGGCGCCAACCCAGTACATTCTTGTCCCTCTTCTTACAAGGATTTTTCTGGGGATTCTGGAGATGCCGAAGCCATAAGAGCCCCTGTAGTGCCTTCTCCTTCTTGAAAGGTCAGGTGCATATCTCTTGCCTGCCAGAGGGGTTGCCCCATATCTCTGCCTGCTGTTTGCCCTGATGGACTCGAATGCCCTTTTAATCAGGTCAGCCCTGAATGGCTCCTGAAACTGTAAAGGCATCTCTATTTTGCCTGCTTCCTTGCAATCCAGGTCAAAAACGCTTATTTTCATCTTCTAAACCTTCCTATTGGTTTGAGCCAAGGTCAATATGCCTAAGCTCATAAGACTCTGGCTTCTTTTGCCGCAATGGCTGGGTAAGCACAACCGGCCTTCTCTGGCTCCCAAACACTGAGCCTTTTATCAGGATGTATGGATTCCTGACCAAGCCATAATGCAGGTAGCCTCCCTTAACATTAACTTTGGCAGGGTCATCTTCAATAGCAACAATAAGCTTGTTGTGCTCTGTCCTCTGGTGAAAGCCCATCTGGCCTGCTAAAGGAACCCTATAGGAAAAATGGCCTTTAGTGCCCCATGAGCCTAGAGAGCCTGGGCCTCTTTTTGTCTTCTCTGCCTTGTGGCTTCTCAGGTCAACCCCGAACCTCTTTACCGGGCCCTGGTAGCCTTTTCCTTTAGTTACACCGCGAACATCAACAAACTTTCCCTGTGAAACAAAATCCTTAGCAGAGATTGGCTTGCCTATTACAGACTTAAGGTAGTCAATCTTTTCCTGAACAGACTTTCCTCCAACTGCAACCTCAAGAAGCTCCGGGGTTTTCTTGTTAGATGAGATAAGGTTAGGCTGTGTGTAAATAACCGCCCTGGCATCAATAACGCCCTCAAGAAGCTCTGGGGTTAGCTTGTCAAGCGAGCCTTTCTTTGAGTCAATAAAGGGCATAAGCCTTTTAAGGCTCTTGCCTGAATCGACAAAGATTTCCCAGAAAAGCTGCTTTCCATAGTATGTGTTTTTGTATAGCCTGACTGATAAAACCTTTACTGGTGGGCACTCTAATACTGTTACCGGAATAGAGATTGCCTGGCCTTTTGTAAGCGAGTTTGCACGGTTGTCTTTTACCTGTACTGAGGTCATGCCAACCTTGTAAGCGATGAAGCCCAGAAGCTTTGGCTCGGCAACTGCCGGGAAGCTTCTTGTCCTTGCAATTAGCCTGGAAGCCCTCTTCCTGGGCCAGTACTGCATCGTGCCCCTTTTAGGGTGTCTCTTATTTGGCATTTCAATCGACCTCAGAGAATCCTGTACTAGAAATCCGCGTCTATAGCGGAACCCTGCAGGATTCCTTGTCAGACGGTTAATGAATATGTGCGTAGCATATCCTTTGTCCGAAGTGCAAACCAGTGGATAGGTGGTTCATTTATAAAGCTTTTTGTTTGGCTAAACGAAAAAGGCAGGCAAACATTCAGCTGAAACAAAATTTATAAACCGCACAGAAAAGCCTAGCCCCGCGGGGCTGTGGGGTAGCTTGGTAGCCTCCTACCTTGGGGTGGTAGTGACCCGGATTCAAATTCCGGCAGCCCCATTTTTTTTAAGTTTGCAAAATAAACAAGTTTATATTCTTAATCTGAAATAATAATTCAACAAGAGGAGGTAATTGCTATGAACTCTCAGGTTGTGGAAAAGCTGGCTGCGCTAAATACTGCAGCCTTTGGGCTGGTTGCAGCCAGGCATGGAATGATGCGATAAGGTCTTTATTTGCAGGGCCTTGCGGAGCTGAAGGAGCCGGGCCGTTGTGCGTGCTTTCTGGCGGAGACCCGTGGGTATACCAGTGCTTGTAACAATCTTGGCAGTAATTGCAACAATCTGGATTGCCAAGGTTGCTAAGAAGCAGAAGTAAGTGGTTTTTGCCATTTAATTCTTTCATTTTTTAACAGACAATCATAGATTATTTTCAAATACAGAATATTATTACTATATTATTGATAATATTGTTATACTGTTGTTTTTTTCTTAGTTGCCCGATGATTTCTTCCCTTGCTAAACTGGAAAAGGAATCCGAAAAAAAAAGGGAACCCCTGAAAAAACAGCAAAAAGCGCTCTCGGAAACCATAAATTTTTTAAAACCCAGCCAAACTCAGGGTTCCTACAATGGCATACGAAAAAGAACTAGACAAAGAGCTGTTTAAAACTGAAAGGGAATTTTTCAACTCGAAGATTGTTGTTTCTGTAATGAGCTACAATGAGGGAACACCAAAGATTCAGATATCTAGGCTCAACAAAAATGATGACCAATGGACTTTCTCTAAGCTTGGCAGGCTTACAAGCGAAGAGTCCGCTGCCCTGGTTGAAATGATAAAGGAAGCAAGGGACCACCTTGCTTAATTTTTGTTTTTTCGGTTTCTCTTGATTCTAAAGCCTTAGGATTTTTGTGTAATTAGATAAAGTAGAAGCCCCTCCGATGGGATTCGAACCCACAACCTTCTCCTTAGGAGGGAGACGCCCTATCCAGGTTGGGCTACGGAGGGATAAGCGAAGCAGGTTCTGGCCTGTTTTAAATGTTTTGCGGAAATTCGATTACTTTTACATCCTTTAATGTTGCTTCCACAATCCTGTTTAGGCTAATCTGCTCAGCAAGCTGGCCTATGCTTTCCGGCTTAGACTTTGTTGCCGGGGATTTTGCAAAGATTGAGCAGCAGTCTTTGTATTTTTCTATGCTTAGCTCGTAAGTCCGGATTTTTTTTGCAAGCTCTATTATCTCATGCTTGTCGTAGCCTACAAGAGGCCTGAGAATTAAAGTGTTTATTCCATGTGACTGGCTTTTTAGGTTATCGAGAGTCTGGCTTGAAACCTGGCCCAGAGAGTCTCCTGTAACCAAGCCCGGATAGCCTTTGTTCTCGGCAAGCCTGGATGCTGTCTCAAGCAGAAACCTCTTGAAAAGCAAAACCTCAAGCCTTCCATGCTCCTTTTCAAGCCCAAGGGAAGCTTTGTAGAAATGCTTGTATGGAGCCATGTAAAGCCTGCAGTGCGGCTGGAATTTTGAAAGCCTTTCTGCCATCCTTATTATCTTTGACTCTTTTGCCTGGGAATATGCGCTTGCATAAAAATGAATAAAGTCGAGCCTGCAGCCTCTTTTCATAATAAGAAATGCTGCAACTGGCGAATCAATTCCACCTGAAAGCAGGCTTAGCACTCTGCCTTCTATGCCTACAGGAAGGCCGCCAGGGCCCTGGTGCCTTTCAGAGAAATACAGGAATCCTTTGTTGTTAACTATTACCTCTGCTGTAAATTCAGGCGACTTAAGGCTAACTGGCTTGGAAAACCTGGATGAGACAAGGCTGCCAAGCTCATAATTCAGCTCAACAGAAGTTTTTGGGTAGCTCTTGTCAGACCTTATCGTATTTATTTTGAAAGAGCCTGCTGAAAGAAACTTATGATTCTGGCTTAGGCTCTCAATAAGCGCTTGGGCAAGCTCTTCATAGCTGCCTGCTTTCCGTGCCTGGGCAAACCATGCCACCCCAAAGGTTGATGAAAGGATATCAGCTACCTTTTCAATTTCTTTTTCAGCTAAGCCCTGCTTAAACTCCAACAGTACTCTCATGTTTGAAACTGCTGCCTTAAATGTAAGCGTAGAAGGAATCATTGCAGAAATATTCCTAATCAGCTGCTTCTCAAACAGTGGGCGATTTTTTCCCTTAAGCCCTATCTCCGAGTAGCTTATAATGAATAGCATAATAAGGCATAGTGAGTTAGCTGTGCTTTTAATATTTTCTGTACAGGAAAAGGAAGAACAAGCCTCAGTATTTTACTGAAAGCCTTGTTTCTGTGTCCTTGGATATGAGGAAGCAGGAGAAAGGGTACGCCCTGTTCTTCATGTCCTGCCCCAGAATAATTATTCTCAGGTTCCTTGCCTTAGGCAGCTCAAACCCGTAAATTGTACCGCAATAGGTCTGCCTTGGGCTAAGCTCAGTTATTGTCCTGTTTATTCTTATTGCCGAGTATGACCTGCCTGAGACAAACTTCTCCGGCAGGTCAAGCCTTGTGGCTATTGAAGAGAGATTGCCAAAAAGAAGAGGAGCAAGGCTGTCTTCCAATACAACTGCATAAAGGGTATTGGGGTGGCTGGAGTATATTATATCCAGGCACAGCTCAGCCTCGTGCGCATAAGCCCTGGGAATGGATGTCAGGTTAAAGCTCAAGACTGGATAAAAGCCCAGGCCGTCTGCTCCTGAATTGGATTTCGCACAAAAGAATGACGCATTGCTGCCAAGGTCCTGGGAGCAGGTTGGGCAAAAGCTCACAAGCTCTGCTGATATGTTAGTAAAAACTACTGTCTCTGTAGGTGTTGCATTCTTGGTTATGTTCATAAAGCTGAAGCGGATAACGGAATCTTCATCAGGAACAGAAAGCTCTAATTCCATCTCAGCACACTGGCCGGTCTCTGCAATATAGCCTTCTTCATTTTCTTCAAAGAATATATTAAAGCTCACAGCATCTTTGCTTTCTGGCTCTGGCTCATCCTGAACAGATGCAGAATCAGTTTGAAAGCCGTCCTGCTGCTCCGGCTCTGGCTCAGAGCCTGTTAAGTTGTCTGCCTGGTTATGCTGGATGGTTGAGTTTGCTTCCAGTTCAGATAGATCCGGCTCAGATGAATCTTCACCGGCTTCAGCCAAATCTGCTGGTTGAGGCTCAGCAGAGTTAGTTAAGTTTCCGGCTCTCTCTGTTTCGTTTATAAAGATGCTTTCAGGGTCTGTCTTGCTTTCGGCGGGCTCAACTGATACATTGTTTGCAACTGGCTCACGAAGCCCTCTGCACACAATTGCCTTAACCTCAAATTCAGATTTGTTGTGGGAAGATATAAGGAGCGTATCGTTAAACTCTGTTTCAAAACTCACATTCCATGAGCCATTAATCCAGGAGCCTGATGAGAGGGAGAAGGTATCGTATATTGAGTAGATTGAAAATGATGACACCTGATAAGGCAGAATCTCATTGAATGTAATTCTGGCTATGCTGTTTGAGGCTGTGGGCTTGGTAAAGCTTATTTCATTGGTTGGGGAAACTATCTGGTATTGGTGAGCAGGCTTTTCTTCCATCTCAATAATAAAGTCGTAATAGGTAATGTTATCAAGGTTTTTTAACCTGAACTCTTTATAATGTGTGAGGCCGGTAACTATTGAGTAATTTGACTGTGTCCTTATTCCTCTGGTGTAATATGTTATAACTATTTCCTTTGTGGCAAAGGGGTCATAGAAATCAGTTACATGAATTATTAAAGAGTCAGGGGCTTCTGTGACTGAAAACCCTTTCTGCTGGATTTGCCCTGACTCTTTTTCAGAGCCCTGGCTAAGGTTAATTGCTGATTTGTTATGCATTGCCTCTATCTTTGGCTGGTTTTCTAGGGAGGAATTTTCTGGTTTTTGTTGTGCTGGACTTCCTGGCTCAGTGTAATCCCGAGAATCGCTTTCGGTCTCTTCGGAATCGGGTGAATGCAACTCATGCAAAACTGCAGGCGAAATCAAAGAAAGCTTTTGCCTGTTGGAAGATACAGAGATGTTCTCTGCATGCGTGGGTATGGACACTGAGATTGTCTTGTATTTCCAGTCTCTCTCCTGGTTGGTTACCCTGATGGCTTTTCTCCATTCTGCTGGCTGGTCAAGCTCAAGCTTGTACAGGTCTGCCAGCTTTTCATCAAAAATCTTCTCCGATATGTTGTCAGCGATGTCTTCATCTGTTATATTCATATCATCTGTTATATTAACGGAAATGTTAAGCTCCTCCGGAGAATAGGTATAATTCACATAAAATTCCAGCGAGGTAATGTTTATTGAGTCGAATGCCATTACCTTTACTCTTCTCTCTCCTTCAAAGGGTATGCTTGCATAAAGATTAAGCTCTGACTGCTCAACAAAAGAGACTACCGGGAAGTCTGATACAGCAAGGAAAACCAATGTGTCGTTGTCTGGATCACGGAAGGTTGTATTTAAGTCGATTGAAAATGTTTCATTTTGCTTAAGCGAAAGAAATGAGATGTTTCCTATAATCTCTGGCGGGCTGTTTGGCTCTTCTGCAGTTTCTTCAACTTCTGTTTCATTTAAAAGTTGCCTAAGGGCAGCGTCTTCGACAAGGGTTATATTGAAGGCAACACTCTCTGTTTGGTTAAGGTTTGAGCAGAATATCCTAAACCGCGAGGTGGCATTAATGTTTTTTATTGGCTCAATTATCGTTAATGAGGAGTTCTCATAAACTGAGAGAAGCGAGAAATTGTAGGCGTATGTAAAAATAAGGGATGAATTGCTCCAGAAGTATACGCTTCGGTTTATTTCTATTTGGTCGCCAAAAGCAATCTCTATATCCGGGATTGGCTTTGAAAAAACAGGGACAGACAGATTGTCAAGAGAGTGGTTTTCATCCAGAGGCTGATGCTCGTCGCCTATGCTTATGTTAAGTGTGGCATTATGCCGAGCAAAGACATAGAAGATGTTTGAGTGATAGGTGTTATTATCATAATGCGCAAGCAGCTTCAGGCTGAAGTTTCCTTCTTTTTCAGGCCTATATGAAAGAAACCTGTCAGATACAGAAGCGGTCAGGTTGTCGTAATTTATCAGCATGAATGTTGTGTTTGTGCGGTTGAATGCCGAGCTTAAGCTTAGGTATGCTGTTGTATTTGTGCGGGCTGTCTGGTTTCTCACAAAAAAGGCCAGGTTAATCTCTTCAGGAGTTTCTTCTGTAATGTTTAGCTCCGGCTTTTCAGTCTCATTAATGAACGTCTCATTGTAATCTGGCTGTGTTTTGTTTATTTCCGGCTCTGTTATGTTAAGCTCTGGAGGCTCTGATTCTGTCTCGTTGATAGTTATATTCTGGATTGGCTCTGTTATGTTTATAGAAATATTGTCAGTTATGCCTTCTGAAATGTTGCCTGTTATGTTGGGAATAATTGGAGGGGTTAAGTTTAATTCTGTATCGTTAATTGAGATGTTATCGATTTCCGGCTCGCTGATATTGCCTGTTAAATTGTCTGTGATGTTTATTAAGGAGATGTTTTCAACTATGCTGGATTCGTTTTCTGTAAGGTTTACTGTGAGGTTGTCTTCCACCGGCAGGGATATTTGCTCTTCTTCCTGATCGCGGCTTCGCCCTGGGCGGATGGTTATGCCTTCGGGCTCTTCTGTTTCCGGCTCTTCCAGCTCTTGCTCTGGCTGAGGGTGCTCTTCTGGCTCTGCAACAACTGGCTCGGCTGGCTCTGATTCTGCAACTGTTTGGTTCTGCTGGGCTAAAGAGTCTGTGAAGAGCAGGCCTGTTAAAGCGTCTGTGCCGAGATCTGAATCTGCAAGAAAAGGTATTAAAAAAGCAAACATAAGCAAAGCTGCTGCCACTGAAACCATCTTCCGCTTCTTTTCCTGCTGGCGCAGCTCGGACTGAAGCGTGGACTTCTCAAGGGCATATTTTCTCATAAAAGAGTTGTAGTGCGCTATTGTCTCTACCCTGTCCCTGCCTCCCAACTGCTTTCTTAGCTCTTTTTCATACTCTTCGTGTGAAATCTGCCCTTTGGCATACTTTGAAAGAAGGGAATTTGCCAGGGAATTTGCTTTGGCTTTCTCATCTTCGCACTTCTTAATCTTGCTTTTTAGCTCCTTAAGCCTTGCTCTCTTTTCTGAAATGCCCATTTCCTGCTTTTTTCTCGGGCTTTGTTTTTATAAACCTTTCTCAAAAGCTGGGTTCCTGAATGCCTGATTCTGAGAAAACCTGAAACTAGCACAATCTTTTTATACTAACAGGAATGACATGGCTAAATATGGTATTGGAAAAGCTAGGGGAATCGCTGAAGGGCACTCTCAGCAAGATTAAGAATGCTATTTTTGTTGACGAAAAGCTTATAAATGAGATTGTGAAGGAGATTCAGAGGTCTCTTATCCAGTCTGATGTAAATATTGCGCTTGTGCAGGAGATTTCCCAGAGCATTAAGAAGAAGTTCAGGGAGGAAAAGGCTATTCCGGGCCTGTCTGAGAAAGAGAGAATTATCAAGATTCTTTATGAGGAGCTTGCGGGGCTGATGGGGGGCGAGGCTGCTGGCGAGCCTAAGATTGAAAAAAGGCCTTTTAAGATAATGCTCGTAGGGCTGTTTGGCTCGGGAAAGACTACCCAGGCTGCTAAGCTTGGGAATTACTATGCCAAGAGGGGATATAAGGTTGCGCTTGTCTCTACGGATACATGGAGGCCTGCTGCTTTTGAGCAGCTTGAGCAGCTTGGCAAAAAAATCAACCTTCCTGCTTTTGGAAACAAAAAGGAAAAAAACCCGCTTAAGATTTATGAAAGCTTTGAAAAGCAGCTTAAGGAGTTCGACATTGTTATTATCGACACTGCCGGCAGGGATGCACTGAGCAAGGAGCTTATTGATGAGCTCGAAAAACTGTACAAGAAAATTTTGCCTGATGAAGTTCTTCTTGTACTGAGCGCAGACATTGGGCAGAGTGCAGAAAAGCAGGCCAGGGCTTTTCATGAAACAACTCATGTTACCGGAGTTATTATAACCAAGCTTGACGGAACTGCAAAAGGGGGAGGGGCGCTAAGCGCGTGCTCTGTTACCAATGCGAAGGTTAAGTTTATTGGCACAGGAGAGAAAATCAATGACTTTGAGAAATTCAACCCTAAGGGGTTTGTCGGCAGGATGCTCGGGCTGGGAGATATTGATGCGCTACTCGAAAAGGCTAAAGAGAGCATTGATGAGGAAAGGGCAAAAGACCTGGGGAGCAAGTTCCTGAAGGGGGAATACAACCTTCTTGATCTGTACGAGCAGATTGAGGCAATGAAAAAGATGGGGCCGCTGAATAAGATAATCCAGATGATTCCGGGGCTGGGTGGGGCTAACCTCCCAAAGGAGATGCTTGACCTTCAGGACCAGAAGCTTGATGAGTGGAAGATTATCTTTAACTCGATGACAAAAGGAGAGCTTGAAAGCCCTGGAGAGCTGAATATTTCAAGGATTAGGAGAATTGCTGAAGGCTCTGGCAAAAAGGAAGAGGATGTAAGGGAAATTGTCAAGTACTACAAGAAATCCAAGAAGATTATGAAGCTTTTCAAGGGAAAGAGCGAGAAGGGCCTTGAGAAGATGATGGGCAACATGGGAAATATGAAAGGGATGAAGAACATGAAATTCTGAGATTTGCCTGCCTTTACTGAATCACATAGAATTCTTTTAAGAGCTTCCTGCATATTGCCTTTGCGTGACGAAGCTTTTGCTCGCTGTTTGAGTAAACTGTAAAAAGCAGCTGCCCTTTCTGGACATTTTCCTCTTCCAGCCTGTCAAGGTAGATGCCGGCCTCTGCGTCTTTTGGCGCGCCTGCTGCTCTTGCTATTGAGACAGCAATGTCGTTTTTTATTGTCTTTACCCTGCCTGACCTGTATGCCTTAACTTTGTAAGAGAGCTTGCCAAGGGGAATTGTGCCTGGCTCAATATGCTTTTTTCCCTGGGCTTTGATGATTTCCACCATCTTGTCGTATGCAAGCCCAGAGTCAAGTATCTTCCTGGCTATTGCAAGCCCATTTCTTTTTCCGGCCATCTCTATCATCTTGCCAGCCATCTGCAGGGATTTTTTCCTTAAGTCTAAAGGCTGCCTCGGGTCATTTTTCAGCACATAAAGAACATCCCTTGCTTCCAGTGCTGGGCCAATCCCTTTCCCGACTGGCTTTGAGCCTTTGCTGTACATTAAATGGATTTCTAAGCCAATCTTTTTTCCAACATACTGAAAAATGCCCCCTAGCTTTTCAGCCCTGGGCTTGGTCTTTACTTTGGCTCCTGGCCCATAGGGAATGTCTATCAGTACATGCGTGCTTGAGACTGACTTTTTCTTTCCGAGTACGCTTGCTACGAGCTGCCCATATGCATCTATTCCCAGCGGGTGCTCTACCCTGATGATGATGTCATCTGCTGGGGCCAGGGAAAGTGCGCCTCCCCAGACAATGCAGGCTCCTGTCTTTGCAACAACCTTCTTGACTTTTTCAAGCGGAATCGCAACATTGCATAAGACTTCCATTGTATCTGCTGTGCCTGCTGGGCTGGTTATGCTTCTTGACGATGTTTTTGGAACGGTATAGCCTGCTGCTGCCACAATCGGTACTACAAGCATTGTAGTCCTGTTTCCAGCAACCCCGCCAATGCAGTGCTTGTCAAGCACAAATTTCTTGTTTAGCTTAAGGATATCGCCAGTGCTTATCATTGCCTTTGTAAGAGATGCTGTTTCTTCATTAGAAAGCCCGTGCACATAGCAGGCAGAAACGAAATATGTGGTCTCGATTTCGCTTAGCGCGTTTCTTGCAATGTCCCTGATGATTGGAATAAATTCTTTCTCTGAAAGCTCCTTTCCATCAAGCTTTTTCCTGATGCATGCAAGAGAATGGGATTTTTCAATAAACGCAGCATCAAGAAGCCCTGAATTGCCAAGCCTCTGGCAGAGCTCCAGGTTCAAGCCCAGGCTGCCCGGCGGAACCAGCGAATCGTCTTTTGTTGTGTCAACAATGGCAATTGCCTTTTTAGAGCCTTTCTTAAGCTCGAGCCTGTCCCCCCTATGAAGATTATTTTCTGCAGCATCAGAAAGGCTTACAACTGCAACAAGAGGACCGCCTGAAGAAATCTGTATTCTCTTAATCCTGAATCTCATCTTCTGCCCCTACGCTACTTTTCTTATAAACTTTATTGTGTTTATTGTCAACCCAAGTATAATTGGCCCTACAAAGATTCCTACAAACCCGAAAGTAAACAAGCCCCCAATTACTCCGACAAAGATAAGCATCGGGTGAATCCTGGTTTTTGAGCTCACAAAATAAGCCCTTACAAAGTGGTCTATATTAGCAACGACAAGTGCCCCCCACACCAGGATGAAAACGCCATAAAAAATCATGCTGTTCGTCTCTGTGAGCACCCCATTTGCTATTTTCATTGCAGAGAGGGGAAGCCAAATTAAGCCTGTCCCAAACACCGGGACCAGAGAGCAGATTGCCATAAGGGTGCCCCAGATAAGGGGAGAAGCGCTGGGAATGCCAAATATAAGCGAGCCAATCAGTATACCTATCCCTCCTGAAAAGCCCTGAACCAACCCAACAAGTATCTGGCCATAAACTATCCCGTAGGTTGTCTTAACTGTTTCCTTGACAAGAAAATTTGCGTGGGTTTCCTTAATTATTTTTAATTCAAGTATTTTCTTGGTTGCAGCCACTCCATCTGAAAGAAGGAAAAAGGTTACGCCGAGGATTACAACATACCTCAAAAGGATTCCAGGAAGTGCTAGAAAAAACTGGCTTGCTTTTGCAAATACAACTGTTTTAAGGTTTTCCAGCTCGTAAAATATTGATTCCGAAAAAGGGAGCTGCTGAATAAATGAAACTATGGGGTTTACTTCAGCATCACTGAATGAATTGAAGAAATAAATAAGCTCAGTTGTCATTGCCCTTGTAGTAAGGTATATTGGAAAAAGGGTGAGTGCAATTATTATTGAAATGATAATCAAGGAAGATATCCACTTTATCCTTATTCTCTTATTGATAAAGCTATAAAGGGGATAAAAAATGATTGTAAGAACTATAGCAAGCAGCAGCTCCCTGTGGAGGGGCCATAACACAAAAAGAGAAAGAACCAGCAAGGCTGCCAGAAGAGCGAACTCGCTTATCTTTTCGTATTTTGATTTCCTCATAAATGGCTAATAACAGCCAGACTTTATAAAACTTTTCAGGATGAAGAGAGCATTTGCACCCGACAAGAATCACAAAAATATTTAAATGTAAGGTTCATTAGGCTTAACATGCATGCAAAAAGATGCACAAAAGGCAGGGAGTATGCAGCTTTTGCAAGCTTCGGCTTTCTGGCTTTGCTTCTTGCGGCTTCTTATGGGTATGCACAGGTGAATCAGAGCATAAGGGTTAATGGATGCAGGGAAATAAACCAGTCCGGGACATACCAAATAAGCAATGACATCGCGGCTACTGCAAAGGAAAAGGCCTGCATAACTGTAAAAGCAAGCAACGTGCTAATTGATGGAAATAACAAAAGGCTTTATGGATATAACGAGTTTGGCTCAAAAACCATTTTTGTCTGGGGAAATTCAACAAGCAAAATAAGAAATGTAACCATCAGGAATGCTAAATTCATAGAAGACTATGCAGGAGTATATGCCATTGACTCGGAAGATGTAAGGCTGGTATCCCTTTCTTTTGACAAAAGCATTATTGGAGTGCATATTGTTAACTCTTCAGGTGTTTCTGTATCAAAAAGCAGATTCAGCACTGAGCAGAATGCAATTGTTGGCGAAGGCAGCAAAGACATATCAATTTTTGGGTCTCAGGTAAGCTCTTACAGGGGAAACGGAATCAGGCTCAAAGGGTGCTCCGGGCTAATATTATCCGATAATTTTCTTAGAGATATTCCTGGTGTTTCCCTTGAGTTTCAGGATAGCAGGGATATTGCTGTTAAGAGGTGCGCCTTTGAGGCAAATTTAAGGGGTATTCAGGCAACCGGGTGCGAAAACATAACTATTTCTGAAAGCAGGCTCTTAAGCAACCTTGAGCATGGGCTTTCCCTTCACTCCTCGCAGGATATTGGTGTTTCTGGAAACAGCTTTCTGGGAAACTCCGTGGGCATATTCACCCAGCAGGCATCAGGAATCACACTCTCAGACAATGCTTACCTGGAGAATAACTTTGCTGTAATGATAAGAAACTCCAGCAGCGTGCTTGCCGGGGATATGGATATAAACAATAACACAAATGCTTATGTTGTTCACGAAACAGAGGGGTTTGAAGGATTTCTTTCCAGTTTTAACAGCAGCTTTAGGGATTTCTTCTTCAGCAGCAGCAACGGAAACATCTCTGGCACTCTGGAACAATTTAAGAGTGCTTCTATAATTGCAGAAAGGTCAGACATAAGATTTATTGTAGAAAGCAATGGAAACATTACTATGGAAACAACCCTGGAATTTACTTTTGAGGAAGAAGAGGAAGTTCCTCTTAATGTTTCCATAAAAGAACAGCGTAGAAGAGACTTGGCAGGGTTTTTTACAGCAAGAAACCTGCTTATTTTAGGGGTTTCAGTAATCCTGATTTACCTTCTTTCATCAGAAGCAAAAAGAAAAAAAAGAAGGAATAAAAAGAATAAATAATGCTTTCTCCTTCAGCTGGCTTTTTTGTTTTTCTCCTGCTTCTTATCCTGGGAAGGTGCTTTTTGCTTTTGCTTCTCGGGATTTGCCAGTGCCACATTTTCCACAAGCCTCGAAATCTTTGACTCCAGCTGCTCTGTTTTCAGTGCCTGCCTGATTAGCAGGTAAAACAATACAATTACCGATAGGTATAGAAGAAAGTCTGAGCCCCTCTGGATTCCAAAAAGCGAGGCTGCTGCAAAGGAAAGCTGGGGAAACAACCCAACAATTATCATAACAAGCCCGCCTGCAGAGAAAAGAAGGTAGCTTTCCTTTTTTAGCTTGTTCCAGGACAGGTTCAGCCTGGAAAAAACAATAATGAATACTCCCAATACAATCAGCAGAATGCTAAAAGGTGTCATTTTTTTATCCTCCAAATATTTTTTTGTTTATCATTCTGATAACAATCTTCAGGGCGTTTGATGTTTTTTGGCCTTTGCTCAAACTTTCCTCTGAGTAGGTAATGGTTACCGGAACCTCAACAAACCTGATTCCTTTTTTATGGATTTCGTCAAGTATCTCTGATGCGTGCGCCATGTCATTTATCTTTATCTCTATCTTTGAGGCTGCTTTTCTTGACAGCGCCCTGAAGCCGTTGTGGGTGTCAGTAACCTTTATTCTGGATATTAACCTTGTGAAAACAACACCTGCCTTGAGGAAAAGCTTTCTTGAGCGCGGTATATTCACAGCAGCGCCTTTGCTGATAAACCTTGACCCAAGCGCTGCATCTGCCTTGCCTTCAATTATTGGCTTAATCAGCCTGGAGATTTCACCTGCCTGATGCTGGCCATCCCCGTCAAAAGTAACAATGATGCCTGCCCCTGCTTTCAGGGCGTAACGAATTCCTGTCCTGAGGGCTGCACCTTGGCCTAAGTTTACCGGATGGGTTAGCACAGTCGCCCCTGAAGCGAGCGCAGCTTCTTTTGTCCTGTCTCTGGAGCCATCGTTAACTACAACAATATTCTGATAGCCATGGCTTTTCAGGTCCGAAATGGCTTTACTGATTCTCTTATCCTCGTTGTATGCTGCAACAACCACAAAGATTTCTGGGGATTTCATTGGGCTTCTGTCAGAATCTTTTCCTTATCGTTTCCAAGCTTCTTCTGGCAGGATGAGCACACCGCAACCTGCTTTCCTTTTTTATCTTTGATGTATGTTCCAAGGATTTTGTTCAGGAAGATTGTCTTTATCTTTTCTCCACATATTTTGCATTTCATGGTTGCACCTCGTCTGTCCTCCAGTAGGGTAGAATAAATGTTTTATCAATCTTTTCAAAGTTTCGCTTTTTTGCCTCAACCAGGCCAAGCCAGGCTATCATTGCCCCATTGTCTGTGTTGAACTGGTTCTCTAAGGTAAAGCACTTTGCACTTCTCTCTGAGCACATGGTTCTGGCCATTTCCTGAAGGCGCTTGTTGCACGCAACCCCACCGCCTAAGAGAAGTTCTTTTTTTCCTGTGTGAGCCATTGCCCTTTCGCTTGCCTCGAGCAGCATAGCAAAGGATGTTTCCTGAAGCGAGAAGCATAGGTCTTTAACAGAGTGCTCTTTTAGCATTTTTTTAATAGCTGTAAGAATACCGCCAAAGGAGAAATCCATTCCCTTTACTACATAAGGCAGCTCGATATACTTTCCTGAGGCTTTTTTAGCAAGCTTCTCTACAGGTGGCCCGCCCGGAAACCCAAGCCCTGCCTCTCTTGCAAAAGCATCTATAAAATTGCCCATGCCAATGTCAAGCGTTTCCCCAAAGATTCGGTATTTTCCCTTCTCAAAGGCTACTATTTGGGTGTTTGCGCCTGAAACATAAAGAAAAACCGGGTCTGTGCAATCTGAAAGAAGCTTCCCTATCTCAAGATGGGCTATGCAATGGTTAACCCCGACTATTGGCTTTTTCAGAAGAAGTGCAAGTGAGCGTGCAAGCGCAGAGCCTATCCTTAGCGAATGCCCTATACCCGGGCCTTTTGAGTATGCAATCAAGTCAACCTGGCTAAGGCTTATGCCTGCATCATCAAGCGCTCCTATAAGCACCTCTTCAAAGTTGTCCAGGTGGTGCTCTGAAACCTTTGCTGGAATCATGCCGCCTTTTTTTGTTGCATAAACGCTTTTCCTGTTTGCAAGAATCCTTCCTTTGCTGCCTGCAATCCCTATCCCGAAGGTATGGGCTGTGCTTTCTATACCTAAAGATATCATTTTTTATCAGGCGGCTGAAAAGAGAGGCTACTGAAAAAGCCAATCACACATCTATGTTTTTTGCAGTGAGGGCGTTCTGAACTATGAACTCTCTTCTTAAGGCAACATCATCTCCCATAAGGATATTGAAAAGCCTGTCAGACTCAACGGCATCTTCGATGTTAACTTTGCAAAGTGTTCTGCTCTCCGGGTTCATTGTGGTTTCCCAGAGCTGGCTCGGGTTCATCTCTCCCAGGCCTTTGTACCTCTGCATCTCATATTTAGCTCCCTGGTTTAGCTTAAGGAACTCTGACAGAGCCTGCTCGGTGTGCAGGTAATGAGTCTTGTTTCCCATATTTAACTTGAAGAGCGGCGGCTGTGCTATGTATACATGCCCTAACTCAATCAGGGATTTCATGTGCCTGTAAAAAAACGTGAGGAGAAGTGTCCTTATGTGTGCACCGTCAACATCTGCATCTGTCATAATAATTATTTTGTCATATCGAAGCTTTTTTACATCGAAGTCATCATCAATATTCGTGCCAAGGGAAGTGATGATTGAAGCGATTTCCTTATTCTGAAGAATCTTGTCAAGCCGCGATTTCTCAACATTAAGGATCTTTCCCCTTAATGGCAGGACTGCCTGGAACTCTCTGTCTCTTCCCTGCTTTGCAGAGCCGCCTGCTGAGTCTCCCTCAACGATAAACAGCTCGCTGATTGAAGGGTCTTTTGAGGAGCAGTCTGCAAGCTTGCCTGGCAGGGAAAAGCTGTCAAGTGCATTCTTTCTCCTTGCAAGCTCTTTTGCATTCCTTGCTGCAAGGCGCGTATTGTATGAAAAGATTATTTTTGCTGCTATCTCCTTTGCCTCGTTGGGGTTCTTGAGCAGGTAGTCATAAAGTGTATCAAAAAGAATCTCGCTCACAATGCCTCTCACCTCGGTGTTTCCCAGCTTGGCCTTTGTCTGCCCTTCAAACTGAGGCTCCGGAACCTTTACTGAGATTATAGAAGTCAACCCTTCCCTGCAGTCATCGTATGTTATTTTGATGTCTTTTCCAAGGTTCTCGTTTATAAACTTGCCAAGGGCTTTTGTGAGTGCAAACCTGAATCCCAGCTCGTGAGTGCCTCCTTCAATCGTATGAATTGTATTAACATAGGAGAGGAGCGACTCGCTGTAGCTTTTAGTGTACTGAATAGCCACCTCAACGATAACGCCATCCTTCTCTTTGCTTACAAAGAATGGCTCATGGATTGCTGTTTTGCCCTCGTTGAAATATTTTACAAAGGTTGCAACCCCGCCTTCAAAATGAAAGAATTCCTCTTCACCTGTCCTTTCATCCCTGACCTGAATCTTAACTCCGGGATTGAGGAAAGCAAGCTCTCTGGCTCTTGATGCAATTACATCAAACTCAAAGTCAACTGTCTCAAAGATTGTATCATCCGGCATAAAGGTTATAACCGTACCCGACTCATCAGTAGAAAGGCCTTTTTCAACAGGGGTTACTGGAATCCCTTTCTCATATCTTTGGCTCCATGTCCTGCCGTTTCTCCTTACCCTGACCTCCAGCTGCTTTGAGAGGGCATTTACTACAGAAAGCCCGACCCCGTGAAGCCCTCCGCTTATCTTGTATAGCTCTTTGTTGAACTTCCCTCCTGCATGCAGTTTTGTTAAAACCAGCTCAAGGGCAGGCTTGTTGTATTTGGGGTGTATCTCAACAGGAATTCCCCTGCCATTGTCTATTACTGTGACGCTGCCGTCTTTCTGGATAAAAATCTCGATAAAGTCCCCGTAGCCTGCCTGAATCTCATCTATGGAATTGTCAAGAATCTCAAAAACAAGGTGGTGCAGGCCCCTTGGGCCTGTGCTTCCAATGTACATCCCCGGCCTTCTCCTGACCGCTGCCAGGCCTTCAAGGACTGTAATATGCTCAGCTGAGTAATCTGCAGGCTTTTTGCTGGTTTTTTCTTCATCCATTTGGCTCACTTTTTCCTTCGTAAAAACGATGTTTTTTATACTAAAAAAAGAGATGTTAAAGAGTTTAAAAAGGTTGTGAAAAAGAGCTTAAAAACCGGGTTTTCATTTAAAAAGGAAAAAATGTCCAGAAAATGCTTTATTTTCTGCCATTATATTAGGAAATATTCTACCGACGACTCCTTTCCGTGTTCAGTTTCAATAAAAGCGGTAACAAATGGTTGCTTAAGGCCAGGAGTGCCTTGAGGGAAGTGGCAATTGCTCTCATCTATATTATCTG
The DNA here is from genome assembly GCA_964445165.1 of uncultured Methanosarcinales archaeon. Lineage (GTDB taxonomy): Archaea > Nanobdellota > Nanobdellia > Woesearchaeales > JASKKU01 > DSBS01. The sequence goes on from CAYUJZ010000001.1 coordinate 60,313, forward strand.
CTACATTTAAATTATGCCCGTCAGGGTCTGTTGCTGCAACAATCCCTGTCTCATAAAAAAGGGTTCTCAGGCTTTCCCTTAAAAGGTCTAGATCACAAGCAGGCTGAGAATAATTTTCATATATGTATGTTGCAGCCTGCTCAAATTGCGAGTTTGAAGAACTCAAGTACAATGATATGTTTACTATATTTACAACATTTCCTGAAGGATCTTGAAGCTTAGGCATTGCATGAACAATAGGCTCCCTGTTTCTCCTTGCAACCTGGAATACGAACTCTTCTCCTGCCACATAATGCCTGGAGTCTTTTACGAAGATGATGTCATCGCCAGGGTTTGAGCTTGGCATGGGATTCCTGATTAAGCCAACTATCATTTCATCCCTAGAGCCTCCTGGCTCAAAAGTGGCAATTGAAGAATCATTGTAAATGTGCTCTTCAAGGAAATCCAGCATCTCGTAAAGCCTTAGCGGAACAAAAGACTCAAACCCTGTCAGTGTCCTTGTTTCTCCAGTGCCAACTCTTCTCAGGGTAACCTCATAATCCAGCCTTGCCAGCATTCCGGATTCTGAAAGAAAAACCTCAACTCTGGGCTCGGAAGACTCCAGGATTTCAAAATCTTCGCTTACTAAGCCAACATTCTCGGATGGCAGGCAGAACTCAACGCCACTTTCACCGTTCAGGAAAGCCTTAATGTTTCTGGCCATTATCGTTGCCCTTAACCCTCTTAAAGGTGGGAGATACCTGATTTGCGTTGAAAAAGAGTAATCCTTATCGCAATTAGCTTGTTCATAAAGATGTGGTATTGTATCAGTACCATAAGGATTCTCGCAATCAAAAGGGAACATATCTGAAAAATAAACCGTTTCATCTGTTATAAAAGGCACATAATACTGCGAGCCTGGTGATTCCTGAAGAAAGTGATGCTGGGATAGCTGTGTAATGCCGCCCTGGGCTGAGAAGATTATCCCACCCTGTCTTGCTGACATAGAGATTGCCTGCTCAAAGCTGCTTTCAAGGCAGTTAAGAACCTCTGCCCTGACTGGCTCAAAAGACCCTACGCTTCCTATTGTTTCCGTATCATCTGCCTGAATAACAAGAAGTATCACAACAAAAACAACCATCAAAATTAGGACTGCCAGAATAAGTATTACAGAGAGCTGGGCTTTCTTTGGCTTAACCTGCATAGCAAGCCTTTTTTACTCATCATTTAAAAAATTTTTTAAATTTGGGCAGTGAATACACTTAAAATGGAGCTTTTTGGAAGATTTGTTATAAAGGGAACCTGCCTCATTATAAAAAACTCAGCGACAGCTGTTGTGTCTGACCTGCACCTCGGCTTTTCGGATTATCTTAATGAAAGGGGCATTCTTTCTTACTTTGATGAAAGCAAAGGCCTGAAATGGCTGCTTAGTGCCTGCGAGGAAAACGGGATAAAAAGGCTTATCCTTAACGGGGATATTCTGCATGACTTTTCAAAGCTAAGGCAAAGGGTGGAAAAAAGGCTTGACTGGCTTATTAGTAGCCTTGATGAAAAAGGCATTAAATGTGACTTGGTTGAGGGAAACCACGACAACCTACTTAGGTTTTTTCTTGACAAAAGGGGAATTAAGGCAAAAAAGAAAATTCTCGCAGGAGATGTTTTTATCACTCACGGAGATAAGCTATTCAGGGTTCCTGAAAAGGCAAAGTACATTGTAATAGGGCACGAGCACCCTGCGGTTGAGGTTGAAGAGAAAAGATTTAAGGCTTACCTGGTCTCGGAGTATGAAAAAAGGCACTTAATTGTAATGCCGTCGTTCTTTGGCTTCAGGGAGGGAAGCGAAAATAAAGGAAATCCGGAGAAGCCCTGGAGCCCGTTTATTAAAGGCAGGATTAAGAAAAGAATAATTGTTGAAAAGGCGGGCTCAGAACATATTGCAGTGCCTTTTTAGAGGGAAGATGCTTAATGGATTCAAAAGCTTTTTATATTAACCAGACAACCACATATAAAAACTCTAGGAGGTTACAAGAATGGCAGCAGATAACGCAATATATATCGGGAACAAGCCCTTTATGAACTATGTGACGGCAGTTGTAATGCAGTTTACAACTCAGGGAGCTGAAGAAGTGACAATAAAAGCAAGAGGAAAATTCATATCCAGGGGTGTAGACATTGCAGAGATTTCTGCAAAGAGGTTCTTGGTAGACCAGGTTTATGTGAAGGATATCAAGATAGACTCTGAAGAGTTCAAAAACAAGGAAGACAGGCAGGTAAGGGTTTCTACAATAGAAATAACCCTGGCAAAGAAAGAATAAGCCTGCTGGCTTTTTTTCTGGTTTTTTATAATATTTATTTTTTTATTTTCTAACGCGCAAGCCATGCAAAAAAGGAAAAGATTAATTAAAAGAGCGAAAAACCAACAACGCATGGCAGTGGTTTACAGGCATATTACGGGCAATTATTATATTGGGAATGAGAACGAAGAGGATGTTTCTGAGATAACGCCTGATTCCCTGAACATGGAGCTTTTTGAGAGGCTTTCCAGAAAAGCAATTAAAAGCAGGGAAGAACTCGTAAGGAAGTCTATTGAGATTGCAAAGGAAAAGATTTCAAAGAAAGACTATTCTGAAGACCTGATAATTCAGGCTGCCGGGCTTGTTGATGAAACAGATAAAACGGTAAACCTGTTATCAAGAAGATTAAGGAGGCTTGCCCTGACTGTTTACCCTGAACTATGCTTAAGGGTTGATGATAATAAAAAGATTGTTGAGATTCTCTCTTCAAAAGAAAAAGCAGGCATACTTGCATTCTTGGGGATTCAGAAAAGCATGGGCTTTGAATGCAAAAAAGAAGACGCGGAATTTATAAAAGAGATGGCGGGTAGGACAAAAGGCCTGTTTTCAACAAGGGAGCAGGCTTCGGAGTTTATTGAGCAAAAGGAAAAGAAGATTATGCCTAATTTTTCTGCTGTTGCTGGCCCGAGCATTGCTGCAAAGCTGCTTTCTCATGCCGGGAGCTTAAGGAGCCTTGCTATGATGCCGGCGTCCACTATTCAGCTTCTTGGTGCAGAAAAAGCCCTGTTTCGGCACATTACAAGAGGGTCAAGATGCCCAAAATACGGGATTCTGTTTCAGCACCCGGAAGTTCAGGCTGCGCCAAAGAAAGCCAGGGGAAAGGTTGCAAGAATAATTGCCGACAAGCTTTCAATAGCAGCAAAGATCGACTTCTTCAGCAGGGAAGACAAAAGCCCGGAGCTGCTTGAAGAAATGGAGAGAAGGATAAAGGATGCAAAAAGAAAATAGCCAGAGGGTGAGAATTATCAGGCTGAAAGGCAAAAAAGCCATTGTTACTGAGAGCCTTGCCCCGGGAAGGAGTGTTTATGGGGAAAGCCTAACCAACATAGATGGAAAAGAGTACAGGGAATGGGTGCCTTTCAGGTCAAAGATTGCTGCCGGGATAATGAAGGGGCTTAATATGCCTGAGCTTAAAGCTAATGCGGTCGTCCTTTACCTTGGCGCTGCATCAGGAACCACAGTCAGCCATATTTCAGACATTGTTAAAGAAGGCCTAGTGTTTGCTGTTGAGATGAGCCCGTTTGTAGTGTACTCGCTGATCGGCCTTGCTGAGGCCAGGGGAAACATTGTGCCAATCCTTGAAGATGCAAACAAGCCTGGGCAATACTTTAACACTGTTGTTGCGTGCGATTTTGTTTTTCAGGATATTGCACAGAAGAACCAGGTGGAAATTTTCCTTAAGAACTGCAGGCTGTTTCTTAAAGGCTCAGGCTCTGCAATGATTTCAATAAAAGCAAGAAGCATAGACATATCAAGAAAGCCAAGGGCCATCTTTGATGATGTCAAAAGAGAATTAAGCCAGAATTTTAATGATGTTAAGCTTTTAACCCTGGAGCCTTTCCAGAAAGACCACTGCCTATTTCTTTGCCTGGGAAGAAAGTGAGAAGTTCTTGAAAGTCTCACCGAGGTCAATGTAATACTTGCCCTCGCTGATTTTGTATACCAGGGGCTGCTTGTTGAATATGCTCACCAGGTCCAGGAGGTAGGTTCCCTGCTTGTCAATCCTTACTGACTCTAGGTCAAGCACAATAGGCTTCTCCCTGTCAACTTCCTCTCCAATCATTTCCCTTACGTCCTGCTCAATTCTTGTAATCTCGTCGTCGCTAAGTTTCCTCTGGATTTTCTTAAGGTGCTCAAGCCTTTCTTTCCTTATGAAGAAAAAAAGCCTGGACTGGCACTTGCTGCAGCCTTCGATGATTTCTTTTGCATTGTCATCGTACAGCTCTCCGCAGTGAACACATTGGTGCGGCATTTTACTTTTTTCTCCTCTTGGACACATTCAGGTCAAGCAGCAGCTGCATCTTCTCTGGGTCTCTCTTGATTTCCTTGATGAGGTTTGCAGGCCCAACAAGGGTAATGCCCTGCCTGTCGGAAAGCAGCATATTGATGAACTTCTCTTTCAGGTATCTCATAAAGTTGCCTGAGTTCTTAATTTCAGGAGAGAAAATTGCAGGCTCAATCCCATGAAACTTCTCATTTACCATGGACATTGTAAGCTTTATTAGCTCTGTCTCCTCATCTTTTTTAAGCTTTCCCTGAATCAGGACTATCTTGTCAGACTTGACAGCCTTAAGAATCTTTTTTATTTTCTGCTCTGTATTAAGGCCGGAAATCTGCGAGAACGGAATAAACTCAATGGTAATCATGGTTTCACCAAGTTAAAGAGCTCTTTGTAAAAGTCCTCTATTGAGGTTCCGTACTTAGCTGAAATCCCTACTACATTATACTGTGGAAAGGTCTTTTCTATTTTCTTTAGGTCTGCACGCTTAAGGTCGATCTTGTTTCCAACAACCAGGACAGGGATTTTTTTTGCCTGAAGGTTTCCCAGAATCGTTATGTTTACTTGGTTTAAGGGATCTTTCGTTGCATCCAGGACAACAACAACAGCGTCCACCGAGTCTAGCCACTTTATTGAGTCTATAACACCTTTTGTGGCTTCTTTAGCCCTGGTTTTTGCCTCTTCCTCATCAAGGCCTGCCTTGACAAAGTCCTCGTAGTCTATCCTGGTGGCTATTCCCGGAGTATCCACTAGGTTAAATGTGAGCTGCTTATTGCCTGACTTTATAAGAATCTGCTCCTTAATTTTGATTTCCCTGGTCTCGTGAGGAATGTTCGAAACTGTGCCCATCTCCTCGCCAAGCCAGTCCTTGCATATCTTATTCGCAAGGGTAGTCTTGCCTCCGTTGGGCGGGCCGTAAAGGCCAAGCTTCATCTGCTTCTTCTTCTTGAAAAACCCTGAAAAAAGGCTCTTTATTGCTGAGCGTATTCTGTCAAGCATAACTATCACTCTTTTTTATTGATGCTCTTTATTTAAAATCTTTATTATTTAAGGTTATCTATTTTTGAGAAAGCGAATCAGCCAATATAATCCTGGCTTGGATGCACGGGCATTTCTTGGGTTTTAGCGGGCTTGTTTTTTGGAAAAACCTTATCAAAAGCCTTTCCTGTTATTCCCAGGTCATACATCTTTGTCAGTATTTTTACCAGCTCTCTTGCTGCATCTACACCAACAAAAAAAGGATGGGAAAGCGTTTCGCTAACCAGGCAGATTGCAGGGATGCCATGCCGGGATGCTTCAAAAAGCATAAGTCCTGCCAGGCCAGATATTGGGCCAACTGACCCGTAAGCGTCCTTTAGCTTAAACTCTCTTTTGAAGTCAGATAATATCTCAGGTGAGTTTGCTGCACAATATGTCTTCGGCAGCTTCGGCTCTGAAGGAACTCCCACTCCCCCTAGCGTTATTATGGTCTTGGCATTTAAAGACTTAAGAAAATCTGTCATTTTGCTGCTTATAATATAACACCCTTCATCTGTTGAAGGCTGGACATTGCCAGAAATAAATATTATATCCTGCGGTTTTGTGCTTTTTAAGTATAATTTTATGCTTGCCGGGCTCACAAGCCCGGATTGGTTAACAAAAACCGTATTTGGAAAAAGAAAAGATTGGATTTCAGCCAGCTCTTCTGCTTTTGTTTCCTTTATCAGAAAATCCGCTGCCAGCTTTCCTACATTTCCTATTCCCGGAAGGCCCTGGATAATCACTTTAGGGCTTTTGCCTGCCTGTTTCTGTTTCCTGATGATTTCAAATTCTTTCATAATAAGCCCTGCTTTTTCCATTCCGGCTCTTTTGCCTGGCGCCTGTATGAAGAGTATTTGTCATCAGGCGAGAATCTTGGCGGGGCTGCCCTGACAGCATTTGAGCTGCATGCCGGGCAGGATTCCTTTAAAGTATACTTTCCACAGGAAGTGCATTTCAGAATATATCTCATTTTTTTTGCGGCTCATCCTCAAAAACAAGCCCTTCTGGGAGCAGCGATTGCAATGTATCAAGGATTTCCCTCATTCTGGACTCTGCTTTCTTGTAATCAGAATCCTTAATCTTGATTTCATACTTGCCTCCGCCCATATAGAAAAACCTAGCTTCCTTAAACCTCGACTCAAGCTGTTCAAAACAGCTCCTGATAAGGTCAACACCATTATCCATATGAGAAGACAGTTTTATCTTTCTTTTTAGACCAACCTCTGTTGGCTTGATTCTTTCCTTTATTGCTGCCAGAAGACTATCTTTAAGCTCCTTAGGAAGGCTTACATTCAGCTCTGCCTTGTCACAGGAAACATCCTGAAAGAAGGAAAAGAGGTCTTCATAGCTTTCCGGGACGCTTTTGAAGACTTTCTGGAAAACCTCTTCAGGCTTGTCTTTTGTCTTTCCACACACAAACTGAATAATCTTCTCTGCGTCCTTTTCCTGCTTTAGCCAGGAAACCTTGTTCCTGCGCTGGCCTTCATTTACCCTTCTCAGAGAGACGTTAACATGCCTTCTGCGAGGGTCTGTTCTCATAACCTTGCAGACAATAACCTTCCCTTCCTGAACATAATCCCTGATATTCCTTATTCTCCCGGGAGATACCTCATAAATAGGGATTATGCCTACATAATTTGGGTATTCGAGAAGGGTTACAAATACAGAGTCTCTTGAGACCCTGTCAACATTGCAAAGCACAATGTCATTCTGTTCCGGGTGCCCTTCCCTGAAGAAATACATTTACTTAAGTACCTCCAATACATAGCCTTTCAGCTTTGCCTTCCCGCCTGTTGTGGCTGCAAGCGTTTCCCCGCAAACCAGGCAGAATACTTCTGTTGAAGGATAAGAAAAAATTATCTGCTCGTTTTTGCACTTCTGGCACCTTACCTTTATAAACACGCTCTTTGGCTCTTTATTCATTTTAAAACCTCCTCATACAAGCTCCAGCCTTTTTGTCCTGATTCCGTGCGACTGGCATACGGTTTTGCCGCAGACAGAGCACTTGTACCTCAGGTCGGTCTTCTTTGATGACTTTTTATTGTACCTTTTCCAGCTTGACAAAGCTCCTTTGGAAAATCTTCCCTTGTTTCCGGAGCCTCTGTTTAGGCCTCTCATCATCGCCCTCTGCTTTGAGCCTCTTTTCAGGGCGCTCCTGTTCTTTTTCTTCGAGCTGAATACCTTCATAAGAGTATGCTTCTTGCATGACGGGCAATACCTCTTGATTTGCTTAGGAACTTTCATTAAACTCACCTTCCTGAAAGGATTTTTGCATGATTTAAAAAGTTATTGCTTGAATTGTGACAAAAAACAGGCTTAAAAAGCGTCAGCAAAGGCAAGGATGTGGGGGACGGGATTCGAACCCGCGAAGGCGCTTGCCACAGGATCTTAAGTCCTGCCCGTTTGGCCAGGCTCCGGCACCCCCACAGATTTGCTAACAAATATAGCAAACTTCCAGAAAACTGAAGCATTTATAAAACTTGCCAAAACCATTAGTGCACAGGTTATTGCATAAACAATGATAATCAAGCAGATACCGGAGGATTTTGTAGTTGAAGAGATTCCCTATGATTATTTTAGCAGGGACAACGGTGAAGGGGCTTATACGTACTTTACGCTTAAAAAAATCAACATAGACTCTTTCAGCGCTGTTGAAAGGGCAGCCCGGGCATTAAAAAGAAAGCCAAAGGACATCTCTATTGCCGGGATTAAGGACAAGAAAGCCATAACTTCTCAGGTTTGCTCGGTTAAGGGAAAGATTAAGGAATACTCTGATGACCTCATAGAAATAAAAGTTCTGGGGAGGGGTGCAAGGCCTGTTTCATCTGGCTTCATAAAAGGCAACCGATTCAGGATTGTTGCAAGAGGCTTGCCTCTGGGATATAAGATAAAAAGAAATGCTGACTGCATTCCAAATTATTACGACAGCCAGAGGTTTGGAATCGATAAAAATAACATTCTTATTGGAAAGGGAATTGTAAAGAGAAATTTCTCTCCTGTTTTGAATTCGCTCGGGTGCAAAGGCTTAAATGAGCTTAAAAGAAAAGACCTTGCAAAAAAGGTAAAATTTTTCCTTAGCTCGTATGTGAGCATCTTGTTCAATAAAACACTTCAGAAAATTATAAAAGAGGAACACAACGAAACCTTTGACAACTTTTCTCTTTATCAGTCATTCATCGTTGATAAGCCAAACGAGCAGCAGAGCTTTATGATTCCTATTGCAGGCTTTGGGCTGGAGCAGGAGATGGAAGAGCTGAAAGAGAAAGAGCCAGGGCACTATGAGCAAATCAAAAGGATTATTGCAGGGATTATGGATGAAGAGGGAATCTGTGAGAGTGATTTCATTATTCGGGAGTTTCCGGAAATCTCCTGTGAGAGCGTATTGAGGAATGCTTTTATTGATGCTGCTGGCTTTAGTGTTATTGAACAAGGCAAGGACGAGCTTAATGAAGGGAGAGAAAAAATAATTCTTGGGTTTGAAATACCTTCAGGGAGCTATGCAACTGTTGTGCTTAAAGACTTATTTGCGGATGTTGTTTTCAATGATGGAGCAAACAGATAAGAAAACCTCATCTATGCTTTTTTCGCCATCAACAAAAAAAAGAATCCCTTTTTCCCTGTAAAACCCAAGCATTGGCTCAGTCTGCATGTGATATTCGGAGAGCCGGCTATTAACAATTTCTTCTGTATCATCCTTTCTGTGAATTAGGGATGCGCCGCATGCGTCACAGGTTCCTTCTTTTTTTGGCGGGGTGAATTTTACATGAAATATTTTGCCGCAGTTACTGCACATTCTTCTGCCTGTTATTCTCTCAATCACTTCCCTGTCTGAAACTTTCAGCATAATGGTAAGGCCTAGCTGGAACATCTCATCCAGCATACGGGCCTGGGCAAGTGTCCTGGGAAAGCCGTCCAGGATGAAATCATCGTTGGGAAGAGAAGGCCTAAGCGCCTCAAGAACAAGCTCATCTGGGGCCAGCAGGCCTTTGTCATTGTATTCCTTAAGCCTCTTTCCAAGCCCAGTTTTTCCAGAGATGTTTTCCCTGATTACATCTCCTGCTGAAACATGCTTGAGCGAGAATTCTTCTGCGAGCTTCTTAGCCTGTGTGCCTTTCCCTGAGCCCGGAGGGCCGAAGATTGCAAGCTTCATTTGTGGATGCTGATTCTTTTCAAAAATTATATAAAGCTTTGGATTTTTCGGAAGAGCAAGGTGATGTTATGAAAATTCCTGAATCGATGGATGATGTATTCTATTACACAAACAGAGACCTTGGCGAAAGCGGGGAAATAATAGTGGTTGTGCTAAAAAAAAAGTGCCCAAACTGCGGCGCAAGGATGGAAAAGCCAAGATCCAAGACAGGAAAGCCGCTCAAGACAGCAAAAGAATATGAGTGCCCAAAATGCGGAAATACCGAAGAGAAGAAAGAGTATGAAGATTCCCTAACTGCGAATGTTAAATACACTTGCCCAAACTGCGGCAACACTGAAGAAAAGGAAATGCCTTTCAAAAGAAAAAAAGTGAAGGGCGCCCTGTCTTTAGTAGTAACATGCTCTAAGTGCTCTGAGAATATGTACGTAACCAAAAAGTTTAAGGCGCTGAAAAAATAGAATTGATGTGTTAAGCTGGGCTATTTTGTTTTGAAAAAGCCATCCAGGCTTTTCTCTTTTGTTTCTTTGGCAAGCTTTTTGTATGTCTGCCAGGATTTTCTGAAGAAGGGATACTTGCTGTAATTCTTTTGGATGAATTCCTTTGTAACAGGGTCAGCAGGATAGCCCGAGCCGATTTTTACATTGTATTTCTTTTCAAGCTCTTTTACCTGTTTATCTCTTTCCACTTTTGCCAGCACCGAAGCGGCTGAGACTATTGGGTAAACGTCGTCTGCCTTGTGCTCTGCTACTATTTTAATTTTCTTGTTGGCAAGCCTGGATGTGAAATAAGAAACAAAAGAAAAGCTGTTGGTAGACGGCAAATCAATGTAAACCTCCTCGGGCCTGCTATTAATCTCGTTAAGAAGAAAAGCCATGGCATCGCATTCAAGCAGGTTAAGGTTGTAGCTCTTTGAGTCAACTGCCATATCTATTTCCGGGGGATAGATTATTTTAGTCTTGTATTCTAGAAGGGCTTTGCTTAGAGAAGAAAGCATCCTTTCCCGAACTCGGGTAGAGAGTTTTTTTGAGTCTTTTACCCCAAGCTGCCTTAAAGAATCCTGGCTTTCTGAGTCAATGACAGCAATCGCAACAACCATGGGGCCAAGAACAGGGCCCCTGCCTGCCTCATCTATCCCTGCGATTATCATAACGCCTTGCTCTCTATCTCTTTTTGCATCTTACTGATAAATTCCTGCAGCGGAACCTCGCCAAGAACCTTGTTGCTCTTTGAGTCCCTTACGTTAACTGTGCTGTTTTTCTGCTCCTGCTCCCCTACCACAAGAATATAGTTTACCTTTGCCAGCTGAGCTTCCCTGATTTTTTTTGAAACGCTCTCTTCCCTTAAGTCAAGCTCTGCCCTGAAGCCTTTGGTGAACAGGGCGTCGTAAACCTTTTTTGCATAGCCATTATAGTCCGAGCTTACTGCAAACACCCTTGCCTGTTCAGGGGCAATCCACAGCGGGAACTTCCCTGCAAAGTGCTCTATCAGCACGCCCAAGAAACGCTCAATTGCGCCATAGATTACCCTGTGCACCATGATTGGCCTGTGGTCGGATGTGCCGTCGGGGCCCATGTACTTTAGGTCAAACCTCTGCGGCATCTGGAAGTCAAGCTGGATGGTTGCGCACTGCCAGAGCCTTCCAAGCGAGTCTTTTATCTTAAAGTCTATTTTTGGGCCATAGAATGCCCCTGCCCCTTCATCAATACTATAATCTATCCTCAAAGTACCCAAAGCGCTCTTCAGGGCTTCTATTGAATAATCCCAGTCTTTCTTCTCTCCCATAAAGTCTTCAGGAGTGGTGGAAAGCTCAACCTGGTACTCAAATCCGAAGACCTTGTAAAACCTGTTAACCATCTTGATCACTCCTATTACTTCTGACTCTATTTGGCCTGCTGTCATAAATATGTGGGCATCGTCCTGGTGGAACATCCTTACCCTGAAAAGCCCGTTAAGCACGCCTGACAGCTCGTGCCTGTGCACAAGGCCTAACTCAGCTATCCTTAAAGGGAACTCCTTGTAAGAGTGCGACCTGCTTTTATAGAATAGAATTCCGCCCGGGCAGTTCATTGGCTTGACTGCGTATTCCTGGCCATCTATCTTTGTGAAGTACATATTTTCCTTGTAATGATCCCAATGCCCGGACTGCACCCACAAGGCCTTGTTCAGAATGATTGGCGTGCTTATTTCCTTGTAGCCAGCCTTCCTGTGCTCTTCCCTCCAGAAACCCAGAAGCTCGTTTATCATCTCCATGCCTTTCGGGTGCATAAAAGGGAACCCTGGGCCTTCTTCCTGCATGCTGAACAAGTCCATCTCCTTTCCTATCTTCTTGTGGTCTTTTTTCCTGGCTTCCTCGAGGAAATGCATGTATTCCTTTAGCTGCTCTTTCTTGGGGAAAGAGATGCCATAAATCCTTGTAAGCATCTTGTTTTTGCTGTCGCCTTTCCAGTATGCGCCAGCAGTTTTCATTACCTTTAATGCTCCTATATAAGATGAGCCTGGGATATGCGGCCCCCTGCAGATATCAACGAACTCGCCGAGGGAATAAACCGACACCTCCTTATCAGGAATCTCTTTGAGAATCTCCAGCTTGTATGGCTGCCCTGCAAAAAGCTTTTTTGCCTCATTCATGGGCACAAGCTTTCTTGAGAATGAAAGCTTTTCCCTGATAACCTTTCTTGCCTCCTGCTCAATTTTCTTCAGGCCTTCTTCAGACAGCGAAAGGTTGTCAAAGTCATAGTAAAAGCCATTCTCTATTGAAGGCCCAATTGCAAACTTCACATCCGGAAAAAGCCTTTTCACTGCAAGTGCAAGCACATGGGATGAAGAATGCCAGAAAATGCTCTTGCCAGCTTCATGCTCAAAGTCAATAAACTCTGCCTCATCTGAATCAGTTAAAGCTGCTGTAAGGTCTGCCGGAGCCCCGTTGATAAGCACTGCCAACGGCTCAATGCCCATCTCTTTAGCAACATCCGCAGCAACCATGCTGCCCCCAAGCTTTATTTCCTTTTTCCTGCCCTTAAATACAGCTTTCATGCTTAACCACCTGACTGCTGGAACATACTTAAATCCCTAGAAAATAAGCTGGTTTATAATATTTTATGTTTTTCAGCGGCAAAAAGAAAGATAAGAATAAGAAATTAAAAAAGAAAAAAACCTTAAGCCTGGCTGGCTGTAAAGGTTATGGTATTGGTTTTGCTTCCTGCAGGTGTGTCTCCTGGCAGGATTAGCCTGTAGTATATGCTCATCTGGTTCTGAGTTGCCTGAGCTGTCAGGTTTCCACAGATATTGTAAGGGGTTGTGGCACTAATGTTTGTAAAAGTGCTTACCAGGCCGCTGGCACACGATCCAACAAGGTAGTTATTTCCCTTAAACCAGAGAGAGCCTCTTCCGCTTGATGCATCAATAAAGTCTGCTCCTGTGCTTGATGCGCTGATATTAATCTGTGCATCCACATTCCCGGAATTCTCCAGAATCATGAAATCCCCGCCGACTGCACTCAGCCCAGTGCAGTTGTAGTTAGTGTCGGTGTTTCCCCACTGGACATCTGAATCATAGGTAATCATTCCGCCGGTTGAAGTGTTAAGGAGGCATTCACCAAAATCCACTTCATTATCTATCAGGGTGATGCTCAAAGACTCATTTACATTAAATATAACCGTTCCCTGTTGGGTTGTGGCAAACCCTGTAATGCCTCCGATGGAGCTCAGCCTATCCAGGCTGATAAGCGTGCTTCCAACCGAAACCACGATTGCAGCAACCAAAAGCGTTATAATGCCCTTATTTACTGTTTCATCGTTCACTTTAATTTACCTCACATTAAATGTTACCTGGCCCCCCTTATCCACCGGCTCATGAGAAACTTGAGGATTTGAAGGCTTGAATGTAACAAAACCCTGGGTTCTGCTTTGCTCATCAGCAACAAAAGTGTAATTCACCCTGCTGGAAACCCTGTTGTACTCTGCAACAACAGCAATTGTGCCAACAATGCTTACGATAACCAGCACTCCTATCAGTATGACCAATGCCTTTCTTTCTGTTGTTAGTGTCATTGTTATTCTTTCCCTGATGCTTCTCTTTTATAAACTTTTCTGATTTTAATCACAACAAAGCCTGCAATAAGCAAAAACGCAAAAAGGAAAAGGAATCTGAAATTAATGGAATAACTTGGCCTTTCCGGCGGAATCAAAACTGCTTTCTGCTCTAAAGACACCACTTCATTGTCAATAACTGCCTTTAAAAGTATTTTTAGCTCAGGCATCTCCTCACCTGCAGGTATGCCTTCTGCCTGAAGGGTTACTGAATCAAAAGCACCAAGGGAAAGTGGGGCTACAAAAAACGAGCCAGACTTGATCTTTTTTCCTGAAACAAACAAGTCATAAAAGATCTCCTGGTGTGCCAAGGTGGCCTGCGCTGGGTTTTCAAGCACCAGGGAAACTGCAACAGAGCCCTGCTCAGGGTCAAAATCAACAACCGAAGCAGAAGTGTTGTAAGGGAACCTCTCTATCTTTACTCTGTGAGAATGATTAAAAGAGCGCTCGTTACACTCCAGCCTGAATAAAAGATTATACTCGGATGGCGGCTTGCTGAAGCCAAAAACAACTGTTTCCTGTGAAACCAAGGAAAACTCGCCTGACTTGCCTACCATAACCCTATCTGAAAAAAGGCTAACGCTGCAGCCTGTTAATTGCTTCCCCCGGTTAAGCATCAGCAGGTTCACATTTCCTGTTCCTTTTGATGCCTTAAAGTCCACAAAATAATCCGGATAAGGTACAACAATAATCATCTTTGCGGCAACAGAAAGCCTTGCTGTTATGCCTGGCGCCCTTTCCAGAGGAGACTGAAGAAAGCTAAACCTTACTTCATGCTCCCCCGGAGGAAATGCCTCCGGGTCTAAATCTATCCTAAAATCCACTGTTGCCCTGGTGTCATCAGGCCTGAAGGAAAGCCTAGTTTTCTCAAGCCAGACTACATCCCTGTATTCCTCGCTTACAGATATATCAATAATATTGCTCTCATCAAGCCCGTCGTGAATTGTAAAGGTGCCTTCAACCTCAGCCATGTCCTCGCTAAAAAAGATATACTTTGCGGCAGGCGATACAGAAAGAGAAAAAGAGGCCGTGCTGCTTAAGGCTGCAAGAATTACAAACAAGGCAGAATAAGCAAGCGCTTTGCATCTCATATTAAGCACTTAATGCCCTCTTTTTTTAACATTTTCTCTTTTATTGCCAAAAAGCAGCACAGCTTTCTTGATGAACTGCGAGTTTGGGATGATCAGGGAATCCCCGTCCTTCGTTTTTACCCGTGTTTCAGAAAGGTCCATATGCTCAATAACTCCTTCTATTTTCTCAATTCTTATATGCTGGCCTTCCCTGAAGCTCTTCCTGGAGAGAACAAAAAAGCCTGCAAACAGGTTCGGCAGGAAGTCTTTTAGTGTTATAAGCATTATTCCCAGTATTACCAAAAGCACAAAGCCGGAGATTATGTTAAAAATAATCGTTGCTATCCCAATAACATTCAGGCCAATGATAATAAAAAGCAGGTAGACAAATGAAGAAATGAACAAGACAATCAGCTCCTCAAGCTTAAAGCTCGTGTTGGTAAGCCTTTTAAAAAGCTCGTTTAGCTCAACCCGCTGGAGTATCTTCTTTAACAGCACAGAAACTATCTTTCCAAGGACAATCCCAAAAAAAATAAAGAAAACCCCTATTGCAATCCTGTTAATTAACTCTGGCGGCTCCATTCAAACATCACAAGGAATGCTAAAAACAAAGGGCTATTTTATAAATTTTGTTCTTTCCAAAAGCAACCTTTTAAAGAACAAGCTGTTTTTTATTCGAGAACTAAAAGAACAAAGCAAAAAGAAAGCCTGAAAAATCAAATAATGTCTTCTTCGGAGATGACTACCATGTCGCCAACAGCCATCACTGCGCTGAATGGGATAAGAATATTTCCGGACTTGTCCCTTTCAAGCTCAAGCTTATCGGCTGAGCTGGTTGGGTTTTGAAGAACAATGTGAATAAGCTCCCCAGACCTTGCCTCAAAAACAAGGTCGCCAACCTCACCAAACTTCTTGGCGCTTTTTGTGACAACCATTTTTCCGATGATCTTTTTTGACAATTGTTTTTCTTCATCCATTTTATTTTTACAAAGAAGGAATGAGTATTTAAAGCTTTTGGAATGTTCGGGCAAAAAAGGCAATTAGCAAATCCAAACATTTAAAAAACAAACCGAAATCTACAGGATTCGTGCCTCGCTGGTGTAGCCCGGCCAATCATTCGGCCCTTTCGAGGCCGAGACACGGGTTCGAATCCCGTGCGAGGCAATTTTTTAAAACTGGTTCTTAGAGCCAGGGAAGCCAAAAGCCGAAAAATAGTTAAAAACATGCCCGAATCACAATCTAAGGCCCCATAGCATAGCCTGGATAGTGCGGTCGGCTTCGGACCGATTGACGGGG
>CAYUJZ010000002.1:0-74211 GCA_964445165.1 uncultured Methanosarcinales archaeon
ACCAGAGCCTCTCCTAACATTATGCCTATTTGAGTAGTAAAGTTCCTTGCTTCCTGAGAGAACAAAGGTCACATAGATATCCGGTTCTTGCTCCAGCTCACATTCAGCTGGTGATGGGTTGTCAAAGCAATCCTGGATTCCCTCAGGCAGGTATGAGCTTTTCATCTGCCAGAAGAATTCGCTCTCATCACTTACCTGAAATGCTTTTTTGTCATCTTCTATGGCTATTCCATCTCCTCGGCGTTCAAGGCCAAATAAGCTTAAGTCCTGCTTTCCCAGCCGAACATTTTTTTCAGCCACAACAAAGCTGATGGGATTTATAGTGTCACCTTCTCCCTTCACCAAGCCATAAACCAAGGAATACCCCTCAGGCATCCCTTCAAAACTTATTTCATCTTCTTCTTTGGATACTGAATCACGGAAGGCATTAGCAATATTAACTGCAAGCTGCGGGGTTGCTGCAAGGGGCTGTTCTGAATCCCCGGGAATCGGGCCAAAGATATTCCATTCAAGCAAAGGGCCAGTGTATCCGGCTATCTTCAAAAGAACTACGGTTGAAATTAAGACAACTGTAAATACAATAATTACTCTCATGATTGTTCTAAGCCCGATTGCCATTATTTACCTTCCTCCAAACCGCAACACCTGGGACATGGCCTCTATCAACCCGCCACCCTTTCTTCCAAAAATCACTATAAGGGTTATCATAACCAAAAGCGCTATAACAAAAAATATCCATTTCCCTAATTCCGATATTTCCATTGCTTTCTTGTTCATTTCATTACCTCAAGGTCTGCTCACCAAGGGCAAAAGAGCAACTTATGTCCTCCTTTGAGCTGATGATGCCTATTTCCGGCTTATAGTAGTATGTTTCTTCCTTAATCCTGTATCTTTTTAGCCAGCGGGTTTTTTCCACGCTTCTGTCTTCGTACGTAAATGAAATTTCATCCTCTTCCGGTTCCTTAAGCGCAAAGTAAATGAAATGCCTGTCTCCGCCTGAAAAAACAACATCGTCATAAACAGCAACATTTTCCTCGCTAATAAAGCTTAAAAAGCTTTCGCCAGTAGGGAGGCGCATTTCCTCAAGCTTCTCCAACAGTGCCTGGCGGGATAAACTAAAGCCATCCCCTGACTTGTAAGATATTAAAGAGCAGATAATGCAAAAATGATAACCTTGGGTCTCTGCACTTGACTTAAGAAAATAATCGCCTTTTCCCATATTGAACCAGCAGTCTCTCATCTCTGCAGAGATTTTATCCAGAATCTTGTCTTCATCAGAACCTGAAATGCTAATGTTTGAAGGTGGGCAGTTGAGGACATTAAGGTCACCGGTTTCAGATGCCTGGAAAACTGTATACATGCAGGCAGTGCTCTTTATATCATCAACCCCGCCTTCAAGCATCCTCCACAATATAATCAATGTTATTGCAATAGCTACCAATGAGAGTATAGCCCACGAAAGCTTCTTTCTCGCAAACGCTTTTTTTGATCTCATTTTTCAGTTCAGCAGGGCATCAAGCTTTGCAGCTGATTCTACTGGCACAATTGTCAGGTAGCCATATATGTCAAACTGCTTCGCCTGGGATCGCCAAGTGTCCATGTTAAAGCCTTCCCAGGCCCCATGTACAAACCACCTTAAAAGCCAGACCCTGTACCTTGGGCTGGCAAAAGTCATCATTATGTAATAATCTTGTGAAGGGTCAATCAGCACATCTCTGTCAAAAGTGAGTGTTTCTGCCATCAATTTTTCTTCTGGCTCTTCCAGTGGCACTAAAAAAGGAATAATGACTTCATGGTCTTCACCATCTCCAACTTTATTATACCTTATAATTGCCTCAATATTTTTCCAGGTTGTGGAGATTTTTTTCTGACTTTCTCCGTCCTCATCACTTAAATAGCCTTCAACTGCAAAAAGAAACCTTTCCCCATATGTTTCATCCCTGAGCGGAACCTTTGTATCAATAAGATACTGAATCAGGCCTGATATTTCTCCGCCTTCAGAAACTTCCTCTGAGAAAGTTATCCTTGAGCAGATAACGCCGGCAAACCTCATGCCTGTAAAAAAATTATGATAAGGGTTAATTGTCCCTTTCTCAAGCATATCATGGCACCGGTAAAGCTCTTGGGCTATAATGTCGCTGATAATCTCATCTCTTCTTTCCTCAAAGATATCGCCGTAATTAGCAACGCGCTGCCCGTCAATATAAACCGCTGACCTGGAGCCATCAATAGTAACGCTGTCATCAAATACCTGGACAAGCCTTGACTTGCAGTCAGCCAGCATAAGGCTTTTGCCCACAAACCTTATTTTGTCCCCTCCAGCCGCAGTTACCCTGCATATCTGCTCATCGGTCATAAAAAAGCTCATAAGCGAGCCCTGGTCAAAAAGAATTGTCAGTAAGACAAACACAATCAAAACAAGCAGAATCCTCGCCAAGGTTGAATGAGCCATTTTAGCCTAAAAACCCCCGAATTACCGAAGAAATGATTATTATTGCCAGTACAAAAAGGATTGTCATTAATACAATCTCAACCCAGCTTATACCTTTCTTGGATTTCACGCTTTCATTTTTAAATCAGGGGTTTATTAAATTTGTGGTTGAGAGAATCTTATTAAGAAAAAGCTTTTAAACTATAAAAAGTCACTCTTTTGGTATGGTTACTTCAGAGATGTCATATGCTATAATTGAAAACCTGCTTTGCAGCCCTAAGAAAAGGGAGATTGTTGAGCTAATGACAGAGTATATTCCAGGTGCAAGGGTTTTCTCCATAATTAGCACGCAGGACCTTGCATCAAAGATGAAAGAGATAAAAAGCTATGACCCCGACATTATTCTTTCAGTTGGCGGGGATGGAACTGCACATAATGTGCTCAACCAGATGTTTCAGGAAGGGCTTGAGAAAAAGATTTTTGGGTTGGTTCCTGCTGGCTCTGGGAATGACTTTTCAATGTATGGATTAGGCATGAGTGTTCCTAGCACTAAATCAAAGAAAGCGATTTTTAGAAGCATAGATGATTATATTTATCCGGATACAAAGCAGGTTGATGTTGGCTTGTTTAAAGCGGAATATGAGAGGATTGTGCTTAACAGCGTTGGGTTTGGCTATACTGCTGAGATTGCTTTTAACTCCCAGGATTACTATCACTTTGGAAGGCTGAGGTATCTTGCTGCCGGGCTTGCAAGCTTTATGAACGGGCTAGGCAACTATGCTTCTAGGCTTGAGGAAGTAAAAATAAACGGCAAGGATAGGGATATGCCGGATAAAAACCTGATTACGCTCGTTATGAACTCCAAGGCTTCAGGAGGCGGTCTTATGTTTAACCCTATAGGAAGTGTTTGCGATGGGGTGTTTTCTTTTATAACCCTGAAAGAGGTTGGCAAAGGAGAGCTTGCAAAGCTGCTCTGGCAGGTTATTAAAAAAAAGCAGTTCTACAAAGACTGGAATGTGATGTATAACGGCGATGTAAGTAAGGTTAGCGTGGCTTCTGATACCTTGAGGCTGGTTGAGCTTGATGGGGAGATTCTTCCGGCAACAAAAAGATTCAGTGTGGAAGTGCTCCCTGCCAAGGTTAGAATGATTACTAAAAAATCAGAAAAGCATTCTCAGGACAGATTGACCTTTGCCTGATTCAATCTCTTCTTTTGTTAAGCCTTTAAACTCATGCGGGAATACGAGCCACTTATCTGTTTCGTGGATGTAGTAATCAGGGGTTATGCTTGTCTCGTTGTTCTCAGGCTTGTAGTAAAGCATTGCTGTCTTGATTTCCTTTGGGCAGTTTTCTCCTGAATCTGCTTTTAGTTTTTCTATAAGTGCCTTGATACTTAGGCCTGTGTCAAAAACGTCATCTACGATAAGGATTTTATCATCTTTCTTTACTCTTTTTGTTATGTAGCTCAGCCCGAAGATGTCTACTTTTGCCTTGTGCTTGTCTTCACGGTTGTAGCCTGAAGTGCGTATTGCAATGTGGTCTGTGGGTATGCCCCAGAAATCCAGGGCTTCCTGAACGATGCAGCCCGGGAATGCCCCACCTCTCCATAACCCAATCAGATAATCCGGCCTGAAGCCTGATTCTTTTATCTTTCTTGCCAGAAGGACTGAATCTGTATAGAAATCACCTAAACTAACGAAAAGCTTGCCTGCCATGTTTTATGTGGAAGGCTGCTGCTTTTATTTTTTTTGGTTTGAGATAAGCGCCAGGGGAGGGATTCGAACCCCCGCTCCCAAAGGGACAGGCTCTCAAGGCCTGCGCAATACCAGACTATGCGACCCTGGCTCAGGCAGAAGAGTCTAGCGAAGCTTTATAAGGAATATTAAAAACAAAAAGTTAATCATTACACCTACTTGAGTTAATAAGGAATAAATATGGCAAATCGGTATCCTGAAATAATTCAGTACAATTCATAAAATTTTTATAGAGAGAAATCCTTTCAAGACTACTATAAATTGCTGTTATATTTCTCTTCAGAATGTATTGATCTAACGAATGATTATAAATATTTAATGCTGCTTGATGATTTACCACACCATCAAGATTAACAACATTGAAAGATGAGAAAAAAGACAATCTCCCTGAATCAAAAGAACCAATTATTAAACTGTCATCAAACCTTAATTCAAGCTCTTTTAACTTTTCAAAGAAATCGGATTCTTCTTTATTGATTAGTATTAGATAGGAAGTCAGAAAACCTGAAATTACAATTAAAAAACATAAAATAAACCTCGAAGAAGAACTAAAGGATAATATTTGTCTTCTAGATACAAGAATCAAAGAGATTAGAATCAAAAAAGAGGGCGTAAGAATGTACCATATTTGAAAATGGGATATATAAAAAATATAAAAAAAGGCCATTGCAAAGCCCAATAAAGCAAAAAACCAACAATTTCGAAAATCGTAACTAGTTGCTGGCTTAAATAACTTAACTAAAAGAATAACACAAAAAAGGAAGATCATAATTGATATGGAAAAATCAGTAAAGTTACTTCCAGCAAAACGAATTGGATCAAAATAAAAGCCTGGAAGCAGAAAAAGAGATAAGAAGCAACAAAAAAACATTAAAAGATTCCCAATGTTTTTTTTATCTAAAAAAGTCTTCCTGGAAAAAGAAGGAAAGTTAATAAAAATTAAAGGAAATAACAAAATCGAACCAAAAATGCTTAAGAACTTAAGTGGCCATACTGCTAAATTTGTCATTTTAGCCAAGTTTTGATGATTGTATGTTTCTCTATAAGAAAGAACCTTGCCTGATTCTTGCATAAATGAACCGAAATTCAAGTATGAGTACACAAACCAAGGGCTAATTAATATTAAAAAAAACAAAAAAGATAGCATAAATTTTTTAATTTGATCTTTTGAAAGAACAATCCTTCTATTCTTATATAAATAAAAAAGGAAACATAAAAAGATGGGTATAATTGTATCACTTCTTGAGAGAAAACTCAATGCACCAAAAACACCAAGCAGAATAAAAAAGTATAATTTTTTATTTTCTGAATTTAACAGCTTTACAAAAAGATACAAAAACAAAGAAAAGAAGAATAATGCAAGAGGGGTTTCTACTCCTTGTTTAGAAATAAAAAAAACAAGAGGACTGGAAACCCATATTAAAAGGAACAATAAAGAAATAAAGTTGTTTCGTATTGTATTTTTTATAATTAAGTATCCAATAACTCCAGAACCTATGATTAAACAATGCATAAGTAAATGAGAAAGGATTTGAATTGCATTTTCCGATAAACCTGAAAAATTATAAATGAAAATCAAATACAAAAGGTACAGAGGATGGAAACCATTTGTTGTTGAGAAGCCATCACTGGTAATGAAGCCAAATTTTTCATAATTTCTTGCCAGAACAAGATAATAATAAAAATCGTCAGAAATAAAACTTTCTCTTGAAGAAGGTTCAAAAAAAAAGAGAAAAAAACCTGAAAAAGAAAAGTAAAAAATAATTGATATCAAAGCGATATAAAATAGACACTTTTTTTCTTTTTTATTCAATATTTGTCCCTCTCTTTAAGCGTTTTGAGATAAGCGCCAGGGGAGGGATTCGAACCCCCGCTCCCAAAGGGACAGGCTCTCAAGGCCTGCGCAATACCAGACTATGCGACCCTGGCTCAGGCAGAAGAGTCTAGCGAAGCTTTATAAGGTTTTTTCTTTGGGCAAGGTAAACCTCTGAGAATTCTTTCATCAGGGGCTTGTCTCCCTTGCCATCGGTGTAGAGTATTATGTGCTTGCCCTGGAAGCCTCCAAGGTGCTGCCTTAGGCGCCTGAGCTTTTCTTTGCCATAGCAATTTTTGCCGTCAAGCCTGCCTGTAAACTTATTGTCTTTAAACTCGAGCTTTGTTGCGATGACCTCTTTTATGCCTAATGAATCTGCAAAGGGCTGCACCCAGTTTTCTATGGAAGCGGTTGCGATGATAACCCTGTTTTTCTTTTCAACATGGAAATTTATTTTTTCAAGTATTTTTTTGTTTAGGCGCTTTTGCATCCTGGCGTGGAACTTCCTGCACTTTTCATTGAAATAATCCAGGGTTGTATTCCTGAAGAAGAAGCTAAGCAGGATCTCCTTTGCCCTAGAGTTTGTGATAAGCCCAAGCCTGTATGAGATAAAAACAGGAGAGAGAAGTGCAACACCGGATAAAAACTTAAAAGGCCCATAGTTAAATATAAGAAAAGCATACAGGGAATCCGTATTAATTATTGTCTCGTCAAAATCAAAGACCGCTATCTTTTCCATTTTTGCTCAGTAAGGGTCCCATTCCTTGATTTCTTCATACTTAGGGAACTTGCCGTAGGGGTACTGCTTAAAAAGCTTTCCCCACTCGGTTTTGTTGAACTGGGCTATCTTCTTTTTTCCTGTGGTTGGGTACCACAAGGAGTCGTGGTAAAAGCCTGATGCGAATATAAACATCTTGAACAAGGGTGAATGGAAAAGAAGGTTGTGGAGCCATTTTATGTTTGATGTGCCTTTCCTTATCCTCTGGTCCCACTTGATTACCAGGCTCTTTTTTGTCTGGAAGCCAAAGTTTAGCCTTTTGAACTCGCTTTCCGGCATTCCAAGGATTTTTATCCTGTTAAGGCCTGCGTTTCCCAGGCCTGCGTCATCTGCCAGCTTAAGGTACTTGATTCTCAGTGGGTCAAAGCCCATGATTTTTGCTGCAACTGCATCAATGGCAACCTGGTCGTCACCTGCAAGGATTATGTTTCCTATGTAGGGCTCCATTACCCTGGGGCCTGCGCCGTCCCCGCATACTGTGCCGTCCATAACCGCAAAGACACTGCTGTGGATTTCTTTCTGTATTGAGAGAAGGTCTACCAGGACTTCATGTATCTTTTTGTGGGCATGGTGCCTGTACTTTGGGATTAAGCCGCCGAAAGCGTTTTTCATAGCGCCTGTGGTTGTGGTGTGGCCGTGGGTTTTTACAGTAGGGAGGTGAACTACATTTGAGCCGAAGAACATTTTAGGCACCAGAATCTCGCCGAAAAGGTCTTTCATTGCGAGCATTTTTGACTTTGGCCTGTGGGTTACCCACTCGACGTCAGTAAGGGGCTGGTACTTAACCCCGTACTTTTTTAGCATAGGGAGCCATTTGTTGTCGTAGGCGCCTTTCCAGGGGTGTGTGACAACAGTCTGGTTCTCAACGCCTACTATCTTTTCATAGCCGTCTTTTTTAAGTGTCCTGAGAAGGCCTTCGAGCTGCCAGGGCTGGGTTGAGCAGGCTGGGTAGTAGAGGCTCCAGGAAAGGTTGAGCTTTATAATGGTCTCTGCTGTCTTTTTTATGATTTTTTCGTATGCACAGAGATGCAGGAGCTTTTCGTAATCATCAAGAACTGTCTCTGGCGATGTCCTTAGTACCGCAACTTTGCTTTGCATTTTCATTCAGGATGGGGATGGCTGGCTCTTTTAAATGTTTTCAAAAGCTAGCCCAGGATAGCGAAGCCATTGGTGTAGTAGAATGCAAAGAGCATGTAAACAAACCAAAGGAACAGGGAAGAGAGAAGAACCTTGTCCCTCACCAGCAGGCGCTCTATAGACTCAACATTGTGTTTTTTTAAGTTAAGGTAGAGGTATCTCAGGAGCGCAAGCACCACAAAAAAAAGCGAGTACATCACCATCTCTGAGTGCGCGCCCAGGATGCAGTAGATTGCATAAAACACTATGCAGGAGGTTACTGACAAAACCAGCATCGCATCCAAGATGCCTTCAGTATATGACTCAAGGACTTTTCTTTTGTTTTTTATGTGAACCAGCTCTGACTTCCTCTTCCCTACTGCAAGCATCAGCGCCAGGAAGAATGTGGCGAAAACAATCCAGGGAGTAATCTTGATGTTGACAGGGATTCCTCCGGCGAGTATCCTTATCACGAAGAGAAACCCAACGAGAAACACATCAAATACCGGGATATGCTTCAGCCTGAAGCTGTAGAGCAGGTTTATGCCAATGTAGGCGAAGATTATCAGGGATGCTGTAAAATGCAGCCTTGAGAGGACTGCCAGCATAAAGATTCCCAGCAGGCAGGCAAGTGCAAGCGCCTCAAGGGTGCTTACTTTTCCTGAGGCAATCGGCCTTTTTGACTTTATGGGGTGAAGCCTGTCTTTTTCTTTGTCTGCTATGTCATTAACTATGTAGACAATGCTGGAAGCAAAAGAAAAAGCCAGAAAAACCAGAAACACGCTTATAAACAGGGGTATGTTGGTGATGTTCTCAGAGAAGAAAAGAGGCGCAAAGATTACTGCGTTCTTGTAAAAATGCGAAACCCTGAGGCACTTTATGTAGCTTAAAACTTTCATTAAGCAGTAGATAAAAGTGTGCTTTAAATGTTTTTCGCCGGGTTTTTGCTGAAAAAGAAGAGCTTAATTGACTTCAGCAAATTATTCAGAAAAAGAGGAATTATCCAGAAAAAAGCCTACTCCTTTAGCCACAATTTTCTGCTTAAATTCAGAGCTGTCAAACAGCTTTTTCTGCTCAGGCGTTAAATCCTGGCCACACTTTGCCTCATTTAAATATGTTGCGTTTATCAAACGCAACTTTTATAACTGTTGGGAAAACGCTTAATTCCCTGAGTTCTAGCTGATTCCTGAAAAATAACAAAAATTTTAAATAACATCCCAAAACCTGACTCTTATCTGGATTCGTTCCGGGCTGCAGTTAGGGGGCTTAAAAATGCGCGTACTTGATGAGATTGATGATGTAATTGAAGACAGAAAAGACAAGAAAACCAAGGTTCTGCTTACTATTGTGCTTATTCTTATTCCTATGCTTCTGGCTATTTTCATAAGGGTGCAGCCTGCCTACCTGCCTATTACTGATGAATGGGCGAGAGACAGCATTTACAATGGGATTGGCAACCAGATACAGCAGCAGGTTAATGCGCAGTACCCTCTCCTGCCTGAGCAACAGAAGCGAAGCATTGTGCAGGAGCAGCTTGACGAGTATATTAGGCAAAATAGTGAGATGATTGAAAGGGAAATTCAGAGGTATTCCCTTGAGCTGAAGGAAAAGCTCAAAGAAGACGAGGGAAATATAACTTACCTTACTGCGATTGACCCATACCATTACTTCAGGCTTACCAGGAACATAGTTGAGCTGGGGCATCCCGGAGACATGATGCTTGAAGATGGCAGAAACATTGACTACCTTATGCTTGGCGGGGCGCCGATTGAGAGAAAGCCAACCTACCACAGAAGGTTTACAAACCTGCTTGAGCTGATCAATGCAAACACTTACAGGATGCTGCGCTTTCTCGGCTCTGATGTAACGCTTCTGCAGGTGGTGTTTTTTAGCTCTGTCTGGCTTTCTGCAGCCTGTGTGATTCCTGCTTTTTTCATCGGGAAAAGGCTTGCCGGAAACATTGGAGGGTTTTTTGCAGGGGCAGTTATTGCTATCCACCCTTTCTTTGTCTCCAGGACTATTGGCGGGTTTGCTGATACCGATGCTTTTAACATTCTGTTTCCACTGATTGCCGCTTGGATGCTTATTGAGGCTTTCAGGAGCAGAAACACCAGGAATACTGTAATATTCTCTGTGCTTACTGCCGTTACATTATGGATTCTCTCAACGGCGTGGACTCCTGGGCCAACGCTTATAGTGCTTCTGGGCGCGCTTGCTGCCAATGTGGCGCTTGCGCTGATTCTTTACAACACCGCAAGGTTCAAGGATAACAGGAAAGGCAAGGGCTATGCTTTTATGGCAGTGAATGCCGGGCTGATAGCGGTTATACTGCTTGCTCTTTACTTCATTGACACTAGCCTGCTTCCCTGGGGAGGCCTGTTCCAGGGGACTGTTTCAAATATTTTCTTAATTATATTCTTTTCAACAATATTTGCCGGGTTGATTTATCTTGCATCTGAGCTGTTATCTTCGGGGCTGAAGAGAGATGTTTCTGAAAAGAAGCAGTTTTTTAGGAAGGAAGCAAAGATTACTTTGCTGATTCTGGGAGTCTTTTTTGTGTCTTATTTTCTGATGAGCTCATACAACTTAAGGTCAGGAGGCTTTAACTTTAGCAATATGATAGACAACATCGGAGCAACGATAGGGTTTGTCCAGATTAAGGATGTTGCGACTGGCACTATCTGGCCGAATGTTTACACGACTGTTGCTGAGCTAAAACAGGCAAGCTTCAGCCAGATTGTTGATAACCTTGGGGGGCAGTTCCTCTTCTTTGTCTCTTTGATAGGAATTGGTATAGCTGTTTTTGCGAAAGGTAGGGGCAAAAACAATACTGCATTGTTCTCCCTGCTTCTTGCGATCTGGATGGCTTCAACTGTGTACGCTACATTCAAGGGAATCAGGTTTGTGCTTATGATCGTGCCGCCTTTTGCGATTGCGATCGGGGTTGCGATTGGGCTGGGCGGAAAATACTTAGCTGGCATGCTTGAAAAGAACTTCCAGATAAAAGCAAGCATCACCAAGCTGCTTCTTGTGGCTTTGTTTGTGTTTGTGCTGTTTTTCGGCACTGACTCTATGTACTCAAATGCCTACCAGCTTTCATCAAGGCAGTTCCCTATGATGAACGACGGATGGTTTGGGTCCTTATCTGAAATCAATGAAAAGTCAGACGAGGATGCTATCATAACGTCCTGGTGGGATTTTGGGCACTGGTTTAAGGCAATAGCAAGAAGGCAGGTCACTTTTGACGGTGCGAGCCAGAATACGCCGATGGCGCACTGGGCTGGAAGAATACTGCAGACTGACGATGAGACTGAAGCATTAGCGATACAAAGGATGCTTAACTGCGGCTCTAACGAGGCGTTTTATATCCTTGAGGAGAACCTCACGGACGCTGCTGCAATAAGGATTGTTAAGGACATTATTATGATGCCAAGGGAGGATGCAAGGCAGCACCTTCTTAATTATGTAAGCGAGGATGCTGCTGAACAGATTCTTCAGTATTCGCACTGCACTCCGCCTCAGTCTTTCTTTATCACATCTGAAGACATGGTTGGGAAATCTGAGGTTTGGGGGCACTTCGGCACCTGGAACTTCACAAGGTCAACGATGTACAACAGGGTTAGGTTTTTGGGGGAGGCTGAAGCCCTGGAGATTTTAAAGGATTACTTTAACCTGAGCGATGAGCTTGCAAGGAGGTATTACTACCAGATAAGGGTTACTGACAATGCTGATGAGTGGGTTTCTCCCTGGCCTTCCTATATCGGGGCAGAGATCAGCTGCACGAAGAGAAATAATGAAACTATCCTGGAATGCACGAGAATGTTCTCGGCTACGCAGGGCGTAAAGGTGTTTATCAACCTTACCTCAATGGAGGCTTATGTGAGCCAGATGGAAAACGGGAGCAGGCCGCACTCTTTTGTTTACTATGATGATGAGGGGAACTCTTACATCAAAGAATATGAGTCGCCTTTGCTTGACCTGTCAGTAACCCTGAAAGAGCGTGCTGACGGAAGCTACCAGATTGTCATGGGCGACCCGCTGCTTAGAAACAGCATGTTCACGAGGCTGTTTTTCCTTGAGGGGCACGGAACGAATTACTTTAAAGAATTCAGCAACATAAGGGATGTTTTTGGGCAGAGGGTAATTGTGTGGACTATTGACTGGGAGAGCTTTTTAGAGGATTTTGAGGGCTGATTTTTAGGGAAACGAGAGCTGTTAAAGGGAAATACAAATGAGCCAGAAAGAAAACTGGATATTTGATAGAGGCCTGTTTAGCAACAAGAAGGTTTTGGCAGCTCTACTTTTTTGTGTTGCTTTTGTTCCTACTTTTATTCAGGTTGTCCTGAAAATGGTAATCCTCAGGGGGCCAAAGTTTGCTATTACACATCTGTTATTTAACTATGAGATAGAGTTTGTTAAAAGGGGGCTAATAGGAGAATTGCTGAGGCTTGTTTTTTCCGAAATAACTTTTAAGATTGCTATGGCTTTCTTCTTTATAATACTAGCAGTCGCGCTGGCTGTGCTGGTGCTTGTCTTTTTTAAGCCCTATAAGCTCTATAAAAAGCCTGGGCTTTTTCTTTTCTTCCTTCTTGCAATAACGCATTTTGCAACTGCAAACCAGTTTATTTATGACATCGGAAGGTTTGACCAGTTTCTTCTAATTATAACCTTTGTTTGCATGATTATGATATGCCGGCTCAAAACGCTGAGCTATTTCCTGCTGCCTTTGCTGATTGTTTTGGGGCTTCTTATACATGAGGCTTTCCTTTTTATGTTTATACCCCTGATTTTTGCCTATTACATCTACAAGAGAAGAATGGTAAAAAGAGAGCTTGCTTTCTTATTCCTGCTCGGGGGCTTAGCTATTTGCTCTACATACATTATTGGAACAAGAGGAATGGTTACGACAATGGGTTATGAAGAGTATTATAGCAACCTCAAAGAAGGCGAGAAAGCGCTCGTGTCTGAGGGTGCCTCGAATATTCCTTTCAGGGGGCTAAAGGACAATTTAGAATACAGCTTTGCAAGGAACAGGGACAAGAATTTCTTTCTGGACCACATGATATTCTTAATCGCGCTTAGCCCGACTATTTTCCTTTTTGGGAAAATCTTCAAAGCACTAGTAAGAAACAGAAAAGAGCTGCTTCTTGCTTTTTCTGCATTAACTCCTCTTTTGCTCTACTTGCTGGGGCATGACTTTGCAAGGTGGTGGGGGCTAGCTATAACAAATGCCTTTATAGTTATATCGCTTCTTGCGCTTAAAAAGAGCAGCTCTGAGAAACTGGAGAAGGCTTGTATTGAAAACAAGCACTTAATCATTAACGCAATAATTATCTCATTAGTCTTGGGCCCAATCGGGATTTACAGTTTCTTCCCTAGGATTGTTGAAGGAATCAAGTTCCTGGTGATGTTTGTTTTGTGATTAAAAGAAAATGTTTTTATATGATTGCCTGATAGTTTTTCCTGGAAAATGAGCGAGAGCCTTAAGCAGACTGTCAGGAAGAATGTCTTTTTTCTTTACCTGTTCTCTTTTCTTGTTATTCCTGTGAGCTTTGCAATAAGGATTGTTCTTGCGAGGAATCTTTCCGGGGCTGATTTCGGGCTTGTTTACTCTCTGCTTAGCTTCTTTGGGCTGATTAGCATATTTAATGACTTTGGGCTTACTGAAACTTTGAACTATCATGGTGTGAGGTTCTACGAGAAAAAGAGGCTTGGCAGGCTTAAGGGCGCTGTGCGGATTGCTTTTCTTTCCCAGACGATTACTGCTGTTGCGATTGGGCTGGTGCTTTTCTTTTTTGCGCCCTGGCTTGCTGAGAATTATTTTCATTACCCTATGGCTGGGGCGGCTTTGCAGGCCGGGCTGCTTTATTTCCTGTTCTTCAACATGTCCAGGGCTTTTGTGACTGCGGTAAATGTTACCCAAAATGTGTTTTACAACAAGATGTTTGAGGTGTTTAACCTTGCTGTGGTCGCAGCCGGGGTGGTGGCTTTGTGG
This sequence comes from uncultured Methanosarcinales archaeon, assembly GCA_964445165.1. Taxonomy (GTDB): domain Archaea; phylum Nanobdellota; class Nanobdellia; order Woesearchaeales; family JASKKU01; genus DSBS01. The sequence goes on from CAYUJZ010000002.1 coordinate 13,888, forward strand.
CTTACCGGCAGGCTGAGCGCTGAGGGAACGATGCTGTTCTGGGGGATGGGAATTTTTATTGTCTTTATTCTTTCATTCTTTGTTTCAAGGAGCAAGATTAGGGAGATTTCGCGTGTGAAGGCTGAGGCTGACTTTGGGCTGTTTAAGAAGCTGTTGAAGTATTCTTTGTTTGTTGCGCTTGGGACAGGGGCGATGTATGTGCTGAGCTATTCTGACCTGCAGGTTATAACTTACTTTTCCACGCTTGAGAATGCGGGGCTTTACAGCGCTGCGAGCTCTATCTCTAAGGTGCTGGCCGGGCTTGCACTGCCTATCGCTGCGCTGCTTTTCCCGCTCGGGTCCAAGCTTTTTTCAGAGGGCAGGAAAAAGGAGATTAAGGCTATTCTTGAGCTGACTTACTCATTGGGCTTTTTTGTGGCTGTGCCGTTTTTTCTGCTTGCGAGTGTTTTTTCTAAGGAGGTTCTTCTGGTAATCTTCGGGCAGGGGTTTGTTGCCTCGCAGGGGGCTTTGCTGGTGCTGCTTGCTGCGAAAGTGTTTTATGTGTTTTTCTCTATTAACTTTGCTTTCAGCGCTGCTTTCGGAAGGGTTAAGGAAAGAACCAAGTACCTTTATTTTGCTGCCTTGCTGAATATTGTGCTGAGCATCCTGCTTGTGAGGGTGCTTGGGATTGTCGGGGTTGCTGTGGGGACTCTGGTGACTACCTTGTTTCTCTTTGGGTCTACTTACTTTATTGTGAATAAAGAGGTGCCTTTCTCGATTGACTTTTTTTATATCCTGAAGACTGTGTTTCTTTCCCTGGGGGTGCTTGTGCTTGCTTTTGGCGTGAAGGCAGTGATGCCTGGGCATTATGTGGTTAAGGCTGTTGTTATTGGAGGGCTGGCTTGTGCTGTTTACCTGCTTGGGGGGATTAAGCTTAAGCTTGTGGATGTCAAGAAGATTCTTGCAATGGTTAGGGAGAGGTGAGGGCTTTTGACTGCAGATGAGCATATCCATAATAAGGATTGGCTATACTCATGGATTATTGAAAACAAGAAACTATCGCTGGCACTGTTTGTGCTAGCTGCATTAATCCCTACTCTGGTTATGACCATCCTGAAGCTTGTGATTTTAAGGTGGAAAAGCATTGGGACTGGCCTTTTTGTAAACTATGAGCTTGAATTTGTTAAGAGAGGGTTAATCGGAGAGGCTTTCAGGCACATTTTTTCAGAGATTACATTTAGCATCACTGTGGTTTTCTCTTTTATTATTATGGCTGGGGCGATAATTGTGCTTGCTGTCTTGTTTTACAAGCCATATAGGCTGAATAATAAGCCTGGGCTATTCTTATTCTTTCTTTTTGCTATAACGCATTTTGCAACTGCAAACCAGTTTATATTTGACATTGGAAGGTTTGACCAGGCTCTTCTGGTAATTGCTTTTGTGTGCTTTATTTTGATTAACAAGAGAATGAAAATAGGCTACCTTTTGATTCCGTGCCTGCTTGTTTTGGGGTTGCTGATACATGAAGGCTTCTTTTTTATGTTTATTCCCCTGATAATTGCTTACTACATTTATAAGAACAAGATCTGCTGCTGGAAGCTTGCATTCTTGCTTTTTCTGGGCATACTGGCTGTTGGCTCTACTTATATTATCGGAACTGAGGGCCAGCTAACCAAGACTTCAATTGAGGACCACCAACGTTATATTAATGAAAAAAACAGCGAGATAAGCATTCCTTATGAACCCGAGGGAATTCATACAAGAGGTGTTAAGGAAAATATAGGCTATACTGTTGAGAGGCTGGCTAACCGGTGGACTGTTTTTGGGCTTCTGGTTTTTTTTCCTGCAGTTTTGCCAACGATTATGATTTTTAAAAAAATATTCAGGGCGATTATAAAGAGCAAAAAAGAGCGTCTTCTGATGCTGGCCTGTTTAACTCCTTTGCTGCTTTACCCCTTGGGGATTGACGGCCCGAGGTGGATTGGGCTGGCTATAACTAACCTTTTTATTGTCACTTCGCTGCTTGCCTTGAACAAGAGCCACTCAAATAAGCTTAACAGCATTATGGTTGAGATAAGGCACTTGGTTATAGGGGCAATAATTATTTCTGTAATCCTTGGCCCTATCGGGGTGGTAACCTTTTTTACCAGAATAACTGAGCCTATAAGATTTTTGGTTGGCTACAGACCCTGATTAAGGCGGGTTGTGCCCACAAACAAAGTCGTTATGCACTTTTATTCTTTTTATGCTTGCCAGGAAGACTCCTGCGAACAGGAGCATTATTGCGATTGTGTTTCTCCAGGCGATTACTCCTGGCTTGATGTCTGGGTCTGTTGTGTAGCGCCAGTCTATTGAGGCCTGGGGGGTGTATTTTTCCAGCCTGAAGTGGAACAGGGGAACAAGGCTTGAGTATGTTGAAACCTCGAGCTCTGCGGTTACGAAGTCTTCTGAGAAGGGGTATAGGAGCGGGATGCCTCCGTAGCTTAGGTCTAAAAGCAAATGTGAGAATAGGAAAAAGGATATTACGAACAGGCATCTTGCGTATTTTGAGTCTTTTAGCCTGAATATAACTGCTATCAGAAGGATGATTATGGGTATGAAGATGCTGTGTGAGAAGGTCCTGTGGACTGCTGTGCCGAGAAAAACATCGAAATCCGGCAGAATTGCAAAAACCGAGAGCACTAATGAGGAGAGGAGTATCTTGTTGTACTTAAGCTGGTCGTAGAGTATGAGTGCAATAAGCGGAAAGAGCCAGTGGCTTAGCAGGTCCATAATGCCGGGAAGCTGGAATTATTTAAAAAAGTTTATAAAAAAGCTCACGGAGCTTAACCTGATATGTACTTTTACCAGCAGAACGAAAAGACGAAAGCGATTGAGGCTGACATTAATGAGAAGATTAAGAGCTTCGTCAGCTATATTGAGGGCACGCCCTGGCTGAAGAAGAGCACAATTAGCTTTGGCCTGGTAGGGCCTTGTGCAAGAGGGCAGGGGTTTTACCATAATGAAGATGCAAGAAGCGACTTTGACTTTTACCTTCTCTCAAATGAATTAAACCTGGAAAAAGAAAAAAGGGCAAAAAAAGCTTTTTTTGAGATTTTTAAGAAACAGAAGCCTAGCCTGCAGGTGGAATCAAAAAGACTGCAAGTAAAGCATGATGAGGATGTTTCCCTGCACTATGTTTCTCCTACTATTTTCAAGAGGCCCGACCTGATGTTTTTTGAGTACGTTGAATCTGGAAAGGCCTTTTATGGAAAAAAGATTAATAAAATCTCAATTGAGAGAATTCCTAAATTCGAAGGGTTCAGGAACATTCTGTTCAGGTCTTGCGTGTTTTTCTCTCTGTTTGATGTAAATAATGGAAAGCTAAAGCTAAAAGAGAATGTAGCAAAAGAGAGGTTTTTCTACGGATACTCAAAGGTAATTTTCAGCATCGGGGAGGTTTTCCTGCTTCTTGAAAGGAGCTATGTTGCTGATAACTTCAGAAGGAATGAGATAATCAAAGAGAGCAAGCATGCTAAAAAGCTCAAGAACTTTATTGAAGAGCATGAAAAGATGAATAAGCTCAGGTACAGCAGCCATACTGTTAGCTTAGAGAAAGAATTCAAAAGAAAGGATGAATATATCAGCTATGCGTTTAAGGTTCTTGAGCAGGGGTATGACATTCTGGTTAGCGAATTATTCAAAGGGAATATTAATGAGCTGAAAAAAACATCAGCCAGGGGAGTAAGAAAAATCTGGAACAGGCTGTTCTTTATGAAAAGGTATTTTTGCATGACAAAAAAACTCAGAATCCCAAAGGGAGAGCCTTTTGTTGAGCTGATTCTGATGGCTTATGAATTTATAAGAAAAGCCAACAGAGACAAGGGCATAAGAAAAGAAGAGCTGGAGAACATCTTAATTTACTGGAAGATTGCCCCCTGGGTTTACTTTAAGGAACAAGACTTCTAAAAACATAAGGCTTTTTTGAAATTGGTCAGAAAACAGGCTTGCCATCAAGATTTTTGGGGATCTCGCTTTCAAGCCCCAAGGCTTTTAGCATTGAGGGGAATATGTCTACTACATTCATCTCTTTGTGCTTTGTCCTGAAGGCGTTTGTTATAAAGAAGCCGTAAGAGCATGGTGATTCCGGGGCGTATCCATGCATTCCCCTGATGCCTGAGCGGATTGGGGCAAAGTAGTCTGGAAAGATTCTTGTGTTTGTCTTAACCAGAAATATGTCTTCTCCCCATTTCCTGTCTTCAAACCTAATGTGGTATTTTTCACGCTGCTTGTCATCAAGGTATGTTAGCTCAGGGACTTTCCTAAAGGCTTCGACAACTTTTTCCCTAACGCCTTTTCTATGGTACCAAAACCTTACCATGGTTGCATCAAAGAATGCAACGAAGTCTCTTGGCTGCTTAAACTCCAGGGATTTGAAAACCGGCCTTAAGTCAACAAAGTTTTTGACTTCGCACATGCCGTGGTCTGAGAATGCAAACAAATTAACCTTTCCATGCTCTTTAAGCGCTTTGGTGTACAGCTCTTTTACTTTCTTATCACACTGCTTGAGGTAATCAATTACTTTCTCTGATGAAGGGCCGTATGAGTGGCCGTATCCGTCTCCAAAGTACATATAAAAGAAATCTGCCTGGCTCTTTGTCAGCTTCATATCGCTTACTTCATTTACATTTTTCTCTCCTATAAAAAGGCAGCCGAGGTCTGCCTGCCCGTGCCAGGAGATTTTGTTTTTTTCCAGGACAGAGAACAGGCTCTCCTTGTATTCTGGCTCCTGGGATTTGCACGAAAAGAACCTGGACATTTTTGGTGGGAGCGCAGGTGGGTACTCAATAATCCTTTTGTACCATTTTGGTGAGGATTGCTTAAGCCTTTTGAATTTGTAATAGGGAATTTTAACTGCACCTATAAAGTATTTCCTGAGCTTTTCAAACGGAATCAGCTTTAGGTACCAGACAGGCTTGAAATAATTGGATTTTGGGTCGTAGTAGTATATTGTGAATTTTTTATGCCTCTCCTGGTAAAGGCCTGTCCAGATGGTTGGGTGAATGCCTACCGAGAAGCCTAAAAGGGTTTTTAGCGGCAGTAGCTGCTGTTTCTCTGAAAGCTCGTATAAGAAGGGGGTGATTTCTGGCGTAATTTGGTCATGCCTTACTGCATCCATGAGAAAAATAAGTGTTTTTTGCATATTAAATCCTTTTTATTGCCTGGTAATTCCTTTCGCAGTTGTGATTATCTATGTGCTTAAAAAACTTATCGGCTCTTTCTGCGTATTTTTTCTCCGTCTCAAAGCTTTTTGTTTCATTAATTCTCTTAAGAATTCTTTCAAGCTCATCTATCATCTGCTTCTCTGTTTTTACTACCTTGCCAAAGCCTTCTTTATCGTAATCGAAGATGTCTTCATAATGATACTTCCCTATCTGGTAGAATATCATATGCCTTTTCATATAAGCAAAGTCGAAAAGCACGCTTGAGTAGTCGGTGATTAGCAGTGCTGAGCGTTTAATGAGAGCTGAAATGTTGTTGTTTTTATCTGTCTTATCACCGATTACTTTTACCCTCTCAAATTCTGAGTTGAAGAGGTGAGAGTATTTTTGCATAACATAATGAAGCACAAAATTCAGCCTGAAATCATACTTTTCAAGAAGCTTATTTATGGAGCCTGAATTAATGATATTATTAAGAGCAATATAGTACTTGTGCTTCTTAAACTCTTCTTCACTCGCACCCTGAAGGCTTTTCTTCCAGCTCATCATCACAAGTATCTCTCTTTCAGGCTGCGCACCATAGAGATTATCAAACCTGGCTAATCCGGTGATTTTTATCTCTTTTTCATATCCCATATATTTCTTGACAATCTGAGCTTCTTTTTCTGCAGAACAGACAAACATGTCAAAATGCCAGTACTTCTTATGGTATGGATTAACTTTAGACTTGATTACTCCATGCTGAAGAAAGATTAATTTTGTTCTTGGCTTAAGAAGTTTCTTCAAAGAGTAGCCTTCTTTATAAAAATAAAAAGGGTCCGTATCGTAGCTAAAGATTAACTTGCCTGCGTGCACAAAATACCAGAGATGCCTTAAAGAGAACCTGTAAACAACATTTTTGTCCTCAAGCATTTCCTTAAATTCTGCAGATTTCTTGTTTTTGCATAAGAATACAGAGGTTATTTTCTTATCTTTTTTCTTTACGTAATTGTAAAGGTAATAAGCATTGTCAATACCGAAAGGCCTTTCTATGAAAAACCAGATTTCTTTCTTTTTGAGAAACCAGAATGGCTTAAATATAATATAGAAAAAAATCAAGTAAGCCATATATACTGCTGCCTTGAACCTGCTTTCTATCATTTGACTAACAAGAATAAACCTTTTTACAATGATATTTAAAATTAATGTTTTTTAAAATTGTTATACTCTTTTAATATAATGGTATTTTCCCTGGTTTTTCGTCTAGGTTTGCTGAATTGCCTTTAAAAACAGATTAAAAACACGAGAATTTTTTTTACGACAGAAAATCACTAGAAACCCAACACATCACATCTAGTTCTAAAAGCCCATTTCCTTTAAGCATCTATCAAAGGATTCTTTGAACTCATTAATCTTGGCTTCCTTTGTATAATTCATCGCAATCTTCCTATGTTCCTCTCTCAGGCGGTTCAAATATTTATTGTCTTTTTTCATAAGCTGAATTATTTTGTCAGCTATATCTTTATCGCTACTTTTTAAGTCAATTATGAAATCTTTGTCCTTGACAAGGTAGTTCGTTCCGACTTGGCTTGATGTGATTGGAATAACTCTTGACACCATGGATTCAAGAACAACAGACGGGTGAGAATCAAATTTTGAAGGAAGCAAGAGAAAATCTGAATTCTTCAGGTAATGAGCTATATCTTCTGAAAACCCAACAAACTTTATTTTCTTTTTTTCTTTTGTTTTCAATAAAACTTCTTTTTCTAAGCTGCCTGTTCCTACTATTGTTAAATTCACGTTAGGCTCTTTATCTGAAATAATGCTGAAAATATCAATAGTCTTAAGAATATTTTTATTATCGTCAAGCGAACCCAAAAACAAGAGGTTCTTGCTTGAACTTCTCACAAGGTCTATTTTTGATAAGACTTTCTCTCGAGTCAAAAAAGGATTTGAGACCAATGCAGTTTTTTTGGTGTAACTCTCTAGATATCTCCTGTTAAGTTCGGAGACAGCAATGTAAGAGTCTATCCTGGAAAGAAAAGAATTAATTATTGCCTTTGAAAAATATCCATACCTTTTATTCGCTAAGTGAAAAAAAAGCGGGTCTGCATCCAGGTAAATTATCTTTATTCCCGGCCTGAAAATCTTAAGAATCGCTGAGAAGTAAAGGCCAGAAAAACCCTCGCAGAGGAAAACTCCTCTTTTGTCATACTTACAGAAAGTGAAAGCAGCCTGATTATGTTATACAAGGGGTTGAGGATATATTTAATATTATCAGGTGCGGGAGCAATCTCTTCAGCTCCTACTGATTCTGCAAAAGCCTGATGAACTGGATGTGGCTTTGGAATGTTCCGCACAAAGTAGACCTTCATTTTCTGTTTATCTTTCTTCGCAGGATACTTCTGCAACTGCCTCTCTATAAACCTCAAAAGTCTTCTCTGCAACTTTGTCCCAGGTGTAGTTGCTCTTCACCAGCTGATAGCCGGCTGTACCCATTTTATTTAGCTCCTTCCTGCTCCTGCTCAGGAGTGCCTTCAGCGCGCTGCCCAGCTTTTTTGGGCTCTTGGGGGGGACTATAAGCCCATTTTCACCTTCAACAACAAAGTCCTTGTTGCCGCCTACATCTGTCACAAGCACTGGAAGCCTTGCTGCCCAGGCTTCAAGAAGTGTTAAAGGCTGGCCTTCGTAAAGGGAAGGAAGAACAAAAAGGTGAGATGACTTATACTCTTTTATCAGGCCTCCTCCATAAACCTTGCCCCTGAATTTGAAAAGCCTGTCCACTTTTTTCTCTTTAGCAAGCTGTTTCAGGCTTTCTTCCTCGCTGCCTCCGCCGATCAGGTGAAACTCGCAGCTTTTTATCTCATGCTTTATTAAGGAAACTGCCTCGATTAAATACTTAAGGCCTTTCTGGGGATGAAGCCGGCCCACAAAAATAGCTTTGATGTTTTTTGCTTTCTCTGCTTTAACAGCATCATATTTTTCTACATTGACTCCGTTCGGGATAACTACAGGCTTGTTTTTGTTTCTTAATTTCAGAAAAGAGCTGTCAACTGTAATCTCGCGTGAATACTTTATTTTCGCCTGGAGGAACAGCTCAACCTTTGAAAGCATCCAGCTTTTAAGGTTGCGGCCGTACATGTCCCGGATTGCGTCAATGCCGCAACCGTGAACTGTGTAGACAACAGGAATTGCTAATTTTCGTGAGAGTCTTTTTGCCGGCCATCCTGGAAGGTTTGCGTGTGCATGAATAACATCATAGCTTTTTCTCCTGATGATTTCCTTCTGAACGTCCCTGCACCACTTAAGCCTTGAGAGAAATGAATCAAAGCTTGCTTTCCTGCCAACCCTATATATGCTTAGCCTGCCATTATGGAATGACTCTTTCCTTTTTCCGTCCAGGTTCATCACAAAAACGTCCACAGAACACTTATGATTCAATACGAGCTTGTTTGCAAGCTCCCAAACGTGTGCCTGCCCGCCTCCCCATACCGGCTTCCAGGCTTCGATAAGCATGCACACTCTCATTTTCCTGCGTTCTCGTAAACGTGCTCTACCTGGAATGCGAGCTTTTCCCAGTCGTACTTCTCAAGCACAAGCGGGGCTTCGCTGAGGCACTTGTCATAAAAAGACTGATCCTTTAATAGCTCAGATGCCTTGTCTGCCAGGTCGAGCTCATTGCCTGGCTCAAAGAGCTGGCCTCCTTTGCCTGTGTCTGTAACCTCGATTGTAGGAGGAATCGCTGAGTTTATGAAGGGTGTGCCTGCTGCCAGGGCTTCTACTGTGACTATCCCAAAGCCTTCAACATCACTTGGCAGGCAGAAGAGCTTGCTTGTTGCAATCTCCTTCACCACATCCTCATGCTTCTCTACAAAGCCAAAGAACTTTACATGCTCTTTAAGGCCAAGCTCATTAGCCATTTTCTCCAGGCTTTCCCGCTCACGGCCTACCCCGATTATCTTAATCAGCAGGCTTGGGAATTCCGGGAGCATTATTTTTGCTGCCTTGAGCAGCAGGTCTACTCTTTTGTACTTGACCAGCCTCCCAACAAAGCAGATGCTTTCAGGCTGCTTCTTCACTTCGCCCAGAGAATACTTTTCTTTATCAATTCCATTATACACAACAGTTATCCTGCTTGGCTCTACCTTTCCTTTTGTCTCAAGCTTCCCTTTGGTATAGTTGCTTACTGCGATGAAATGGCTCCACTTCATGGAAAGAATTCTTCTCTCAACAATCTCTCCAAGCATTCCTGAGGGGCCCATATTCTTAACCCACTCGCCGCCTATCCAGACATCGTGGTATGTTGCAACTGCCGGGACCTTGTGAAGCCTTGCTATCTTGTATGCTGCAGGGTAGCTGACAAAGTTGTAGCCGTCAACCACGTCAGGGCTAAGCTTTTTTCCTGCCTTCATTGCCTCACGCACAAAGGAAAGCCTTGCTGAGAGCTTTCCGCCCTGGGAATAGTCTCTCTCATTGCCTACCCTTATAACTTCTATGCCGGCAAAACTGTCTTTCTCTTTTGTGCCTGTCTCCCTGCTGGTTATAACTGTTACCTTATGCCTTTTTGCAAGGTGCCTTGCGATGTGAAATGCCCTGGCTTCCACGCCTCCTTTAACATCGCATTGGTCGCTAAAGGGAAAGAATTCTGTCACAATAAGGATTTTCATCTTAGCAGCTAAACTTGTTATATATTTAAAAGTTTATGGTTTTCCTGTGCAAACTGGCTGAGCTACTTATAAACATTTCTTCGATGGCCTATTTCAACAGCAATAATCAGCAGCTTGCCTGCAAGAATATCCAGAATTACTCTAAAGTTGCCTATCCGCAACCTGAAATACCCTGACCCAACTAATTTCTTAACATGAGAATGCGGCTTTATCCTGCACCTTTCCAAAGAAGAAACTATTCTCCTTTTGTCTTTTTCGTCCAGTTTTTTTAGAAACTTCTTTGCTTCTTCTGTAAAGTATATGTCAAACACCAGCAACACTCTCCAAGCATAATGATTTCTTACAAGCCAAGCTCTTTCTTGACTTCTTCAAGGGAATAAACTCTCCCTGCCTTGATGTCCTCTTCTGCTTTCTTTATTCTTCTTTTTGTCTCTTCTGAAAGCTCCATTGAGTCCTCCAGCGCATCCCAGATTACTTCTTCATAAGACTCCTTGTCATAAAGCTTTCTTTCTTTCAGCTTTGACAATAATTCCTTGCTAACCTGAATAGTTGTGGTTTCCATAGCGGGTGTATAGTTGGCTATATTTATAAAATTTTCTCTTATATGATGGAAAGTATTTCAGAACTACCTACTTCTTTCCAGCTTCATGCTCAACAAGCGCTGCCTTCACTGCTTTTAAAGGAAGCATTGCGCACTTTATCCTGTTCACGCCAAGGCTAATCCCAATAAGCTCTCTTATGTGCTTCTCATCAAGCTTCAAAACCTCAGAAACCTTCAATCCTTTTAGCTCATCAAACAGCATGTCTGCTGAGGCGATTGAGATGGTGCAGCCCTCAGCTAAGAAGCCAGCGTCCTTAACTGCCTCGGCTTCAACCTGGAGGTAAACTGTTATCTTGTCTCCGCAGAGGGGGTTTGTGTCATGAAAGCTTGCATTAAACTTTGGGGGCTTTCGCTGGTTGTGTGGCTTTTCTCCCCTTTCCATTAGCTCATCATACTTTTCGTGGTCTTGCATTTTAGTATTTCTGCTCAATTTCCCTGAGTGCATCTGCGAGTGCATCTATTTCCTCAAAGGTGTTGTAGAGGTAAAAGCTTGCACGGACTGTGCCTGTCACGCCCAGGGCCTTGTGCATAGGGATTGCACAGTGGGTGCCTGCCCGCGTTGCTATCTTCCGCCTGTCCAGCAGGGCTGAAATGTCGTGGGGATGGAGTTTCTTATGCACAAATGAGACTATCGCGTTCTTTCCATCTAAACAGCCTGCAAAGAGAGTAAGGCTTTTTATATCGCCAAGCCTTTTCAACGCATACTCCAGAATCTCATGCTCATACTCCTCTATGTTACTAAGCCCAATTGAAGACAAAAACTCGACTGCTTTGGAAAGCCCATAAGCCTCTACAAAAGGCATTGTCCCTGCCTCGAACTTGTGCGGGGGCTCTAAAGCCTTGTATCCTCTTTCAGACACTTCTGAAACCATCTCCCCGCCGCCCAGGAAGCAAGGCATCTTTTCAAGCATCTGTTTTCTTCCGTACAAAACGCCTATGCCTGTGGGCCCAAGCATTTTATGGCCTGAGAATGCAAGGAAGTCAATGTGCTCCAGAGAAAAAGAATGATGAGGAACGAGCTGGGCGCCGTCACAAATCGTTATTTTCCCAAGCGACTTTGCGTACTCAAAAAAAGAATGGCCTGTTATGAAGCCGGTAACATTGGAAGCGCCGGCCAGGGAAACTATGTCTGCATCGGAAACTTTTTTGCGGAAATCAGAAACATCCAACCTTAAGTCTTGATCAAGCCCTACAAAGCTGATCTCTACATTCTTGTATCTTTCCTTTGCAATCATCCAGGGGACTATGTTTGAATGGTGCTCTGACAGGGAAATGAGTACAGAAGCCTTTCCTTTCTTTGCGATTATCATTCGGACAAGAGAATCAGCCAGCAGATTGAGTGATTCTGTTGTGTTTTTTGTGAATATAACTTCCTCGGGCTGGCTGCCGATAAAATCACCAACTTTCTTCCTTGAGTTTTCATACAGCTCTGTTGCTTCCTCACTAAGCTTATATACGCCCCTGTGTATGTTTGCGTAGCTTTTTGAGTAGAACTCTTCCATTGCCTTTACTGCTGAGGCCAGCTTTGGCGTGGAAGCCCCGTTATCGAGAAAGATGTAATTATCCGGTATAAGAACCTCTTTCCTGATTTTATTTACCTGCTCTTTAGTCAAGCTCATTTTCCCACCTCTCTAAGTGCTGCTCAAATTCTTCTTCTGGAAGGTTTCTTAGCAGTATATTCTTTCTTATTAAAATCCTTGCCTCTTCTTCAGAGAGGCCTTTTGAGTATAAGTAAAACAGCTCTGCCTTGTCATAGCCTCTTGCCAGGGCGCTGTGTGATGCCTTTATGTTGTCGTTGCTTATTTCTATGAAGGGGGATAGCTCTACCGAGCCACCTTCAACCAGTGAAAAAAGGTCGATTGCGCATGAAACTCCTAAAGCCTTTTCCGGAATAATGGCTTTTGCCCTTACCTTTGACTCTGCGTAATTCACTGAGTCAAGGCTCAACTTAAAGCTGCTCGCCTCGTAGTGAAATGAATCAATATGAAACTCGGTATCTGAGCTAAAAACTGAAGAAACGCTAATTCTTGCCTGGCTTTGTTTCTGGCTATCTGACTTAATCTCGCATTTCCCAACATTCCTGCACATCCAGTTTAGGGCAACAGAATCAGCTGGCAGGAAAACCATTCTCTTTACTGGAACAGATGAAACAAGATTCAGGACAGAATCCTTTGCATCCGAATAGGCTATTAATGTAAGGGTTTTGGCTTTGCTCTCATTAATGCTGATAAAGTTATTGCCGGAAAAAGAAACGAGAACTATCTCTTCCTGCGGGACAATTCCTGCACCAGCATTCCAGCTGCTTAACTCTATGCACTCAACAGTCCTGGATAACTTTACTCCAAGCCTCAGAAGCCTTACTCTAACATCTGCAGGAATCCCTGAATACTCTTTTTTTTCAATATTGATTTTTCCCATTTTAGCCTACGCTGTTTTCCATCTGCATCCTGATCAGCTTATTTAGCTCTACAGCATATTCCATTGGAAGCTCTTTCACAATTGGGCTTAGAAAGCCGAGGACAATAAGGGTTTTTGCCTCTTCTTCTGAGATGCCTTTGCTCATAAGGTAAAAGAGCTTGTCCTGATCGATTTTTCCTACGCTTGCCTCGTGCTTTACTAGTGAATTTGTATTCTGGATTATGTTGGTCGGGTAGGTGTTGCTCTTTGAGATGTCATCAAGCAGCAGGGCATCGCAGTTAACGCTGACATTTGAGTTTTCTGCGGCTTTCAGCACTTTTACCAGACCCCTATAAGTGTGGGTTCCTCCTTTGAATGAGATACCTTTGCCGACTACCTTTGAGCTTGTGTTTTTTCCTATGCAGATTACTTTGCCGCCGGCATCTATGTTCTGGCTTTCGCCTGCTGAGGTTATGCTTAGTATGTCGCCTCTTGAGTTATCGCCTTTCAGTATGATTGCCGGGTACTTCATGTTTAGCCCTGAGCCAAGGTTTCCGTCTATCCACTCTATTACTGCGTTTTCTTCAGCCAGGCCTCTTTTGGTAGTGAGGTTGAGCACATTCTTGCTCCAGTTCTGGACTGTGGAAAAGCGCATCCTTGAGTTTTTCTTTGCGAATATCTCTACCACGCCTGCGTGCAGGCTGGCGCTGCTGTACAATGGAGCTGTGCAGCCTTCTACATAGTGAACTTCTGCGCCTTCGTCTACAATGATAAGCGTCCTTTCGAACTGGCCTGAGCCTTCGAAATTCATCCTGTAGTATGTCTGGAGTGGCATAGTTAATTTCACTCCTTTTGGAACGTAGATGAATGTGCCGCCTGACCATGCTGCTGTGTTCAGGGCAGAGTACTTATTGTCTGAATAGGGAATAAGCCTGCCGAAGTATTCCTTAACGATTTCCGGGTGCTCATGGACTGCTTCGTCCATGCTTGAGAATATAACTCCCTGCTTTGCGATTTCTTCCTTAAGCTTTTTGTAGACAACCTCGGACTCGTACTGGGCTCCGCTTCCTGCAAAAAACTCTCTTTCTGCTTCGGGAATGCCCAGCTTGTCAAAGGTTTCCTTGATTTCCTTAGGGAGCTTTTCCCAGTCGCTCTGCTGTGACTCTACTGGTTTTGTAAAAAGCGTTATTTTTGAGAAGTCAATGGGAATCTCGGGTGACCAGGAAGGCAGCCCCATGGAGAGAAAAGCATCAAGCGCCTTGAGCCTGAGCTCTCTCATCCAGGCAGGGTCTTTTTTTATCTCTGAAAGCTTAAGCACTGCTTCCTTTGTTATGCCTGGCGGAGTCCTGTATACATAACCCTTTTTGCTGCTTTCGGTTTTCATTTAACTAAGAATTTCCATTTATTATGGGCTCAAAGCCTGAGTCATTTATCTTTCCGGCAAGCTCGATTCCACCCTGCTTCAGGATTTTGCCTTTGTCATAAAGGTAAACCGCATCCACATCAAGAAACTCGAGAATGCGGGTATAGTGTGTGATTAGCAGGATGCCTTTATCTTTTTTCAGTGATTTCAGAATAGAGGCTACTGACTTAAGTGAGTCTACGTCCAGGCCGGAGTCAATCTCATCAATCAGCAGAAACTTAGGGTTCACCAGAAGTGCGGACAGAAGCTCTATTCTTTTTCTCTCACCGCCACTGAAGCCTGTTATCTCTCTTTCCAGGATGCTCTTTTCCAGGGAGAGCAGGGAAAGCAGCTCCTCTACTCTTTGGGAAAAGTCTTTTGAGCTTTTGAACCTGTGCTTTGAGCTGTTCCACAAAAGGTGGCGAAGCCTGATTCCTGGAAGGTCTATCGGGCTCTGGAAAACAGCAGCAATGCCTTTTTTTGAAAGCTCATGCGTAGGCAGTCCTGAAACATCTTCATTATTGAGAAAAACCCTGCCTGAAACTTGGTAAGACGGGTGTTTCATAATTCCGAAGATTAGCGTGCTTTTCCCTGATCCGTTTGGGCCCATCAGGACATGAAGCTCTCCCTGGCCTATTTCAAGGCTTGCTGAATCCACAATCTTTTTTCCGCCAGTTGATACTGAAAGGCTTTCTGTTTTTAATGTTTTCATCTGAACAATGGAAAAGGGATATTATTTAAACTTAACGAAAGATTAACGGCCGTTAATCTGAAAGCTCGTTAACAAAACTGTTAATTTGCTAATCAAGAAACGTGGTTATAATTGGCTTTTCAAGTACAATTACCGTATGCTCAAACTGGGATACAAGGGAATTGGTTTTTTCTACCAGAGGCGCGAATTCTTCTATGATTCCTTCCCTGGAAAGCACAGAAAGGCCAAGTGCAGTTTTTGGCGCTCCGAGGTGTCTTTCCAGCAGCCTTCTTGAAAAGGGGAGGCCTTTACTGTCTTTTATCAGCTTAAGAATCTCCCTGGCGTAAGGGTGCCTTGTGTTCCTGGCTGCCTTTAGCATAAAGACATTGGGGTTTCCTCTCTCTTCAACCACACCGTCTCCAGGTGTTGCGAATGGCTCTATTGCAATAACCTGGCCTTCCTTGAGCCTATGCGGAGAGTCAAAAGGAACATTCGGGATTGAAGGCTCGGTATGTATATGGTAAAAATCCATTGTATGCCCTGAGAGGTTTCTCACAGGATTGAAGCCATACGAGCGAATTGCCTTTTGGATTGCCAGGCTTATTTCCATTATGAGAATGCCCGGCTTTACAAGCTTAAGCGACTCCTCAAGTGCTTTTCTTGACGCCTCAAGAAGCTTTTCATGCTTTCCGTTTGAAAGGTCAATTGTAAGTGCACAGTCTCCTATTGCGCCGTTTACACATACTCCTACGTCCAGTTTTACAACATCTCCTTCTGCGAGAATGTAATCATCCTTCTGGCTTGGGCAGAAATGTGCTGCGACTTCGTTCACTGAAATCTGGGCAGGGAACGCAGGGATTGCTCCTTTTTCAGCAATGAATTTCTCAACTTCATCAAGTATCTGCATTACACTTTTTCCTGCCTGGATTTTCGGCTTGCCAAAATCACGGGCCTGAGCTGCAATTTTGCCTGCAAGAATCCAGTCTTTGTAATTATTCATTGAGCCTTCCATTTACGCTAAAAACCCGGATTCATTTAAAAAGGTTTGGTTAGGCCTGCTGATTCTTAATGATTCCTGAGCCTCAGTAGTAATAAAAAGATTTAAAAGCCTCTAATAAAAAGAGTATTTATCATGGAATGTGAGAACAGGGTTTTTTCTGAAGGGGATGATTATATCTTAAGGATTAACTGCAATGAGTGCCCCCTGTCCCCTTCCCTGGAAGACAATGATATGTGCATGAGAAATATCGTAGAGCTTCTTCTGCAAAATGAGAATGTCACCAAGATTGTGCTCACACAGAGAAGGGACTATGAATATGATGAAAAGCAGGTTAACCTGCTGAAGGAGATTGCATTAATCTACAGGAAGATTGCAAGGGATAAGGGGCATTACGGGCTTGGCTCTGTCGCAGAGAGCATGAGCAGGAGAGTGAATGCTTATTATGTGAGGTTCAAAGAGCTTGTGACTAACCGGCTAAAGTCAGACCCGGTAGGGACTTATGTTGAGCTTGTAAGGCTTAGAAGAGAGATTAAGATAACGCTGACCGAGGAAGAGAAGAAAGGCGCTGAATCCATCATCCAGCCTATTGAGAAGATAATAGGCATGCTGGAGGAAAGCAGGCTTATAACTGTCATAAAGCCGCACCTTCCAGGGTATGCTGTAGGTGACAGGTCGGTTTACTCTATGGTGTTTTCGCCTGTTATTAAGCCGGACTTTATGTTTACTAAGCTGATGGCCTCTTATCCGCATGCAGGCGAGGTTATTGGGAGCTATTTTTTAGAGGATTCAACAGAGGTTACTATCTTTTCTGTTCCTGACAGCTTGCTGAGGCTTTACCATGTTGTGCCGCCTGAGCTAAAGCTTTCCGAAGAGAAGTATACGATACTCGACAAGGCAAGGATTATTTTGTCAGAGCACACGCCGAGCAGGTCGGACTTTACTGACCCGAGGAGGATAAGGGATGTGTTCTTCCATGTAGGAAAGGACCTGATTGAAGAGATATCAAGCCAGGAGCAGATTAAGCTTAAGGAGCAGGAGGTTGACCAGCTGGCAAGCATTCTTGTAAGGTTTACTGTGGGGTTTGGGCTGATTGAAATCCTGCTTGGAGATGAGAATATCCAGGACATTACGATTAACAGCCCGCAGGGCAAGACAAAGGTGTTTCTTTCTCACTCAGAGTTTGAGGACTGCTTTACCAACATTGTGCCTTCAACTGCTGATGCTGAGTCCTGGTCATCAAAGCTGAGAATGATTTCTGGAAGGCCGCTTGACGAGGCAAACCCCATTCTTGACACTGAGATTGAGCTTCCTAACGCCAGGGCAAGGGCTGCTGCTATCTCACCGCCTATTAATCCCAGCGGCTTGGCTTTTGCTTTCAGGAGGCACAGGAACAAGCCCTGGACTCTGCCGCTTTTTATGGACAGCAAGATGCTTAATGCGACTGCTGCTGGCTTGCTTAGCTTTCTAATTGATGGTTCCAGGACTTTTCTGGTTGCAGGGACAAGAAGCGCTGGAAAGACTTCCCTGCTTGGCTCTTTTATGGTTGAGGTTATGAGAAAGCACAGGATAATCTCAATTGAGGATACTCTCGAGCTTCCCACCTCATTCTTAATGGACCTTGGCTATAATATCCAGCCGATGAAGGTAGCCTCTGCGCTTACCAAAAGCACGAACGAGCTTGGGGCTGAGGAAGGAATCAGAACTACATTGAGGATGGGCGACTCATGCCTGTTTGTTGGGGAGGTCAGGAGCATTGAGGCGCAATCCCTTTATGAGGCGATGAGAATCGGGGCGCTTGCGAATGTTGTTGCGGGAACCATACACGGGGATTCTCCTTATGGTGTCTATGACAGGGTTGTTAATGACCTTAAGGTGCCAAAGACATCTTTCAAGGCAACTGATATAATTGTGGTTGCAAACCCAATAAGAAGCCCCGAGGGCCTGAAAAGGGAGAGAAGGATTACAAGAATAACTGAGGTCAGAAAAAACTGGGAAGATGACCCGCTGGCTGAGAAGGGGTTTGTTGACCTTATGAGATATGACTCTGCCAAAGACGAGCTTGTGCTTACTGATGAGCTAATGAACGGGGAGTCCGATGTGCTGAAGTCAATTGGAAGCACTGTGCGTGAATGGGCTGGAAACTGGGACGCCATCTGGGATAATATCATGCTTAGGGCAAAGATGAAAGAAGAGCAGGTAAAGCTTTTCAAAAGCATTAAGCATAATGACATCCTTGAGGCTGAGTTCAGCATTGAATGCAATGACGCATTTCACAAGATATCGGCTGATGTGAAAAAAGAGAAAAGGTTCCTTGACTCTTCAGAGATTTTCTCAAGGTGGAGAGCCTGGCTCATAAGGGAAGCAAGGAAATTCAAAAAATGAACGATGAGAGCTTCCGAAAGCTGGAAAGGAAATATAAGAAAAAGCTTGAAAAAAGCCTGAACTTCAGCGATATGGGAGAGAACAATGAGCTGAGCTCTTCAGACTTTCTTGAGTTTAAAAAGCAGAGTTTTCCCAAGAGGCTTACGCTCTACGAAAAGATGTGCAATCTCTTTGACAGTATTATTAAGATTGAGCCAGGCAAAGAAAACAAGCGGGATTACGAGGAGGCTATTGAGCAGACTCATCTCCAGATAACACCTTCGGGAGCTATCTCTTTTGCTGTGCTTTTTCCGATTATCATCTGCTCTTTAATCATTGCTGGGGCGTTTGGAATCAGCATAGTTATGGATACGTCGCTGGACCTTTTCTTGGTTTTGTCTGTGCTTGTAATGGGAATAGCAATGATTATGGTGTTTATGCAGCTTCCCCTGAACATTGCAAACAAGAAAAGGACAAGAGCATCAAACCAGATGATACTTGGCGTGTTCTACACTGTGAGCTATATGAGGCATACCTCAAACCTTGAGCTTGCTGTTGAGTTTGCTGCAAACCACCTTCCTGCCCCGCTTTCGCTGGACTTCAGGAAAGTGCTCTGGGACCTGGAAACCGGCAAATTCTCTAACATCAAAGACTCGCTGGCGGCTTACCTTGAAACCTGGAGAAGGACGAACCTTGAGTTTATTCAGGCGTTCAACCTGATTCAAGGATCGCTGATGGAGTCTAATGAGGAAAGAAGGGTAATGATGCTTGACAGGGCTGTTAGTGTTTTAATGGATGAGACTTATGACAAAATGCTGCATTATGCGCATTCCCTGAAAAGCCCAATTACCACTTTGCATATGTTTGGGATAATTATGCCCTTGTTGGGCCTGGTAATCCTGCCGCTGGTTGTCGGGTTTATTGAAGAGGTAAGGTGGTACCACATTTCGATTCTCTATAACATCGTGCTTCCGGTAAGCCTTTACTACATGGCAAAGAAGATACTTTCGGTAAGGCCGGCGGGGTCAAGTGAGGTGGATGTAAGCTTTATACAGGCTGACAGCAGGAGGGGGCTTGTGCTTCTGATTTCTATTGTTTGCATTATTATTGCTATTATTGGAATCCTGCCTCCGGTTTTGTACATGTCAATTGGCGAAGAGGGGGCTGTTGCGCTTGACCAGCGGCTAGGCGTTCTTAAGCTTTTTGATTACAGGACAAATGACCTTGGAGAAACGATTGGGCCTTTTGGCACTTTATCTGTTCTTATCTCTATTCTAACACCGTTGGGCATAGCCTTCCTTATTGGCTTTAAGGATTACTTCAGGACTAAGAAGCTGGTCCAGGTAAGAGGAGATATCATAAAGCTGGAGCAGGAGTTCAGCTCTGCGCTTTTCCAGCTGGGAAATAGGCTTGATGATGGGATTCCTGTTGAGATGGCGCTGGAGAATGTTGCGGGCATAATGAAAGAGACAAATGCCGGAAAATTCTTCGGCGCAATTGCCATGAACATCAGGCGGCTGGGGCTTGGGGTTTATAATGCCATCTTTGACCAGAAGGTTGGGGCCATAAGATTGTTCCCTTCAAGCATCATAGAAAGCTCTATGAAGGTGTTAATCCAGACAATAAAAAAGGGGCCCAAAACTGCTGCTGTTGCTATCATGAATGTTTCAAAGTACATCCAGGAGATGCACAGGATTAATGAGAGGCTGAAAGATATGCTGTCTGAGGTATCTTCAAGCATATCCAGCCAGGTTAGGTTCATTGCGCCAATTATCGCGGGAATTGTGGTTGGCCTAACTTCCATGATTACTCTCATCATGGGCAAGATCAGGGAAAGGGTTATGGATCTAGGTATGCAGGGCGCAGAGACTGGGGGTGTTGACTATGCAGGAAATATCATGTCGATGTTCAGCAGCAATATAACACCTTTCCACTTCCAGCTTATTGTGGGAATCTATATTGTTCAGGTTACAATCATAATGAGCCAGCTTTACAATGCAATACAAAACGGGGAGGACAAGATTTATGAGAAGTTCTGCATAAGCGACAACCTAATCAAGGGGGTGTTGCTTTATGCAATCATTGCGTTCTTTATTACCCTGATCTTCGGGATTGTAGGTGCAACGATTGCGGTTGGTTTCTAGAGATGAGGTTCTGCCCAGTCTGCAAAAGCAAAGATATAGAGAATGACCTTTCTGTCCAGTCTATTGGCAGCGGCGAGGTCTTTAACAGGCTAAGATGCAAAAACTGCGGCTATTCCGGAATTTTCTTTCCTGAAATAAGCAAGGAAAGCAAGCCTCAAAAGAAAGCCAGAAAAAAGCAGGGAAAGAAGAAATAGCTTATTTACTACCTGAGAAGCTTGCTCACAACAGAAAAGGCTACGCATGACCAATTCTCCAGCCTGCAATCCTTTGACCTGAAATGCTCAAGGGCTTCGGGTATTGGAATCAGCTTTCCGTAATCGCACTCGAAGCCGTTTGGCTCAATCTCTGTCGCATCTGTGTCAACCAGAAACAGAACCCCAAAGTGCACCTTGCCGACCTCATCGGAATCGTCATTGATATAGCCAAGAGGGGTTACGCTTTTTATGGAGCCGTTTATCTTTACTTCCTCCTTTATCTCGCGCAGCATGCTTGTAACAAGAGGATTGTCACCTGCAAAAGAATCCTGCCTGTCTATGTGGCCGCCTATTCCTATTGACCATTTTCCCCTTAGCCTGTCTTCATTGTAATGCTCCCTGCTTTCAGATCGCTGGTATGCAAAGATTGTTTTCTGCTTGGAGTTAGCAATAACACAGTAGGCTATTGGCTGCTTTAGGCTTGTGTCTGTCTCTGCCTTGCCTCTTTGATGAAATGCTGAACAGCTGGCTAAAGTTGAAAGAAAGTCCTTTTCAGAATGTGGGAGAAAGCCCTGAAAATAGAAGTTGACAAAAAGAGCCTCTCTGGGAACGACCATGATGCTCTGATCGTTTTTAGGCATCTTGTATTTAAGGTGTAAAGGCAAAGGTTTTAAAGTTTTCTGTAAAAATGTTATAAAAAGCCACACTAGGCGGGAGCGGTGTAAAGCTTTATGGCATTAAGAAATTATCTTTTAAAAAGCAAAAAAAACAAATCAAGACTTCTGAACACACTTGCAGGGTTTTAAGCCTTGGTTTAGCGCCTTTACTTTTGACTTGAACTTAACCCTGTTCATTGGCTTGATGTTTTGTGCAAATGGGCAGTTTTCTATATGAAAAAGCTTTCCGCTCTTGGTTCCCACATAATGCTTTGGGAGCCTCTTTGCTGTAACCCTTGCAGTCATTGCTTCAGAGTGTTTCTGGGGCTTTTCTTCTCTGCTTGATTCCAGCTTAGAAACCCGTGCCTGCAGCTCATTCTCATAAAGCCTTAGCTGCCTTACCAGGTCAAGAACCTTATCCTGCGCCTCGCCAAGTGCATCTATCTGGCTCTGCAGGCTCATTACATCTTTCCTTACCAGCTCAAAGGAGCGTATAACATTGTTTTCTATTGAACTCATTGAAACCACCTTTTTCTACTACGAGGTGATTAATTCGCACATATTTAAATGTTTCGGAATTGTTGTTACTACAGAGAAACAAAAGCCTGTTAGCCATCAACTGTAAAAAGCCTGCTGTCTTTCACTTTGAAAAGGCCTATTCTTGCCCCGGCGTCAAGCCAGGCGTGGGCGTAGTTCACTGCTGCAAAGGCTGTAACATAGTCGCCTTTTCTGAGAAAATGGTTCTTTGCATCGCTAAAGTAGCGCTCTGCCATATCGAGAAAGTCAAGCGCCTGCTCTTTCCTTGAAGAATCCAGCTCTGAGCTTTTGGCCAGCTCAAGGGCCTGCTGGGTTATGCTGAAGTATCTTTCCAGCTTTTTCAGGGTTATCCTATCATGCTTCTGCTCCATGAAAATGCCTCTTGAATTCACTCAAAAAAGCCAGAATGCTTTTCCAGCTTCTTTTTGCCTCCCATATAGGGGACAAGCACATCGGGAATTGTTACTGTGCCATCCTTGTTCTGGAAGTTTTCGAGTATTGCCACCATTGCCCTGGAGGTTGCTATCACTGTATTGTTCAGGGTGTGTGCAAAGTACCTCTCATTGCCGTCAACAACCCTGATATTAAGCCGCCTGGCCTGGGCTGCTTCCATATTTGTGCAGGAGGTTATCTCAAAGTAATCGTTTTTTCTTGGAGACCACACTTCTAGGTCTGCTGTTTTTGCCTTCAGGTCAGCCATATCACCTGAGCAGCCTTCTATTTCCCTGAATGGAAGGCCAAGGCTCCTGAAAATCTCTTTGGAGTGCCCCTGCATCTCATCATAGAACTTATAAGAGTCTTCGGGCTCACAGATAACTATCATCTCCTGCTTGTTGAACTGATGTGTCCTGAAAAGGCCTTTTTCGTCTATGCCGTGGCTGCCAATCTCTCTCCTGAAGCATGGCGAGAAGCCTGTTATCTTTATTGGAAGGCTCTTTTTCGGGATGAGCTGGTTGACGAACATTCCTATCAGGGGGTGCTCGCTTGTTGCAATAAGGAAAAGGTTGTCCTGTGTTTTGTAAGACATGTGCTCTATCTCTTCCTGGGAGTACACACCTCTGAGTATTTCCTCACGTATAAGCCATGGAGGCTCTACAAAAATGTATCCGTGCTTTACCATATAATCTCTTGCGTAATTGATAAGTGCCATGTCCAGAAGGGCAAGGTCGCCTTTTAGGAAGTAAAAGCCGTTTCCTGAGGTTCTTGTTGAGGCGTCAAAGTCTGCTATGTTAAGGGATTCTGCAATCTCTGTGTGGCTTTTTACAGGAAAGTCAAACTTTCTCGGCTTGCCTACTACTTCCCTGACCACGTTTTCTGATGCGTCTTTGCCTATCGGGACTGACTTGTGTATCATGTTGGGGATGCTCATAAGAATTTCCCTTATCTCAGAAGACAGGGTAGTTGTAATCTCTTCAATCTCCTTAATTCTGGGAGGTATCTCTTTGGCTTTTTTTATGAGGTGCGAGGCATCTTTTTTTGCCTTTTTTAGCTGGTTTATCTCAGAGCTAATCTGGTTTCTTTTTGCCCTGAGCTCCTGGGACTCTTTTAAGAGCTTCCTGTATTCTTTGTCTTTCTTGATAAAGTCATCTACAAGCTTCAGCTTCTCGGGCTTGAACTTTTTCCTGATATTCTCTTTTACTTTTTCCGGGTTCTCCCGAATAAATTTTGGATCCAGCATTTTGCTTCCCCCTGGCTTTTAGCAAGCGCAGCTAAAGGGATTAGGTTTTAAGTAAATATATAAAGTTTTTCTGTATTCTTACGGAAAGTGAGCTAAAATGCTATATGTCTGTGCAACTCCGATTGGCAACCTGAGTGATGTGTCTGAAAGGCTTAGGGATGTGCTTAACAAAGCTGAGTATGTAATCTGCGAGGACAGCAGAAGGGCTTCCAAGCTGCTTGGGCATCTTGGAATTAAAGGAAAAAAGCTAATCGTAAACAATGAATTCAACGAGAAGAAGGCTCTGAGTAAAATAGCCAGGGCATTCTCTCAGAGCGATGCTGCACTGATAACTGATGCAGGAATGCCAGGGATTTCTGACCCGGGCTTTATCGTTGTAAGGGAGGCAATACGGCGAGGGATTCCTTTTTCTGTGGTTCCAGGGCCGAGTGCTGTGGTAGCTGCGCTGGCTGCTTCCGGGTTTCCGTGCGAGAGGTTTTGCTTTGAGGGGTTTCTGCCAAAGACAAGAGCAAAGAGATGCAGGATTTTCAAAGAATTGAGCAAGGAGAAAACTACTGTCTTCTTTGAAAGCCCTTACAGGATAAGAAAAACCCTTGAAGACATGGCAAAGTATATTCCAGAAAGGCAGGCTGCCTTGTGCAGGGAGCTGACTAAAAGGTTTGAGGAAGTTATCAGGGGGAATTCTAAGGAGGTACTTTCTGAGATCAACTCTAGAGAAGGAAGCCTAAAAGGAGAGATTACGGTTGTTGTTGCTCCTGAAGGATTTAATTTTTGAGTATTATCATAAGTTTTAGAAGCATAAGATTTATATGTTCTTAAAAGAAAAAGCAATTTACTTTGAAAGCCTCTGATAAGAAATTGATGCTTCACTTTATAATTTCAGGAGTGATAGCTTTCTCAGTTATGCTTTCTTCTAATGCAATGGCGCAAGAATCCTGCCATGACACAGAAGGCAGAATTAACTTTTACACCAGGGGCACTGTGTCCGGAATCGCTGATGGCAGGTTTTTTACTTTCACAGATTACTGTAAAGATGACACCCTGGCTGAGTTCTACTGCCAAAACAATGATGTAAAAAACTTGACATTCGAATGCGAGAATGGCTGTACCGATGGAAGGTGCATGCTTTGCACACCACTAGAGCAAAGATGTGCGGGAAATGTATTAGAAAGATGCAATGTATTCGGGACAGGCTGGTCGCACCACAGAAACTGCCCACGCGATTGTGAAGATGGAGAATGCGTTGAATTCAGAAGCAGCTCTAGCGACTTGGTTACCCTGCCTATTGAGCCAGACATCTGGCCTGTTCTTCCTACCTGCTATGACAGCGATGGGCAGGACTTTTACAATAAGGGCTATGTAGAGCACTCGGTTTACCGGTTTGGGAATTATCTTCAAGTCAGGAAATATGATTACTGCCAAGGAGATTTTTTGAATGAGCAGGTTTGTGCTATGGGAATGCCTTCATTCATAAGGCACAGGTGCGATTATGGCTGCCGTGACGGCGCCTGCTCTGAGCAAGCCAGCTTCTGGGGAACCTACTGGGACAATGGGTTTAGCCTTGAGCATGGCGGGATAAATCCCAATCAAAAAAACGAGGTTTATATTCAAAGGCGAGATTCTGCACATCCAAGCAAATATGAAGACAAATGCGTTTAGGTAAGGACAAGGGATGGCTGTGTGCCTGCTGTCAAGGAATACTTCTGCACATCCAGCTTTAAGACTTCTAACTCAAATTCTATGAGAAGTGCATACATGCTATGCCCTGATGGGTGCAACAATGGTGCCTGCGTTGGTACCCCTGGCGAGGTTTACATGACTCTGCAGAACCCTGAATGCAGCTAGTAAGCCTTGGAGAAAATCACAAAATGCTTCGCTTTTTTTGAGCAGTTTATGCAGCTTGCCTCTCCGTGCTCTTTTGAGATATTCCCGGTGATGACTCTTGAGGTGATTCCTTCTGTCTTTTCGCGGATGTCTGCCTCGCAGGGCTTCTCGCCGCAGAAAGGCACTTCAACCCATTTTCCCTGGTTGATTTCCTGAACCATCTCTATGAAGTTTGAGGTCTTTTTTGTCCTTGCGTCTATTGAGTCTTTTGCTTTTTTAAAGAGAGATGCCTGGATATTATCCAGCAGTTCAGAGACTTTCTGCTTTGCTTCTGATATATTATAGGACTGCTTTTCGCCTGTGTCTCTCCTGCAGGCAACGAAAGTATGGCTTTCTAAGTCTCTCATGCCCAGTTCTATCCTTACTGGAATTCCTTTAAGCTCCCACTCGTTAAACTTCCAGCCAGGGGTCATGCTTTCGCGCTGGTCTATCCTGACTTTTAATCCTGAAAGGGCTTTTTTTAGCTTTTCAGCTTCGGCAAGCACTTTTTCTCTTGCCTCTTCCCTGAAGATTGGGATTATAACCACTTGTGTTGGCGCTACCCTTGGTGGAAGCACAAGCCCTTTATCATCTGAATGCAACATTATCATTGAGCCGATTAGCCTTGTTGAGAATCCCCAGGAATTCTGAAAGGGGTAATGTTTTTCGGAGTCTTTTCCAAGGAATTGTATATCAAACGCCTTTGAGAAGTTCTGGCCGAGGTGGTGGGTGGTGCCCAGCTGGCTGGCTTTGCCGTCTGGCATCAGGCCTTCCATAGTGTTTGTAAATACTGCACCGGCAAACTTCTCGCTGTCTGTCTTTCTTCCTATCTTTACTGGCATTGCAAGAAGGCTTTCGCAAAGGCTCTTGTACTCCTTTATGTAGTCGTCTGCCTCTTTTATGCATTCTTTTTCTGTCTCATAAACGCAGTGGCCTTCCTGCCAAAGGAACTCCCTGCTTCTCAAAAAGAGCTTTACTGCGTTTGTCTCCCACCGGACAATGTTGCACCATTGGTTTATCTTAAGCGGGAGGTCTCTCCATGAGCGTATCCACTTTGAGTAGGAATCGTACATGATTGCCTCTGATGTTGGCCTTAAAGCGAGCCGCTCTTCTGAAGAATCCTTTCTTTCTATCCAGGCAACTTCTGGCGAGAAGCCCTCTGCGTGCTCTGCCTCTCTCTTGAAGAATGATTCGGGGACAAACATTGGGAAATAAGCATTCTCAACCCCGTACTTTTCAAGAACTTTATTGAAGTGCTCCTGTATTCTCATCCAGATTGCATAGCCAAGCGGCCTTATTACCATGCAGCCTTTTACCGGGGCATAGTCTGCCACGCCTGCCTTAAGAACAACCTGGGAATACCACTCGCTGATGTCCTCGCTTTTCTTTACAGTTATGCCTTTTTCGCTGGGCTTGCTTTCTTTGCTTTCGCCTTGCTTTGCCATGCTTATTCCTAGGTTAATCTAAGTTTTAAATAGGTTTCGATATTATTGAGCTTGAATGTATATCCTGTGTTTTTAACAACTGCAAAAGAGCAAAATCTATTTAAAGCTTAACTTACAACCCTCTTTATGGAAGAATTAAGTGTTCTGGAGCTTGCATTAAGGCTTTTCTACGTATTCCTGATAATTGTATGTGGGGTTTTGATATCCAGGCTTGCTTCCCGGGGCTTTGTTAAGCTAAGGAGGGTTGGAAGGGGCTCTTTTGACAATGGGAATGCCGGGATTTCGGGCATTGCAGAGAAGCTGATTGTGATTACTTCGCTGCTGATTGCGCTGGTATACCTGGGATTCTCTTCTTATGAGGCTATACTCTCGCCTTTTGTGGATGCTGTGCCAAGGGTTATAACTATTGTACTGCTGTTTGTTATTGGAGTATTTATTATAAACCTGATACTGAGCCTGATAAGGCTTTTTGTTTCTAAAACCGGCATTGAAGACTACCTAGTTGAGGAGGATTCTGTGCATATCCTAAGGATTTCGTTTATTATTGTCAAGATGCTTTTGTACCTGCTGCTGATAAATGTTGTGGCGATTGCGTCTGATTTTCCTATGGTAAGAGAAGCTCTGGGAATGATAGTAATTCCTGCTGTGGTTCTTCTGATAGCTGTGCTGTTTGTGGGAATGATTAACCCGCTGAGGGATTATGTCGGGGGAGTTTACCTTAAGAATGTATATAAGCTTAAGCCCGGGGCTTCTGTTGAGTTTCAGGATAAGGGTTATGAGGTTGAAAGGGTGCATAACTTTCATACTGAGCTTGTTTCCAGGGATAACAGGCTTTTTGTGATTCCAAACAGAATTCTTTCTGGGGGGATGATTGCGATTGGGAAAAGGGGCAGAGAGATAGAGAGCCTTGAGAGAATAAAGGAGAATTTTTATGCTCAGCTGCCTTCTTACTGCGGGCCTGCTTCTGCGCAGATTGTGCTTTCTTTCTTTGGGATTGAGTCTAAACAGGAGGAACTGGGCAGGCTGATGAAAACTATTACAAGAACCAAAGAAGATGAGGCTGCCGGGACTCACCCGAAAGAGCTTATTTCTGCTGTTGAGGAGTTTACCAATAAAGAGGTAATTGGGTGCTGGCTGGATTATGATAAGATTAGCAACCTTAAGAAGGAGGCAAGGGAGTGGCTTGGCGAGGGTGCGCTGCTGATTGTTGACTACAAGAAGAAGTACCTCTTCCCAAATGCAAAGAGAGCGCATTACTCTGTTGTGGTTGGTGTCAAGAGCGATGAGCTGCTGGTTGTTGACCCTTCGAGCAAGGCCGGAGGGGTTTATTTCTCTGACTATAGGGACATTGAGGCTGGAATGAATACTTACTCTAGGCTGATTCAGGGAAAAAGAGGCTATATTGTGCTTGCGCCTAAGGGAACCCCTGCGTACAGGAGAATTAAGGACGGGCTGGTTTACTCTGACATTAACATGTACCAGAAGGCCACTAAGGCCTTAAAGGACAAGCTGAACAAGTTTACGAGCTCAGTTACATTGTATGAGACTTTTCCTCCTTTCATCAGAAAGCACCTCAAGGATTTCGAGAGGGAGCAGGTCAGAAGGGTGTGGAAGCCAAACCAGAAAAAATAAAAACAAGAGCAAAAGGTGATAAAAAATGGAAGAAGTATACAAAACATATGCCGGGGATTACCTTGGGATAATAAGGAAACTAACGGGCCTAAGCGGCATTATGGAAGTAAGAGTGCCTAACGATATACTTAACTTTGCTGAAGAAGAAGGATTAACTGGCAAAGTAAGAATAGTCCCCTCTGAAGAGCCAGGATTAAGATTCTTATTACGCTGTCTGCCTATCAATCCTGAAAGATTTGAGGAAGATATATACAAAGTAACAGGCATAGATGGAAATGTTATGTATGGTAACTGCAACTCTTCATATCACTTTTACATTCCAGGAAGTAAGTTGCCCATTGTTTTTGAAAGAGCTAATAAATAAAATAATTAGCAGCTGCCTGGGTTAGCGAAAGCATCTTGATACTAACCAAAAGATTAATAAAAAAAGGAGAAGCTAAGGTTTCTATGGATTATAAGCTTACGCCCTGGGAAGCAAAAGGGAACTTTGACTATGAGAGGATAATCAAGGACTTTGGCATATCGAAGATTGACGCCGGGCTTCTTAAAAGGATTGAAGCGATTGCTGCTAAGAAGGGCCTTCTTGTTCATCATATGCTGAGGAGAGGGATTTTCTTTGCTCACAGAGACCTTGGCTGGCTTCTTGATGAGTTTGAAAAAGGCAAGGAGGTTTTTCTTTATACTGGAAGAGGGCCTTCCGGGAGGGTTCACCTTGGGCATCTTGTACCTTTGCTATTCACTAAGTACCTTCAGGACCTTTTTGGTGCTGAGCTTTACCTGCAGTTTACTGATGACGAGAAGTTTTTGTTCAAGAGGGAATTAAGCCTGGAAGATGTGAGAAATTATACTGAAGAAAATATTCTGGATATCATGGCTGTTGGCTTCGACCTTAAGAGGACAAAGGTAATTATTGACACTAAGCATGCCGGGCTTCTTTACCCTGAGGCTATCAGGGTTGCGAAGAAGATAACTTTCTCGACTGTTAAGGCGAGCTTTGGGTTTGACAACGGGACCAACATCGGGAGCATATTCTTTACTGCGATGCAAGCTGTGCCTGCTTTTTTGCCTTCTGTGCTGAAAAAGAGGAATGTTCCCTGCCTGATTCCGCATGCTGTTGACCAGGACCCGCATTTCAGGGTTACAAGGGATATTTTGCCTAAGCTCGGATACTACAAGCCGGCATCTATCCAGTGCATGTTCCTGCCAAGCCTGCTTGGGGTTGAAAGCGAGAGCAAGATGTCTTCTTCTATTGATAACGGGATTTACCTTTCTGATGACGAGAAGGCTGTCAGGAGAAAAATCAACAAGTATGCTTTCTCAGGCGGGCAGGCAACTGTGGAGGAGCACAGGAAAAAGGGCGGCAACCCTGATGTTGACATTCCGTACCTCTGGCTTACTTTCTTTGAGGATAATGATGCAAAGCTTAAGAAGATACATGATGACTACAGGTCTGGAAAGCTGCTATCCGGCGAGATTAAGAAGATTATTGCTGACAAGCTGGTATCTATCCTGAATGAGATTAAGGAAAGAAAGGAGAAGCTCAGGCCGAAGCTAAAGGAGATTATGGGTTCTCTAGACAAGTCCTTTTAAAGAATCTAAAAGCTAGTTAGCCAAGCAGGCTGTCTAATTTTATTTGATTAATATTATAAAGCCCTGGCGGCCTTCTTCTATTAAGCCCAAGAAAAGCAGACTCAAGCTGTTTAACATTTGGGGACAAATGAACAATAGTGAATAAATGAATAGGGATTGTAGCAGAAGGCGGCACTTTTAAGTATCCAGACAAAAATGATTTTAGAAAATCTTGCTCAACAACATCCAACTTATACGTGTTTTTAAAATGCCCAACAGTATCCTGAAACTCTAAGGCTGCTGGCTGGACTTTGCCTCTATGAAAGCTTCCTGAATCCTCCTGATTGGCAACTGGGCTTTTTGCCAGTATTGGCTGAAAAGAGATTGGGCTAAAGGCATATTCCTGGATTTCAGGAAACAAAGCCTCAATAATATTGTTGAGCGTGTCATGGTCTTGCTCAGAATCTAGGCGAAGCTTAAATTTATCAGGCTTGTGCCAGGGGCTTTTGCCTGTATAAAGAACAAAATGGTGAAGCTCCTGGGCAGGGCCCATGATTTCTGGGGTTACCATATAAGATGATAAGACATCTAGAAATCCTTCTTTTTGTAGCTGAGCCAGCTTCTCTGGAACTGATTTCCAATGCCTGCCATAAATATTTTCTGCCATATAGCAGGAGAAATAGCCAGGGTTTATAAAAGTTACTAAAGAGTGGTAACTTGTTTTTCTAAGAGAGTTCCTTTGTATTTTTTTCCGGCCAAGAATGCTTTTATGCTCCTGAAATCCCTGCCATTTATGATTGCTACTTTAATGCTGTTCTTCCTGCAGAACTCTGCTGCCACAGGGTCAAACGGGCAGTTCATCCCTGGTGAGAAAAGGGGGAACATAGAAAGGTATTCCTGCCAGCTGGCTTTTTTAATTGGGTTTGCATCCTGATGGGTAGAAGGATTTTTATCATAAAGAAAATCCACATTGGTCAGGTTAAGCACAATGCCAGTGCTGTAGGTTTTTGCGCAGGCTGCTGCCACATAATCAGAGGAAAAGCCTGGCTTGTATCCTGAGTAGATAAGAATGCTCTCTTTTGCTTTTGCCTTTTTGAAAGGGTTTGAAAGAGTCTTTTTATAAGCATAGCTTGAGAAACATCGCTTTACCAGCCCTGCATTCAGGCGGGTTGCCTCTATTCCGAGCCAGTCTAGCTGTGATGGGTCTTTTATTCCGAGCTTTTTTCCTGCTGTTATGTATGACCTTGCGGTCCTGCCTCCACCTACAACTACAATAAGCCTGGTTTTTTGTGAGATTTTTTCAGCAAATCTTGCAAAATCATTTATAAAATCAGTATCCGGAAAGCTGCTTGAGAAAATAAGAGATCCCCCCAGGGAAAGTATTGCTGTCTTCATTTCGACATGCCTACAAGGATTACTCCAATTATGATAAGCAGTATAGCAGCAAGCTTTTTTCTCCCAACCTTTTCCTTGAGAAAAAAGACTGACAAAATAACAGTCCATATGTAAGAAAGGGAAGTTATAGGGTATGCAATTGAAACAGGCAGCACTTTTAGAGATGGAATGAACACAATCGTTGAGAAGAAGTAAAGTACAAAGCCTAAGATCACTGTATGGTTTGATAAGAGTGTCTTCAGCGAAAACCTGCCAGAGCCTTTCTTTAGCATAAGCGCCCCAAAACTTCCAAGGACTGTGGATAATACGACAAGCCCAACTGCACTGATAAAGCTAGCCAAGTGGGCCACCCCCTTCTTTTGCCGGGACTGGCTTTGAAGCCTGGCTTAAAACGAAAATGCCTGAAAAAATCGTAATAATTCCAGCTATTTTGAGAAGGCTCAGGGCTTCTTCGAAAATAAAGAAAGAAAGCACTGCAACCCAGATAAAGCCTGAGGCAATGATTGGGTATACTATAGAAAGCTCTGCTCTCTTCAGCGCTGTTATGAGAAGCAGGGCAGAAAGGAAGTAAAGAAATAATGCACCTAATAATGGAAAGTTTGTAATAAGCACAAATGGATTGAGGGAAAACTCTTCTGAAGAAACCTTAAAAAGCATCTGGGCAATTGAATTCAGGAATGTTGAGAAGAATACAATTCCGAGAACCGAGCCTTTCATTGCTACCAAAAAAATTCTTTTATTTTTAAGCTTTTGGTTTAAAGAAAAGATTAAAGAAAAAGAAAAAAGAGGGAAAATCAGTCAACAATCTCTATCCCAAGCTCATCTGTGAGGGCTTCCTGCTCGTACATCTCTCTTGTCTCTTCCCTGTGAGCTTTCTTTCCAAGCACCCATGGCGACTTGACTCCTGTTATGATTGTCATGACAACCACTTTCCCTTTCATGTCGTCGGTAACCCTTGCTCCCCAGATAACATTCGCACTGTCGTCCAATGAGCCTGTTACTTTCTCTCCTATCTGGTTGATTTCCTCAAGAGTCAGGTCCGGGCCTCCGTGGACATGTATTAATGCCCCGCCTGCGCCTTCGTAGCTTATGTCGAGAAGGGGGTTCTCAAGCG
The DNA here is from genome assembly GCA_964445165.1 of uncultured Methanosarcinales archaeon. Classification (GTDB taxonomy): domain Archaea; phylum Nanobdellota; class Nanobdellia; order Woesearchaeales; family JASKKU01; genus DSBS01. The sequence goes on from CAYUJZ010000002.1 coordinate 46,393, forward strand.
CCTGCTTGACCGACTCGTCAACCTTATTGTTAGTGTCTGAATAGCCTACACCAATAACAGCAACGCCTCCGTCTTTCATTATTGCTCTTACATCAGCAAAGTCAAGGTTAACAAGGGATGGTATTGCTATTGTCTCAACTATGCCTTTAATCATTGTAGAAATAAGCTCATTTGCCACTGCAAATGCCTGCCTGATAGGAAGGTCTCCTGCAACCTCTACGAGCCTGTTGTTGTCAATAACTATTACTGTATCACAGCTCTGCCTCAGGCTTGAAAGGCCCATCTCTGCCTTATCTATCCTTGCCCTTTCTATCTTGAAAGGCATGGTTACTACGCCTATGACTATTGAGCCTATGTCTCTCGCAACCTTCGCAACTACCGGGGCTGCCCCGGTTCCTGTGCCTCCGCCCATTCCTGCACAGACAAAAACCATGTCAGCGCTGTCAAGGGAATCCTTGATTTTGGTAAGCGCTTCCCTTGCTGACTCTTCGCCTTTCTCAGGAAACCCTCCACACCCAAGGCCTTTGGTAACATTCTCACCTATCAAAAACTTTTTATCAGCACTGGTAATATTAAGGTGCTGCTGATCGGTATTCATTGCAAAGATTTCAGCACCTTTGACTCCTTTTTCATGAAGCCAGGAAGCCATGTTGTTCCCTGCGCCGCCTACGCCAACGACCTTAATATTGGCTTGTCCTACGGTATTAGCAAACTTTTTTATTTCGTCCTCGTTCTTGAGTGCGTTTTCCAGAAGCACATTCATGTTTTTTCCCCCTCAATAATATTTAGGCAAGCCCTAATGAACCAGCCTGAAATCAAAACAGAGGCACAACTATTTAAACATTTCTATTTTTGAAAAGATATTTCAAAAATGTTCAAAGAAGCAAATATACAGAAAGCAAAAAGTTTTTAGACGAGAAAAACCCGACAGCCTAAGGGAAAACCTGTTTTCTCTCATCAGCATACATTCCCATTTTTGACATCTGCTCAAACTGGCTTTCTGAAAGTATCATAAACTTTACCTGAAACCCTGTTTCCTCAAACAACTTTTTTGCTGCCTGCTCAACTGCCTGCGAGCTTACATTTTCACCAAGTATTATCAGGCTTGCTGTCTCATCCGTGACTTTTCCATAAAGGTAAACCTTAATAATGCCGGATACCTGGGAAAGATAGCCCATAAGAACTTCAAGAGGCTTCTGCTTGCTTGACATCACTTCTGAAATCATCTTGCCTTTCTGGCTTTTTGAGAGGGAAAAAAGCCTCTGCGGGCCATAGCTCTTTTCATCTATATACTTCTTTTCTACAAGGAATTTCAGGATTCTGAAAGTGGTTGCTATGCTTACTTTTGAAAGGCCTGAAATTTCCTTAAGGTAAAAATTCTTTGATGGCTCTTTTACAAAAACCCTAAGAATTCTCATTATCTTTTCATCAACAAGGTCGTCCAGTATTTCATAAACCTTCATGGGTTTTCAAAAATGAAAGAGCAAGTATTTAAGTTTTTCTTTTTTGGAAGGGCTTTTCAAAAAGATGCTTGGTTTTCAGAGTTGAAAAGCGTTGTTGCTTTTGATAACTTCTTCGGATTGGCTCGTATTGAAAAAAGAAACCTTGCGTGTTTGCTTATTTAGGCTTACCTAATAAAGCCTGCTCAAAAAGCGAATAGGCTGTATCTAAATGCTCCTGCCTAACCTCGTTTTTGAGCTCAAGCCTTGCCAGGGCCTTTGAGAGCCTCAGCATTCCAACAAGGGTTTTTTCGTTTATGGGAAAAAAGCTTTCCGGCTCTCTTTCCTTAAGCTTAAGAAAAAACGCGGACATTGCATCTTCCAGGCTTTCCGGAAAATAGGGCTCTCTTGACCTGCAGTAGCCTATGTACTCCCTGGCAAAGATAATGTCGGGGCTTTTTGCTGAGCCGTATACGCGCTTGAGGCCAGGGCTTGAAGGTGAAGCCGCTGGCTCTTCGTGCTTTGGCTTTTGGCCTATAATTGCCGGAAAGTTAAATGCTCCAGCCATGAGCTCAGGCTGTGGCAACTGCTCAAGAACCTGCTCTTTTGCCTTGATGAACCTTGTAGGCACAGAAGGAATGAGCCTTGCAACTATGCTTGTCCTGCACTTAATCTTTCTTAGGCGCTGGCTGCGTTTGCCTTCTGGAACTTCCTGCCCTTTCGAGGGAATGCCTGGGATTAAGGAATGCTCCATTGCCTCAAAAAGCAGCCCAATCTCATCTTCTTTCATCTCACCCAGGCTTGTAATGAGAATAGAAGACTCATCTGCCTGGGAAAGAGCCTGCTTCAGGCCTACCTTGCCTGTGCTTTCCCCTGGGTCAAAGCTGGAAAAGCCTGGAAGCAGGTCATCAATGCCAGCCAGCATGGCATCTACCGGAGAATCCCTGTCAGATGCTATCAGAAGGTGAAAAGGGTCTGGGGAACAGAGGAATATTGCCAGGGTGTCGGTTAAGAAATCCGGCACTGAGCCGGGGCTATAGCTCTTTAGAATTCCAGAGATGTTTTTTAATGCATCAGAGGAGAATCTCCTGAACCACTTCTCAAAGCTTTTCTCAAGAACCATCTTGTTGGCTACTTCTATAAAAGAATTTGTTGCTTCATCTTCTGTAATCGGGTGAAAAACAGGAAAAGAGAAGCCAAAGCCAAAGCTTGTTGACAGCTCGGAAAACGAAGCAGTAGCCTTCTTTTCTGACAAAAGCCTCCTAAGCTTCTCCGAATAACTAAAAGGCAGATACTCTTTCACAGAGCCCAGCGCTCTTGATGAATCTTTGCTAAGTGAAGAAAAGAGGGGCATTGGTGTTCACTTTTCTGAGAGTTATGCAAAAAGTATATAAAACATTTGCTCTGTTAAGGCAACATGAGCAACTCTTCTGGAAAAAAACCTAAGCAAATGAGCAAGGTGGTTAAGGCAGACATCATTTCAACCCTGACCGATGTTTCTGCAAGGATAAAGGAGGAAAAGTTTTCAGACTTAATGAGCCTTTCCAACCACGTAATCCACAATGCCTCAGTTTTCCAGGACGAAGACAGCGTTTCTGTTGCTGTCGCTGTATACGCACTCTACAAAACCCTTTCCGTATACAGGCTGGACCATTCAAGGATTTTGGGGCTGATTGACAAGGCAATAAAGGCCCTGGAAAGGGATGATTATGCTCATTTCAGGAGCTCTATCTCTTCGGTAATTAAGGTTATTGAAGCGGTTGACAAGAGGCTGAGCAGGTATGTTGATGAGGTTGTGAATAAAGCGAAGATAAAGAAGGCAGTAAAGATATATGACCACGGGATTTCGCTTGCAAGGGTTGCTGAGCTCATGGGCATAAGCCAGTGGGAGCTTCTGAATTATCTTGGAAATGTTAAGGAAAGGGAAGAGAAGTTCAATAGGAGCAGGCTTGATGTAGCAAGGGATATCTTTGCAGGGCAGGAGGGGAAAGGCAAATGAAATGCCTGATTTTTGACTCTGGGCCTGTTATCAGTCTCTCTCTAAACAACCTTCTCTGGCTTATTCCTGAGTTAAGGAAAGATTTTGGCGGGCACTTTCTAATTTCCAGAAGCGTTGAGAAAGAGCTGATTGACAACCCGCTCAGCAGGACAAAGAGGTTTATTCTGGAAGCGTTAAATGTTATGTCGCTCGTTGCATCTGGAGACCTCAATGTTGCCAGGGGCGAGGGGATTAAGGAGATTTATGACAAAATAGACCATTCCACAAACAAGGCTTTCAGCTCAGGGGATTCCTACATTACCTTGATGCACCCCGGGGAGATTGAGACTATTGCCATCACACTGAAATACAAGGCAGAGGGCATTGTAGTGGATGAGAGGAACACCAGGCTGCTTATAGAGGAGCCAAAAACACTAAAGAAAATACTTGAAAAGAAGCTCCACAGAAAGATAAGAATGGAAGAGTACAGGATAAAGGAATTCCAGGACCTAGTTAAAGATGTAAAGGTTATAAGGTCGGCTGAACTTGTTGCTGTTGCTTATGAGAAGGGCATTATACAAAAGAACTATCCTGCTGAAATAAGAAAGATTGAGAGGAATTTTGAGAAATTCCTGTTAGAGGGCGTGCTGTGGGGGGTTAAGCTTCGCGGATGCTCTGTAAGCGACCATGAGATCGAGGCTATGAAGAAAAGCGTGATGAAAGCCTGGAAAAACCAAAAGTTTTAATAGTTCTGAAAGGAAGAGACTTAGTATGGCATATATAGCCTGGCTGGGGAAGAATAGAAAAACATTCAGCTCAAAGAGAGAGCTAATCTATTTTGTTAAGGAAAACCCTAACCTTAATATGAAGGTTTATGAGGAAGACGCCTTTGGCAATGCAAGAGAGCTCGGAACCGGGGAAATGCTGGAGCTTATAAGCGAGTCAAAGCAAGGGATGCGGTTTCCTGAAGAAAATCCCGAAAAAAACAGGCAGGAAGATTATGCTAAAATGCCAGGAAGGCAGCAGAAAGAGCATAGCGGAGAGGTTGCAGGCCAAAGGCTTTTTGGCCAGAGAGAGCCTGCAAGAAGCCCGAGGCAGGAATACTTTGAGGATAGAGAGCTTCTTTCTAACAGCATAAACAGGATATACGGCAGCAGCAATCCCCAGCAAGCTGCGGCTGCAAAACAGGACGCATACTCACAGCTCAAGCCAGGGGCAAGCACTCGCCAGGGCTTTCTCTCTCATCTCATTCTCGTTCTCGCAATACTACTTGGGCTGATAGCACTTTATATTGTTGTGCCTCTTATCATGCAGAATTTTATAGGGGGAATAACTGCACCTCCGGTCACTCCCTAGGATAATTATAATGTATTAATAAAAGTATAATAAAGGCAAAAGAATCAGTCTATCATTTCGATTTCTATATTTAACCCGTCTGGTATTGCCACTCTCATTACCAGCCTTAAGGTCCTTTCATCAAGGCTTACGTCTATAAGCCTTTTGTGGATTCTCATCTCAAACCTATCAAAAGAAGCACTTCCCTCGCCATCAGGGCTTTTTCTTGTGGTAATCTTAAGCTTTTTTGTTGGCAGCGGGATTGGACCTCGCATATCTACCCCAGTCTTCTCTATTATCTGCCTGATTTCATCGCATACTGCGTTAATCTTGCTGACATCCGTGCTTGCTAGCTTTATCCTTGCTTTTGACATGGCTCATCTCCTCTGAAAAAACTTTGTCATGATGAAAGGTTGTTTCATCATGGCACAAAGCAAAATCAAAAAATGAAAAAACCTCTTATTTCTTTTCGAGCTCCTTCTTCACCAGGTCTATACACATTCCTGCTGATACAGTTACTCCTGAGTCCCTTACTGCAAACCTGGACATTTGAGGAATGTCTTTTTGCTTCTCAATCACCAAAGGCCTTCTTGGCTTTATCTTGACAATTGCTGCGTCCCCGTTCTTCAGGGTTGTTGGGTTTTCCTCAAGTGTCTCTCCAGTTGCAGGGTTGAGTTTCTTCACAAACTCGGTAAAGGTGCAGGTTACCTGAGAGGTATGCACGTGGAACACCGGCGTGTAGCCAACAGTCATCGCAGACGGGTGGTTTAATACAACAATCTGTGCTGTGAACTCGTCAGCGAGAGTTGGCGGGTTGTCCGGATGACCTATAACGTCTCCTCTTGCAACATCCTTGGAGCCAAAGCCCCTTACGTTGAACCCAATGTTATCACCTGGGCCTGCCTGCTTCATTGTCTCGTGGTGCATCTCTATTGTCTTGCACTCTCCGAGAACTCCTCTTCCTTCTCTTCCTGGAACAGCTATAATCTTGTCTCCAACCTTAAGGACTCCTGTCTCGATTCTTCCGACCGGGACAACACCAACTCCTGTAATCGAGAAGACATCCTGGATTGGAAGCCTCAGTGGAAGCTCTGTTGGCTTCTCTGGAACGCTTAAGGTGTCTATTGTCTCCAGGAGTGTCTTTCCTGTATACCAGGACATGTTCTCTGACTTCTTTACAACATTGTCTCCCATCAAAGAGGAGATCGCTACAAAAGGAATCTGGTCCGGCTTGAACCCGACGCTCTTGAGAACCTTGCTTACATCCTCTTTTACTGCGTTGTACTTTGCCTGGTCATACTTGACCTTATCCATTTTGTTGATTGCTACTATGATCTGCTGCACTCCAAGAGTCCTTGATAGAAAGATATGCTCTTTTGTCTGTGCATTCACACCATCATCTGCTGCCACTACAATAACTGCTGCGTCTGCCTGGGATGCTCCGGTAATCATGTTCTTTACAAAATCCCTGTGACCAGGGGCATCAATTATTGTGAAGTAAAACTTGTCAGTTTCAAACTTCTGGTGAGCCAGGTCGATTGTAATTCCTCGCTCTCTTTCTTCTTTGAGGCTGTCCATCACGAAGGCGAACTCAAAACCGCCTTTTCCGATTCTCTCTGCCTCTTCCTTCAGCTTCCTAAGCTTCTGCTCCTCAACATTTCCTGAGTCAAACAAAAGCCTCCCTACGGTTGTGGATTTCCCGTGGTCTATGTGTCCAACGAACACAAGGTTTATATGTTCTTTAGCACTTGCCATTTTTTTCATAACCTCCCTAAGTATAATGTGTGTGTATGTTGGATTTTCCGTATATTTAAAAAGCTTTCTGTTGAGAATGAGAAAGAACTATTAAAAAATTAAGAAATGAGGCTTAGAGTAGCCATAACAAGATTATTATAAATAGTATTCAGATAAAAATGAGAATGGATAACAAACAAATACCAATAATATGCTGATAACTAATCTCGCCTTTAAAAAGGAAAAATAAAAGAAAATATTTAAATAGTAAGCAGCCAAAGAGGGAAAATATGCACTGGCAAAAACAGGAAATTAATCAGGGGTTTAATTTGGCTTTTGGCTTTTCTGCATTCTGCTCATTCCTGCTTGGGCTTCTGGTGCTGCTTGCTTCCTGCTCTGAAGGGGCAGTTGAGCGTAATGGCTTATATGAAGGCACCGAAGGCCTGAAAATAAGCTTAAGCTCTCCAAGAACAGAGTATTATGTTAGTGAAGGTGCAGACGGATTTATTGATCAGGTTGAGATTCCGTTCATTCTCGGGCTTGAGAACCTGGGCAGGGCAAGAATAGAAGAGGAGGGCTTCAGGCTGGAGCTTTTTGGGTTTGACCCAAGGATAATCTCCACAACTCCACGCACATTCGAGGATTTCAACATGGAGATGAATGTTATTACACTCAAAGATTCTGCTTTTGAGGGTGTGAGCCTTGCCAGGCCCCTGGGGGACAGAAAAGCAATAACTGGGAGGGACATTGAATTTGGAACAAAAAAGGATGCAAGCATTCCCGGAGACAGCTACCAGTTTAACCTGAAGGCCAACCTTTGCTACAGGTATAAGACCTACTTTAGTGACAGTTTTATAGTTTCACCAAGAGGCAGCCAGCAGGAATTCATTGAAGGAGGGCTTTATGACAGAAAGGATTACGGAGAAAAAGGACAGGGTGCCCCTATTGCCGTTACAAGGGCTGAGGTGGAGCCGATAGGCAATAAGGCAAGGGTTACCTTTTACATAAAAAGGCTTGATAATGTAGAGATTTATTATAATAGGGATGCTTCTCCGAAAAAAGATGAGTGTGGCTCTGTCAGGTTTGAGAACAGGAACAAGGTTCTGGTTTCAGGCGTGTGGCTGTCTGGCGCCCAGAAGGCGAGCTGCCTGGAAAAAGAGTTTTATCTTGATGCCAAGGGCGAAGGAATAATCGACTGCATCTTCGATGAAGGGGTTCCATCATCAAGCGCGAGCACTGTGATTTCGCTTGAATTAGAGTATGATGTGTTTGACTCAGCGTCACTTGGCTTTAGGCTTAGGAAAATATAAAAAAAGAGTGAAGGCAGAAAACATGATAAGAAAAGTGATTAAACCTAACAGGGATAAGAGTTGCCAGGTGTATTTTTTTCTTGCATTAATGGCTGTTTCTGTAATTTTTATTTCTTCCTGCTCTCCGGAAGCAGAGCAAACAGGCCTGTTTACCGGAACACAGGGGCTAAAGATAAGTGTCTCGGGATTTTCTTCTGAGATACTGCTTCCTTCCGGGATTGAGGAAAGTACAATTATCCCTTTTATTGCATCAATAGAGAATATGGGCAGGCATACGGTTGGGACAGATGACTTCAAGCTTATGCTTTCTGGGTATGACCCCCAGCTAATTGAGTGTTCTGGAGCCAGCAATCCTGACTTGCTGATACGAGAATGCGAAGTAACCCTGAATCATGGGCGAACTATTGAAGGCAGAAACACACTCAGAAGAATCGGAGACAAGGTTATAATTACAAATGATATGTTTGATTTTAAGACAAGCCCTGAGGGAATTCCTGGCGACATGTACAGGTTTGAATTGCTTTTCTCAATGTGCTACAGATATAAGACCTACTTTAGTGACAGCCTGATGCTTGACCCAAATTCTGATTTCCAAAAAATTGATTACAGAGGGCAGGCAAGCATGAGAACACATACCGGAGGGCAGGGTGCACCTCTTGCAGTTACAGGAATCAGCTCAATTGCTACTGGAAACAAGGCAATTGTTTTTGTTAATGTTAAGAAGATGGATAATGTCCAGGTATACTTTGATGAGGAAAAGCCCCCGGCAATTCAGAAGTGCGGCTCTGCTTCTTATAATATTAGGGATAGATTCAAGGTCACAATGGCTCAGCTATCAGACTTCACGGAGCTATCTCTATGCAATGGAAAGACTTTTTACCTCAATGACATGGGAGAAGGCCAGTTTACCTGCGAGTTTGAGCTTGGGAGAGACATCAGAAACGAGATAAGCTCTATATTCAACCTTGAGCTTGAGTATGACGTTTTTGACTACACAAAGCAGCCTTTTTCAATGAGGAAGATATAACGAAAAGATTCAAAAAGTTTTTAAATGGCTTGATTTCCCTAAAAAACACAAAAGAAATGAAATGCTGCTAATGAAAGTGTTTCAGTAAATGTTTTGTCAACAAGAGAGGTAAACAAAATGGCAGGAGTTAAGCAGTCTTCGGTGGGAAGCCTTAAGCAGGGAAGCTATGTTGTTATTGATGGTGCTGCCTGCAAGGTTGTGGACATGCAGGTATCAAAGCCTGGGAAGCATGGGCATGCAAAGGTAAGGCTTACTGCAGTTGGGCTCATTGATGAGAAGAAAAGGGTAATTGTAATGCCGGGGCATGACAGCATTGATGTCCCTATCATCGAAAAAAAAAATGCACAGGTGCTTTCTATTAGTGGGAACACTGCAAGCGTAATGGAACTTGAGACTTATGAAAATTTTGACCTTGAGATTCCGGAAGAACTCAGGCAGGAATGTGCAGAGGGCTCTATTGTGCTTTACTGGGACATTCTTGGAGATAGGGTTATGAAACAGGTTAAGCAGGGTGAGTGAAATGGCAAAGATTCCAGAGGCAGAGGTAAGGCTGTTCAAGAACATTTTTGTTTGTAAAGAGTGTAAAAGCAAGATAAGGGCTCCTCCACTTAAGGTGTTTGCAAAAAAAATCAGGTGCAGGAAATGCAACTCTAATTCATTGAGGCCTGTCAGGAAAAAGTAAATCCAGCTAGCCTATTTGAAAAATTTATCAAATTAATGGATGCTTAAAATGGATAGTGTTTTTATTGAAACGGCGCTTTTTTTCGTCTTTATTCTTGTTATGGGTGCCTTCCTGATTTCTAAAAGAAAAAAGCTTAATGTCGAATGGGTGCTTAAGCCGGCTATTTACCTCATGCTCTACAAGACCAAGTTTGGCATTAAGTTTATTGATTATCTAGCAAAAAAGATTGGTGGGCTTGTAAGGCTGATCGGCTATCTGTTTATGATGCTTGGAATTGTGATTATACCATTAATGACCTGGGCCTTTGTAAAAAGCTTTTATGATATGGCTATGGCACCTGGCTCTGTGCCCGGAGTCGGGCTTGTGCTTCCTATTCCTATGCCCGGAGTGTTCTATGTGCCTTTTTCATTCTGGATAATCTCGCTTTTTGTGATTATGATTTTCCACGAGTTTGCGCACGGGATTGTTGCAAAAGCACATAAGATTCCTATAAAATCCAGCGGGTTTGCTTTTTTTGGGATTTTTGCGCCGCTTGTTCCTGGTGCTTTTGTTGAGCCTGATGAAAAGGCTATAAAGAAGGCAAAGGCTTCTACAAAGCTTTCTGTTTTTGCTGCCGGGCCCATGATGAATATAATTTTGGGTATTTTTATCCTTGCGGTTGTTTTTCCTCTTGCAGAAGCGCCAGTGCGTGATGAAGGCCTATTATATAATTTCAACATCTTTGGCACAAGTGGAATTATCAATATTACTGGCGTAACTGTTGCAGGCTATATGAACTTTAGTGAAGAGCCTTATGCCAAGTATAACTTAAGCTCGCCGGCAAGGCTTGTGGGGCTTCCTATAAATTCTACAATAGAAGAAATCAATGGAATGAAGATAATATCTACTTTTGATATAACTAGAGCAGTTGACCTATCAAACAATACAATTACTGTTATTGCTGATGGTGAAAAATATACCTTTTCTCCAATAGATGACCCTTTAGAGGACAGGAAACTTCTTGGAATCGTGCCCGGGCTCGACTATAAAGAAGTTACTGGAGGAAAATACATTGCATACAGTTTCCTTTTGGGCCTGCTTAGCTGGCTGTGGCTTCTTAATATTGGAATCGGGACTTTTAACCTGCTGCCAATAAACATACTTGACGGAGGGCAGATGCTGAAGGCAATCCTGGATAAGTTTATGAAAGAGGAAAAATCAAATAAAATTGTTTCTTTGTTCTCCTGGGGAATTGGGCTGATGGTGCTGTTTATGATTGCTATGTCTTTCTTCCTTTAAGGCCTTTCGGAGCTTTTAATAATAAAAAATATAAGAAGTGCTTTATTTGTTATAAGAAAGAATGCTAATCAGAAATTATGAAATAAAAATGCTTCTTGCGCCACTCAGCGAGGTTACCAATACGAATTTCAGGATTCTGTGCAGAGAGCACGGAGCTGACCTGGCTTTTCTTCCTTTTGTGAATGTGAATGCGCTTGTGATGGGGGACAAGGTTGCCTGGGGCTGGGTAAAAGACTCGGAAAGAGAGCAGGCTCTAAGGGCTATCCAGCTTTTTGGGTCTGATGCTGAGATGTTCAGGAAGAGTGCCTGGGAAATTTCAAAAATAGGGCTTTTTGATATTATTGATATCAACGCTGCCTGCCCTGCAAGAAAAGTTGTTGAGGATGGGGCTGGCGGGGCTTTGCTTGTTGAGCCGCGAAGGCTGCGTGAAATTGTGAAAGCTGTGCGTGAAAGCTTTGATGGCATTGTGAGTGTGAAGCTAAGGCTGGGCTATAATAAAGACTCTATGCAGGAGGTGGCAGCTGCAATAGGCGGGATTGTTGAATTTGCAACTATTCATGGAAGGACTGTAAAGCAGGGCTACTCCGGAAAGAGCGACTGGGAAGCTATTAACAAGGCAAAAAAGCTTTTTAGTTGCCCAATTGTTGGGAATGGTGACATCCGCTCAAAAAAAGATTATTTAATGGTAAAGGATAAGGTTGATGCGGTGATGATTGGAAGGGCTGCGCTGAAAAACCCGCTTTTGTTTAATGAAATTAAGAGCAATAAAGAAACTGATAGGAAAAAGAGTGCTGTAGCCTGCCTGTCCTGGGGTTGTGAGAGTGAGGAAAGCCTGCTTCTGCTCAAAAGGTTCTGCACTTCTTTTGTCTCCGGGCTAAAGGGCTCAAGGGAAATGAAAGAGAAAATCTGCCGGTGCAAAAGCGTAAAAGAAACTAAAGCTTATGTGAAGAAAATCATAGCTTCCTTGCAAGAGAAATGAACCCTGAGTGGCTTATGCTCCAGCTTTTTGGCCTTACCTTTCTTCCCTCAACTTCCCACTTCTGCTCCATTATATTTGAAGTTTTTATGTAAAGGAATCTTTTGTCTTCAAGTATTGAGTTCACAAAGTCTGCGTTCTGGATTATTGTTGGTGTGTAGACTGCTATAAAACCGCCATGGCGGAGAACTTTGTATGCTGTTTCTACTGCTTTCCATGGCTCCGGCACATCAAGAACGAACAAGGATGCATCTTTTATTTTTATGCTTTCCGGCTCGTAGATGTTTTCGCTCCTGAATTCGATGTTGTCTACTCCTAGCTGTTTTGCATTTTCTGCTGCTATCTCCTGATGGTCTTCCCTTATGTCAAATGAGTAAACCTGCCCGCAGTACCTGGCGAGGAAAATCCCGAGGGCGCCGCTTCCTGAGCCTGCCTCTATGCAGGTATCTTCTTTTCCAACCAAAGTACCGGCAAGGATTGCTGCTGCGTCCTTTAATGGGATGATTTGTGCCCTTCTCTTGATTTTTGAGTAGAAATCGTAGAATGTGGGCTGAAGAACTGAAAGCGGGATTCCTTTATTGGTTTCTACTGTTTCTCCTGGCTTAGATTTTGAGAGCTTTTCTGCGCTGGCCATACCGTAGTTGGAATGGAAGTCTTTTGTCTTATCTGCTATAAAAAAACGCCCGCTTTTGTGGTAAAGCATAATAAGGCTTTTGTCTTTGTCTTTCATAACAATGAGCTGATTGTTGCTTCTTAATAATTTATCTGTTTTTGCTGGATTGGGGTGTGTCTTTTTTCCGACAAGTATTCACTTTTGAAAGGTTATTAACTTTTATAAAAAACGGCTTAACCAGACTAATGCATGGAAAAGGAAGGGGATACAGCGACTGCTGATGAGTCCAGGGTTCTTGAGATGCTCCAAGAGATTAATAAGAATGAAGGCTACATTTCCAGGGAAAGGCTTTCTTCGATAAGCAGTAAGCTTGGAATTCCTCTTTCGAGGCTTTATGGGCTTGTTACTTTCTACAACCAGTTTAACCTTGCGGTGAGTGGAAAATATACTATTGAAGTCTGCGAGGGAACTGCCTGCCATATCAACAAGAGCAGTGAGATTAAGAGGGCTGTGAACGATGTTGCTGGGATAAGGGTTGATGAGACTTCATCAGATGGGCTGTTTACATTAAGGGATGTGAGGTGCCTGGGCGCCTGTGCGCTTGCTCCTGTGCTGAGGCTAAACAAGAAGATTTACAGCAAGATGACCTACGAGAAGACTAAAGAGCTGATTCTTAAGCTTAAGAAAGAAGCGGAGGCTGAAGTGATGCAAAGATGAAGCACATTATCAGGGTTTGCACCTGCACCGGGTGCCAGGCTAACGGCTCGCTTGAGATTTTTGAGGGCTTATGCAGGGCTGCTTCTGAAAGAAAGAAGGAATGTGAAGAGAAAGGGGTTGAGATTGAGGTTAAAGAAACTGGCTGCATTGGCTTGTCAGAGACTGTGCCTAATGTGCTGGTTGATCCTTCGGGCATTCTTTATGTTAATGTTAATGAGAACAATGCTGAAAAGATTGTTGACTCTGTAATAAACAATTATGTTATTGATGAGATGCTGTTTGAGATTGACGGCAAGAAATACGGCAGGCTTGAGGATGTGCCTTTCTTTGCGCTGCAGGACAGGGTGCTGCTTGCAAGGTGTGGCTACACTACGCCTCTTTCTCTCTCAGATTATACTTGGTCCGGAGGATTTGAGGGGCTGAAAAAGGCGCTTGATATGCCGCAGGATGAGGTTATTGAGATACTCAAGAATTCAAAGCTTCGCGGAAGGGGCGGGGCAGGGTTTCTTACCGGGCTGAAGTGGGGATTCCTGAAGAATGCTAAGGGCGATGAGAAGTTTCTTGTGTGCAATGCAGATGAGGGTGACCCAGGGGCTTTTATGGACAGGAGCCTGCTTGAGAGCGACCCTTTTGCTGTGCTTGAAGGAATGCTGATTGGGGCTTATGCAACTGGCGCAACAAGGGGCTTTATTTACATCAGGGAGGAATACCCGCTTGCGATTGATAAGATTAAGACCGCTATTGATATCCTCAGGGAGAACGGCTATCTTGGGGACAATGTTCTTGGAAGGCTCTCTTTTGACATTGAGATAAGGAAAGGGGCTGGGGCTTTTGTGTGCGGAGAGGAGACTGCGCTTATGAATTCTGTTGAGGGCAAGCGGGGGCAGCCGAGGATTAAGCCGCCTTTCCCTGCTGAGAGAGGAATTTTTGGCAAGCCCACTAATATTAACAATGTCAAGACATATGCTTTTGTGCCGTTAATTTTGAGGAATGGGGCTGAATGGTTCCTTGAGAGAGGAGACGGCAAGTCTGCTGGAGGAACATTACTAATCTGCCTTACTGGAAAGATTAGGCTTAACGGTGTGGTTGAGGTTAAGATGGGCACTCCGCTCAGAAAGGTTATCTATGACATTGGCGGTGGCCTGAAGTCAGGCAAAAAGCTCAAAGGGGTTCAGACTGGAGGCCCATCTGGTGGGTGCATCCCTGAACCGCTTATTGACACTGAGATTGGCTATGAGACTATGCAGGGGCTTGGCTCTATCATTGGGTCTGGCGGGGTTATCTGTATTGATGAGGATGACTCTATTATTGACTTGTGCATTTTTTTCCTGGATTTCCTTGAGAAGGAATCCTGCGGGCAGTGCACTCCCTGCAGGGAAGGGATTGTCCAGATGAAAGACCTGATTATTAAAATCAAGGAAAGGAAAGCAACTGAGCAGGATATTGCTACGCTTGAAAGGCTGGCTGTGTATGTAAGGGACAATTCACTATGCGGCCTTGGGCAGACTTCACCTAATGTGGTGCTTTCCTCGCTTAAGTATTTCAGGGATGAGTTTGAAAGGAAGATTAGCGGCAAGCCGGTTTTTAAGATAAACGGAAAATGCACGGGTTGCCACCTTTGCTTACTTAAGTGCCCTGTTAAAGCTATAACAGGAAACCCTAAGGAGAAGCATGAAATAATCCAGGATAAATGCATTGGGTGCGGGATATGCTATGATGTCTGCAAGTTCAAGGCTATAGACAAGGAGTAAAATAAAGCAAGATGAAAGTAAGGATAAATGATAAGGAGTATGAGTTTGATGCTGGCAAGAGCATACTGGATGCCTGCAGCGAGATTGGGCTGAACCTGCCTACTTTCTGCCATCATGAGCTTCTTGAGCCAAGGGGGGTGTGCAGGCTCTGTGTTGTTGAGGCTGACGGCAAGCTTGTGCCTTCGTGTGCTACAAAAATCCGGGAAGGAATGAGTATTGAAACGCATTCTAACAGGGTTATTGAATCCAGAAGAATGAACCTTATGCTTCTGATTGCCGACCATCAGGAGGAGTGCCTTTCCTGCAATAAGTCTGATGACTGCCTGCTTTTCAAGTATGCAAATGAGTATGATATTCATGCTATTCCTTTTGAAAAAATCCAGAAAGAGAAGTTTGAGCCTGATGAGTCCTGCTACTCTTTCAGAAGAGACCTAAGCAAGTGCATTAAATGCGGGAAGTGTGTTGAGGTGTGCAATGTGCTTCAGAAGGTTTATGCTATTGAATACTCTAAAAGGGGAAAAAGCCTTAAGATGTCAACTGCCTTTGAGTATCCTATCAAGGAGACGGAATGTACGTTCTGCGGTCAGTGCGTGCTTAACTGCCCTACATGCGCGCTTGAGGAGAAGTATGAGGCTTCTGACTTGATGTGGGCTATTAATGACAAGGAGACTGTGGTTGCCTGCCAGGTTGCGCCGAGCATCAGGGCTTCAATAATGGAAGAGTTCGGCAAGAACGAAGGCATTACTGTTGGAAAGCTCGTTTCTGCACTTAAGATGATTGGGTTTGACTATGTTTTTGACACGCAATTCGGCGCTGACTTAACCATCATGGAAGAAGCTAATGAGCTTTTAGAGAGGATTAAAGAGAATAAAAACCTGCCAATGTTTACCTCGTGCTGCCCTGCGTGGGTTAAGTTTGTAGAGGATAATTTTCAGGACTTTATCCCTAGCCTTTCTTCATGCAAAAGCCCACAGCAGATGCTTGCGAGCGTGTTCAGGACTTACTTTGCGGGGAAGCTTGAAAGCAAGCCTGAGAACATAAAGCTTGCATCAATAATGCCATGCACTGCTAAGAAAACCGAGGCAAGAAGGTATGAGTTTATTGGAGACATTGACTTTGTGGTTACTACCAGGGAGCTTGCCAGGATGATTAAAGAGTTTGGGATTGAGTTTGAGGCGCTTGAGGAAAGCGAATTTGACTGCCCACTTGGCGAGTCTTCTGGTGCTGGTGCGATTTTTGGGGTTTCAGGAGGGGTCTGTGAAGCTGCTTTGAGGACTGCCTATGAAACTGCTACTTCAAAAAAGCTTGAAAAGGTGGAGTTTGAGCAGATCAGGGGAGTGGATTTTTTTAAGCATGGTGAGATTGAGATAAACGGGAAATTTGTGAGGTTTGCTGTGGTGCATACTCTTGGGAAGGCAAGAGACCTGCTTGAGCAGATGAGGAAGGGCGAAGCTCACTATGACTTTGTGGAGGTTATGGCGTGCCCTGGAGGGTGCATTGGCGGTGGGGGGCAGCCTATCCCAACTAATATGAAAACAATAAAGGAAAGGATGCAAAGGATTTACACGATTGACCAGCGCAAGAAGGTAAGAAGAAGCCATGAAAACCCTGACATTATCAGGATTTACGGTGAGTTCCTTGAAAAGCCGCTCAGTAAAAAGGCGCATGCGCTGCTTCACACTAAGTATATGAAAAGGAGCTATTACTCTGATAAGAAGGGCTAATTTAATAAATAATTTTTCTATTTCTGAATTTATGAAGCTTGATATGGCAATGTTGAGGATTGATGCTGAGGGTGTTTCTGCTGAGATTGAGAAGTTTATCAGGGAAAAGGCAAGGGATTTCTCAAAGGGTGGGGTTGTTGTGCCTGTTTCAGGAGGATTAGACTCAAGTGTTGTTGCTGGCCTGTGCGTGAGGGCTGTTGGTAAGGATAAGGTTGTTGGGCTGATGCTGCCTGAGAAGGAGGGCAATCCTGATGCTAAGAAGTATGCTTTGCTTTTGTGCAGGAAGCTTGGCATCAGGCATGAAGAAATTGATATCTCTAATGTACTTAAGGCTTTTGGGAACTATGATTTTGTGCTTTCGAAGATTCCTTCGCGGCTGTTAAAGAAGGTTGCTGTTGGAGGCTTTTTGGGGCTGTACAACCCGCTTAAGGATGGGCTTAAGGGGAAAGGAGGTGCGTTTGTGAGAAAAGGGATGTCTTACCTTTACCTTAAGAACAGGGTGAGGTTTGTGTTTGCCTGCAAGTATGCTGAGGAGAATAACCTGCTGCTTGCCGGGAGCGCGCATAAGTCCGAGGACATGGTGGGCTTGTTTGTAAAGTTTGGTGTGGATGACCTGGCTGACATTATGCCGCTGAAGAATCTTTTCAGGAGCCAGGTGCTGCAGGTCGGGGAGCATATAGGGATTCCGCAGGAGATTTTGTCAAGAAAGCCAAACCCTGACATTATTCCAGGGGTTGAGAATAAATACTGGTTGTTTCTTAGGCTTGCGCCTGAGAAGGTTGACCTGGTTCTCCTTGGGCTTGAGAAGGGAATGAAGAAAGAGCAGATTGCCAGGGATGCGGGCTTGCCTCTGAAAAAGGTTGAAGAGATTGAGGAGCTGACAAAAATCTCTTTTCATATGAGAAACCCGAATCTTGCGCCCTGAGCCTATTGCTTTTCCCAGGATTCAATTTCGCCCGGGACTGGCCTGAACAAGGGGTGGGGCTCTGGCTGGCTTATTGCTTTTAGATTAATGAGCTTTTCCGGCTCTCTTTTGCTGAGCTTTTTTAGCAGGTGGGAGAATTCGTAGTCCAGCTGGCCGGAGGTTACTGCTATCTGCTTTTTTAGAAGAGACTTTTTTATTTTAGCCTGGTCAAAGCAGTAGCCTCTTGCTTTTGCTTCTTCAAGGATGTATGTGAGGAAAGCATTTATTGATAAAATGGGCTCAGGGGCATTTCTGAACCGCACCAGCTGCGGATGGCTCCTGTAGCCTATTGTCTTATTCTCAAGGACTTTTTTCGCAAGAAGGCCTTCGCGCCAGACAGCAACTAAGCCTGCCTTGTCCAGGTATTTTGGGTGTATGCTCCAGAGGCGCATTGAAATTGGATGTTCAATTCCATAATAAAGCTAACTATTTCTAATTAGGTGGAGAATATTTTTCTAAAACTTCGTTATATGCAGATTCTACTTTTTCTAAGGCAAGATAACAGGGAGCATAGTTTTCCTCAGGGCCTAATGTGCCTGCCTGGAGAAACAGTAAACTGTCCCCTCCAACGGTTCTGGGATGATAGCACAAGAAAACTTTTTCAGTTTCTGATAACTTTATCGGTAAAACTAAATTTGTTTCATCTTTAATTGAAGATAATATTTTTTTCATATAAGATTCTTTTTTTGTTCCTAAATTCTCCATAATACTGGTTGCTACAGCATCTATTGAACCCTTCTCTTTTTTCTCAAACTCAACAGAAAACCCCAATGGTTTTCTTTCTTCCGGATCCTTTGCTGAAAAAACATATAGCTCTCCCAGTGAAACTTTCATTGTTTTCAACCTCTATTGGCCTAACTCAAGGGATTAAGCCCCTTATTTAAGCTCAATAAAGGGAAATGAAGATTATTTAGTATTTAAGCTTTGCGAAAATTAAACACTGCACAGTTGCTACAAGCCTAAGAAAAGTAATGCATTTCCAGTGCATCCTTAGCAAAGAATCTCCTTGTCTCCTCGTCTCCAAGGTGGCTGATGCTGCTTAAAAGCCGGAGGACTTGTTTGCCCTTGCTGATTTCGATAAGGGAAACCGAAGCATTGTCGATGAACATTGTATCCCAGAGGTTTTTGTTTTCCATGTTAAGTGTTTTTGAGATGAAAAACCTTATGAGGTTTGCATGGGCGAAGAGTGCAATGCTGCCTTTTTCCTTTGCTTCTTTAGCCAGCATGCTGAATGCCTGCTCTGCCCTTTCTTTGTCCTGCTGCTCTTTATCCTGGGGTGTGCCTGGCTTTTCTGCGCCTCCGACAACAACACGGTATATCTCCTGGAAAAGAGGAGATATCTCTGCCGGGACTTTCGGCTTTAGTTTTCTGTACTCTTCATAAGTCTGAAGGGTTCTTTTGCTGTTGCTTACAAAAGCCTTTAAAAAGGTAAGTTTAGAAAGGAATTCTGCAAGTGCTTTTGCCTGGGAAACGCCTTTTTTTGTGAGCATTATCTCATTTCCTTTTTCTTCTGCCTCTGCATGCCTGATTAGCAGGATTCTTCCCATAGGAAACAACAAGAAAGGCGCGTATTTAAAGTTTTGGCTTGAAATGATGCCTGGCTCCGAAACCTTTATAATATATTCACGACTCTACAGTTAAAATGTTTGGCAGGAAAAGGCTGGAGAATGAAGTTGATGCCGAATTTGAAAGGCATCATGACAGGATAAGCCATTTGAGTCTTTTTAAGCAACTTTTTATTGGTGCCAGTATTGCTTATGTTTCGCTTTTTGGGATAAAAGAGGCAGAGAAAACAATTGCAAGAAAAGAGCATCTTGCATGGCAACAGAACAATGTGCAGGCGCAGGTTCCTGTAGTTAACCATTTCCATTCTGACACTCTAAAGGGAGAAGGCGATAAAAACCTAATCGAGATTGTGACAGAATACTCAAAACAGGGCTTCCTTGTGAACAGCCCTGAAACAAATGAGCCGGTTAGAGACATTATTCTTGGCCCGGCCCAGCACAATCTTAATGACACAAACCCTTTCTACAGTGCTATAAGAGGGGAAAGCGACAGCATCGTGATTGAGGGATATGCAAACAAGAGAGAGCCATACTCGCTTGAGATTCCTTTTTCAAGGGTTGATGAGGACACAATCAGCTTTGAATATGAAGGAGAAATGATTAAGGTTTCTGAGATAAACCCTTTTACATTGAGGTTTTCTTTTGAGCTTAAAGAGGATGAAAACATAGAAAGAAAAGCCTTTGCAATGAGAAGCGTTGAATATACGATAGAAAGGGGAGTGGATGACAGGAGATATCACATTCTTGTGAATAACATAAGCTATCCTATTGAGCTATATGAAAGGGAAACCCTGGAAGACTTGCTGCGGGAGCTGGTTTCTGAAGAGGTTAAGCTTAGCCTGCAGTCAAGCCAGGGGGTTAGTGAAAAGGAAGCCGGGTTTCTTGTTGATGAGGTGTATTCTCAGTATTTCAACACAAGAGAGAACCTGGCAAGATTCTTTGTCTCTCCGGAAGTGTTTGAAGAGAGAATGATGTCTGATGATATTAGCGAGGAAGAGAAGCAGATATATCAAGCAACTAAGAATATTATTGTAACTGCAGCGCATCCTGGCATCAGGATGTTTCACGGCATGGGAGAAGAGACGTATAATGCAAACAAGGACCTTATTCACATTATTGAGACTAATGGGTATGCTAATGCACTGCCGCTTTACGGGGATTTTGTTAACAGGATAGCGCGCAACTTAGGAGCAAGGGATGGCAAGCCTGTGGTTCCGCATGAGGATGACCATAGCTCCTACAGGTTGGGTTTCTTTTACACTGTTGATTTTGCAAATCTCGACCAAGAGAATCTGGGATTGTCGCTGAAAAAAGAAGCCTTTCAGGGCAACTTTATCCCATATGAATACAGCACAGACAGGATTCTGAAGCTAAGGGTTGCTTTTCAGTATGCGTTTTTAACCACGTTGCTTGGCCAGGATGCGGAGAAGTAATAAAAGACCCAACGAGCAATAAGGCTAAAAAAGCAGCTGCTTAACTTTTTTTCTTAAGGGGGAAATCGTAGTCATTAAGGGTCCTGTACTGAAGAATGCTCCCCTTAAAGGGCCAAGACCTATCAAAAAACCAGAAAGCATATCGAGTTTTTCTTTTTTCTTAACCAGGCTTTTCAGCTTTTCAGGCTCATAGAAAGGATTCATTATGACTTTAGCGACTTCCTCACCTGAAACTAAAGCTGGGTATATCCCTTCACCTGACAATCTGGAAGCAAGCCCTGCTGCATCCCCGGCAAGCAATACATTTCCAAACCTAAAGCCTTGATAATCATAATCAATAAAAAATGCCTCATGTTTTGCTTTAGAGATATCTATGCTGTTGGTTTCAAGCCAGGCTGCAAAGTTTTCTTGCAAGAATTCTGCAGGCATCACATCAGGATCGCACAAACAGCCAACAGAAGCGTAGCCCTTGTGGGGAAAAATCCACGCATACCAAGAAGAGAAAAGCTTTGAGTCAAAAAAGAACTCAAGGTCTCTGTACTTATTTGTCTTAATTACATACTGGATTGCTATGCTTGCCTTTTGCTTGATTCCAAGATATCTTTTTACAATTGATAGAGAGCCATCCGCTCCAACCAGAAACTTATAGCGAATTATTTTGCCATTGGCAACGATATAATTATCCCTGATTTCTGAAACACGCATGCCTTTCCAGACGAAAATGTTTTTATGCTTTTTCAGCTTCTGAAGCTGCCATTGGCCAAAATGCTTCCTGTCAATTGTACTAACAAAAGGAGAATCAAAGCTAGCTATTGTGCAGGTCTTTCCAAAATGAAGCTTTGCCTCAAAAAAAGATGAATCTATAAGCCTCTTTGGAAGATTAAGGTGATCTACTGTCTTGTCTGTTATTCCTCCTGCGCAAACCTTTGGCCCTATTTCCTTGTTTTTCTCAAGCAATAATACTTTATACCTGCTGCCGCCAAGCGTTTCAGCGCAGTTAAGGCCTGCTGGACCTGCCCCAACAATCACTATATCAAAGGAATCCATCAATCAAATTTTATCGCTCAGTTTTATTAAGGTTTCGAAAGAGCGCGTTTGCTAAAGATTCTGTCTGTTTTTTTTGGAAAAAGATTTAAACAAATTGCCACTCTCGATTTTAAATTGGATCTCGCGGAAAAAACTGCTGGCTTTCTTTGGGCTGTAAAAGATGTGCAAGAGCATGTTCCTGCCGTTTACCATCTCCACTCAAAATCGCTTGAGAAAGAAGCGCCGAACAACATTCTTGAGATCTGCATTAGTTATTCTTTCAATGGCTACCTTGTACTTGACCCTGAAGATCATCAAGCAAAAAGGATGATTATCCTTTGGCCGGCCAAGCACAATGGAACAGAGGATATTGATATGCTTTTCAGAACAATCAGGGAAAAGAGTAAAGAGATTGCTTTATGGGAATTTAAAAAAAAGGAACTATGGATAGACAGGATTCCCGCCAACCACAACTGCGAGAATGAAGTTGAGTTTGAGTATAATAAATAGAGGATTGCCATGTCTGAGGTTAACCCGTTTACGCTTAAATTATCTTATGAGCCTTCAAATGGGGAAGAGCTTCCAAGGGGTTTTTACCTGACAAGAGGGGCTGAGTATATGATTAAGAATGGTGCGGGCAGGGATAACTTCCATTTTCTTCTGCATCACATAAGCTAGCTTATTAAGTTAACCCAAAGAAGCACGATTGAAGACCTTATCAGGGAGCTTGTCGGGTCTGAGGTAAAGGAATCTCTAAGAAAGAAGCAAGGTGCTTCTGAAGAAGAGCTGGAGAGCCTGATCAAAAGTTATGAGCCGCATTATGGCTCTAAAGAGAAACTGGCCAGGTTCTTTGCCGAGCCCGGGCAGATAGAGGCTGAGCTGGAAAAAAGCATTACTGATGAGGAAAGGGAGATTTATGATGCCACGAAAAACATAATGACAACCGCACCTCACCCTTACATCAAGCAGTTATTCGGGATGCTTAAGCAGAACCTGCTGGAAAACAGGGATTTCATCCATAACATTGAGACAAATGGAAGCCAGGATGCTGTGCCGATGCTTGGCTGGGCTCTTAACAAGAAGGCAAAGCGGGCTGCCAGGAACCTTCTGAATAAGCCGATTGTCTCCAACCCTGATGAGCACAAGGCATATGTACCTGGGTTTTTTAATGAGTACCCAATGGAAGGGCTTGATTTTAACAACCTTGGCTGGTCGATGAAACAGCTTCAAAGCGAAGGCAACTACCGCTTTATCGAGAAAAGCAGGCATAACTTAAAGAAGCTGGCTGTGTTTGGAATGGCAGCAGTTAGCAATAAGTTTTCCGGGAAGTACATTCGTTAAGAAAAAGCACCTAGAAACCAGCGCACATAATTATCTGAAGCGGCTCTGTTAGGAAGCAAAAGCGTTGAAGCCTGTTGTGCAGGATTTCTCCAGTGCATTAAAATAAGCTGGCTTGATATACTGCTCGTAGAAAGGCTTATCTACATCCTTAGTAAAACCGTGTGAAAACACTCGTATTTGGTTCGAATACTCTCCGCTGTCCGTTTGGCTGAATTCCACCAGAACATCCAGGTTTAGATGTGTTTCTTCTTGATTGTCCATCATCTCAAAAACGTGCCTTACACAAAAACGCTGTCCAAGCCTTGGTCTGCAAGCTCATCAAAAAACCTTGCAATAAATCCCCTGGCCTTTTCCTTATCCTTTTCTGAGTCCTTATATGATACTGAAAATCCATAATGGGCTCCATCAAGGGTTCTAAATTGCATGTTTTCTTGGAAGAAGCAATTATTAATAAACTTAACTCAACGTATGGAGCAATATTTAACAAAATTAATAAAGAATGAAAAGGTGCTTTTGTGCATGGGGCTTTTTGATATTTTTAAAAGGAAGAAGAAAGCTAAAGAAACGGGTGAAGAACGGCTAAGCCCTGAGAAGCTTGTTTCCCTGAGGGAAAGGCAGAGCAAAGAGAAGCACTGGGAAGCTATTGGCAAGGCGAAAGAACGAATTCTTTCCCTGACGAAAGAGCTTGATGGGGAGATTGCTGCGATAGAAAGAGTAAACCTTGATGACAAGAAGGTAGAAGAGAAGATTAGGTCAATTGTGAAGGGGAACCTTGAAAGCTTTCTCAAGCAGGTAAAGAAACTTAAGCAAAGCCTGGAAGAGCTGGCTGAAAGCGAGTTTGAGTCCATTCAGGGCATCGCAAGCGAGGCTGACTCGCTGCTGAAAGATTTTGAGAAAAAGTCTTACATGGGATTTGAAAAGGCCACCTATCTCGTTGGAAAGGAGCTTGGGGATGTTGTTAAAAGCATCTCTTCTTTCTTTAAGGACATGAAAAAGATTGTGGATAATTACAAAGACTTAATTCACGCTTCGGATGCCATTGAAAGGATTAAATCGATTAATGAGGATATTGCCGGCAAGCAGAGGGCAAAGGCTGAGATGGAGAAAGAGATTGAAGATATTGAAAAGAAAGAGAAAAACAGTGAAAAAGAGCATAGGGGGCTAACCCGGCAGATTGAGGAAATCAAAAAGAGCAACGAGTACAGGGAGAAGCAGGAAAAGAAAAAGGAGCTGGAAAGCAGAAAAGGGAAGCTAAAGCAGGAAGTTAGCGTTTTAAAAGGACTCATTGACCTT
This sequence comes from uncultured Methanosarcinales archaeon, assembly GCA_964445165.1. Taxonomy (GTDB): domain Archaea; phylum Nanobdellota; class Nanobdellia; order Woesearchaeales; family JASKKU01; genus DSBS01. The sequence continues at coordinate 70,579 of CAYUJZ010000002.1, forward strand.
AAGAGGCTTGCAGGCATTTTTCATTCCAGCGAGAAGCAGATGGCAGTAATCAAAGAGCTAAAGGACGATTTTCATGCTGCTTTTGAAAAATACAAGGCAGAGAAGATTCTCGACATGACCAGCGAAGCTGAGAATAAGGATGAGATAAGAAAAAAGATTGAAGAAATCAGCAGGCTTAAGCAGGAAATAAAAGAGATTTCTGGCTTGATTTCAGGAAAAGATGAGATTGCAGAAATAAAGGCACGACAGGAGCAGCTCGATACGGAAAAAAACCTTTTAGCCCAGGACAAGGAAAAGCTGCATAAGAAAAAAGAGCAGATAATTGATGATATAAAAGAACTTGAGGCTGAGCACAGAAAAAAGGTAAGAATTCTAAGGGAATGCAGCCTGAAATAAACTAGTAAAAATAATAAAGAAAATATCAGGCAGGCATAGCTATGTCTTCATCAAGCTTAAGTGCTTTTCTTTCCCTAATCTGCCTTTTTATCTTGTCCTGCAGGTCATGCGGAAGCGGCTCGAAAACCTGGTCTACAAGAGAAAAATAGCCTCTGCCTTCTGTGGAAGACCTGAGCTCGCTTGAAAGCCCGAACATCTCTGCAACAGGAAGCTTTCCTATCACAATCGCATGCTCGCCTTCATGCTGCATATCTATAAGCTGTCCTCTTTTGTTTGAGATTATCTTAGATATTTCTCCCAAGAAGTCAGATGGCGCCTCAAACCTTAGTATCTGAAGCGGCTCTAAAATCATCGGAGAGGCTGTCATAATTGCTCCTCTTATTCCTTCCCTTACTGCCGGGTAAAGCTGGGCCGGGCCCCTGTGGATTGCATCTTCATGCAGGACACAGTCTGTGAGCACAACCTTAACTCCAAGGCTTGGCTCCCTTGCAAGCGGGCTGTACTTCATTACATCCTCAAACATGTCCATAACCATTTCTATAATCTCTCCTATATGAACTATTCCCCTGGTGCCGTCAACAAGGATGTTTCCTTTGTAGATGTCCATTACTTTTCTTGCTTCTTTTGCGTCCATTCCTGCTGCCTCAAACTTTCTCCAGGTTTCCTCGTCCTTCTTCTTGATTCTCATCTCCGGGACTTCGCCTGACCTGATGAGTTTCCTGAATTCTTCTTCAAGAGGCATAACCTTAAAGTAAAGCTTGTTGTGCTTGTTCGGGGATTTCCCCTCGCATTCCTGAGACTCTTTCGTTACTGTCTCCCTGTAAACAACGATTGGGGGCGAGGTCTTTACATCAACATTCTTCTCTTTTACGATTCTGTTCTCAATGACCTCAAGATGAAGCTCTCCCATTCCTGAAAGAAGGTGCTCGCCTGTCTCTTCGTTGATTTCTATTTTGATGCTTGGGTCTTCTTTTCCAACGATTCTTAGCACTTCTATCAGCTTCGGAAGGTCTGATGGGCTCTTTGCCTCGATTGACTTGGTGATTACCGGCTCAAACAGGTGGGTAATCTGCTCAAAGGGCTCAATGTCCTTGTTTGTTGAGATTGTGTCTCCAGGGAAAACTTTAACTCCTGCAATCCCGAGGATGTTTCCTGCTGGCACCTGCTCAATTATGTCTCTTTTTGGGCCGTTGTAAATAAAAAGCTGCTGAAGCCTGGCCTGCTCTTCCCTTCCTGCGATATAAACCTGTGTGCCTTTCTTTGCTGTGCCTGAGAAAACCCTTGCAGTTGCAATCTCCCCTGCCTGCGGGTCGACAACAACCTTGGTAATTACCATGGAGAGCACTCCGTTTGGATCTGCATTAAGAAGTGCTTTTCCATCTACAGAGTCTAAGTCTCCGTGCCAGATTTTTTTAATCCTGTATGCCTGTGCATCTACTGCATTTGGAAGATGCCTGACTACTGCATTCAGGATAACCTCATGTATTGGCACGAGCTTTGCTGCTTTTTTAGCTGCTTCTGCTGCATTGTTTTCATAAAAGGAGATTATATCCTTAAATGATATTCCCTTATCTTTCATGTAAGGCACTGAAAGCGCCCAGTTGTGGAAGGCTGAGCCGAAGCAGACTGATCCATCCTCAACCTTTACCTGCCATTTTCCCTTAAGGTCAGGAGGCAGGAGCGAGTCAAGAAGCGTATTTAAGCTTGAGATAATCTTAACAAACCTCTGCTGCATTGCCTCAGGCGTCAGCTTAAGCTCTTTAATCAGCCTGTCAACCTTGTTTATGAATAAAATTGGCTTTACTCTTTCTTTAAGTGCCTGCTTAAGGACTGTCTCGGTCTGGGGCATTATGCCTTCTACCGCGCAGCACACTACAATCGCCCCGTCAACTGCCCTCATTGCCCTGGTTACATCCCCGCCGAAATCCACGTGGCCTGGGGTGTCTATCAGGTTAATCAGGTACTCTTCATTTTTGAAATTATGAACCATAGATACTGCTGCAGAATCTATTGTTATTCCTCTCTGCTTCTCATCATCATGAAAATCCAGGACGAGCTGCTTGCCTGCAAGCTCTTCTGAGATCATTCCTGCTCCTGAAAGAAGGTTGTCTGAAAAGGTGGTCTTCCCATGGTCAATATGTGCAGCTATAGCAATATTCCTAATGTTTTTCGGGTTTGCTATTATCTTCTTTATCTTGTCAATCATCTTTGCCATTTTTAATCTACCCCATTGAATGAATCTGGTGCACAACATTATACGAGTGCAATTCTGTCCTGTCAAACCAGATATTTATTTCTTTTTCTGCTTCCTCAACATTGCCTGAAGCATGGATAAGGTTTTTTACTGCAATGCCTCTTTTGTTGGAGAATGAAGCGCTCATGTGGGCAAAGTCGCCTCTTATGGTCCCTGGCGGAGCGGTTCTTGGCTCAGTTGGGCCGACTATCTTCCTTACTACCTCAACTGCCTCAACGCCTTCAAACACAAGTGCAGCTACTGGGCCGCATGTAATAAACTCTTCAAGAGACTTGTAGAATGTCTTTGTTACATGGTCGGAATAATGCGTTTTTGACTTTTCTGTGTCAACCCAGATCATTTTCATTCCTACAATTTTGAGCCCAATGTCCTCAAACCTCTGTATTATCCTGCCTACAAGCCCTCGCTGGACTCCATCTGGCTTAATTAAGACTAATGTTTGCTGAATCATAGATCTCACCTAAATTAAACTTTTTTTTTATGTGACCACTTCAGCTTAGAAGGGTTCCTCTTAAGCTTAAGCATATTTTTTTCACATTTGTTTGAGCAGAAAAAAAGCTTTTTTCCGTTGTTTAGTACAAGCACTTTACCTGTCCCCGGCTCCATTTCCTTACTGCAGAATGTGCATTTCAAAAGAATCACCTCTTTCTTTTCTGACCTAAGGGCCTTGCCTCTATTTCTGTATCTCTTAGCATAAGCATGTCGCCAACACTTACCGGGCCTTTTGTGTTTCTTCTTATAATCTTGTTTGCGTCCCTGCCAGCAAGAATCTTTACCCTGACCTGGGTCGCCTCGCCTCTCATTCCGGTCCTGCCTACTATTTCCTCAACTCTTGCAGGGACTGCATTGTCAAAATAAACCCCTGGCTTCTTGGCTGGCTCCTGTTGTTGATTTTTTTGTGCCATTTTTACTCAGATGCCTTTTCCTTCTTTTCCTCAGGCTTTGGCTCAGGCTTCTTGTCTTCTTTCTTCTCTGGCTTGGCT
>CAYUJZ010000003.1:0-48120 GCA_964445165.1 uncultured Methanosarcinales archaeon
TTATTGATGGCATTTCTTAAAGCGTGAAAGAGGGGGATGGGTTTATTAATGTTTTTGTTTGGGTTCGGTATATTTTTATTTTACTATTTCCCAATATCCGCCTTTGTCAGGGCCTATTCTTTTTATTTTACCTTCTTTTTTTAGCTTTTTAATATTCCATTCAATTCCTCTTCTACTTAGTCCTGTAATATTTTCAAGTTCTTTTATTGTGATGCTTGGTTTTTGTTGTATTGCAATAAGAATTTTCTCCACAGTTTTCTCCACAGTTAGATTTTTTCTTTTAAATTTTACCAAAAAGAAATCGCCAATTTCTTCAAAAGTAGTTTCTGGCTCCAATTTTAGTATTTTACCTATGCCTGTTCCCCATTTTTCTATGTATTTTATTCTGTGGAATATATCCGCAATGAGTTCATTTCTTCTTATAGAAACTGGTTTTGATAGAATATCTTTTATTTTAAGAGAACCAATAAGTTTTCCTGGATTAAGTATTTCTACCCCGTCTTTAAATAATGCAATCTGCACCTCTTGATTTATTGAGTAATCCCTATGGCAGAATGCATTTATTATTGCTTCTCTTAATGCGCCTTTATTAATTTCAGGAACATCAATCCTTTTTAATCCCTCTAATTTCATTCCTATATTAATGTGTTGTAAAATATATTGCTGTGCATATTCAATTAATTCAAAAATATCCCCTTGAAAATCTTTCCAGAATTAGAAGCAAGCAGAACTAATTGCGAAGAACTGGATAAATAAATAAGTTCAGACAGAGAATTTAATATGTTCTGAAAGAAGATTAGGACTTTATTGAATTTTCATACTAAATTTACCTAGATAACTTTGCTTGTTATCATGCTTATATCGGATTTAAAATTTTAAGCTAAATCTAGTGCTGTCACAAAATCATTTTTTTCTTTTATGATTAGATTTACTTTTAGTACTTATTTTTTTGTAGCCATTTAAAATCCCCCTATTATGTCTTTTAAAACTCCTTCTTTTACTAATTCAATATTTAGTAAATAGTCATTATGCAAGAATGTTTCAAACAATGATTTTTTAGTTGTTTTCCAACCTAATCCGTCAGTAATCCATATTAAATCAATTCCTTGAGTTTTTAAGAAATCAGATAAATATTGATATTCTCCTGCTGTGGATTTCAGTTTTGAACCCCCGCCACCATAATAATTAGTTTCGATTAGAAATATTTTGTTTTTGGATTTTTCAAATACTGCAAAATCAAAAATCCTATTTGTTTTATCAAGTTTTATATCAAAATTCCACTTCTCTTTAATCTTTTTTTGTGTTGCCTGTGAAATATATTCTAAATTATTTTTCTCAGAGAATTTTTGGATTATTTTTTCAACTATGTTTTCCATAGCTTGACCTGTTCGTTTTTTTCTTGAATTTGTATCCATTCCAACTTCCACGCCAAAACAATAATCCACAATATTTTTTACATCTTTATCTTGAAAAATATTTTTTAAACCTGAATCATTGAAAAAATTGATTAAATCTTTTCTTATTTCTGAAGTTAATTCTATGTTGGGATTAAAAAGATCAACTTTGCTTTCTGATTTTAATTCTTCAAAATCATCAATAATCTTTAAGTATTTTAGTTTATTATTTCTTATTGCTGTTAAAATAGGTAAAACCTTTCTTACATTTGGATATTCAGAAATAAGCATGATAAAATCCTTATCAATATCTGTTTTACCAATTAGTACATTAAGCAGATTTAGTTCTTTTTCAATTAGATGAATATTCTTTTTTACTTTTTCAAAATCAACAAAATAATCCCATGTAAAAATTGAGTCTGTTAATGTTTCAATAAGGTATTCGAATACCTACTTTACATCATCTTTTAAATTTAATTTTTTGTAAGTTTGTAAATATTTCATTTTGACACCTTAGTAATTTGTAACAACAAGCTCATTTATTTTTCCTCTTTTATTTCCATCGCAGTTAATCATTCTTGCTGCCTGGACAATATGTATTTTATACCCCCTATACAAGTCTTTGATAAAATCAGTGTCACTATTGCTTAGCATTAATAGGCAGCCTTTTCTATCTAGCTGCCTGAAAACCTCAGCAAGCTTTTTTTGCTCTTCTTCTAAGAAGGCTTCTTTTGTGTATGTTGTAAAACTCATGCCTTTTTTTAAGGGGTAATATGGGGGGTCAAAATAAATAAAGTCTCCTTTCTGGGCAAATTCGATCACCTTTTCAAAATGCATGAGCTTTATTGTTGCTTTTTTTAATAGCTTTGAAGCTGCCTTGAGCCTTTCCTTTTGAACGATGTCAGGGTTCTTGTATTTTCCCATAGGAACATTGAATCTGCCCTTTGAGTTTACCCTATATAACCCGTTAAAGCAGGTTTTATTAAGATAAATAAACCTTGCAGCTCTTTCTAAAGGAGGCAGTTCGGCAGGGTCTGTGTCCCTAATAGTCAAGTAATACCTTTTTCCTTCAGAGAGATGGTATTCTTTGTGTTGTTTTAATTCAATAATCAATTCTTCAACACTTTCCCTTATTATTTTGTAAGCATTGATTAATTCCTCATTATTGTCAGAGATTATAGCTTTTTGTGGCTTAAGCTTTTGGATTATGTAAAAAAAAACAGCTCCTCCTCCAACAAAAGGCTCGATGTATGTTTCTACCTTTTCTGGAAAAAGAGGCTCGAATTGCTCAAGAAGCTGCCCTTTTCCTCCTGCCCATTTTACAAATTTTGGGATAGGTGTTTCCATTTTTCTTAAAAGTTAATTCTTATTACTTAAAAACTCTTCCTGTTTAAAGAGTTAATTCTTTTAATGGTGATTTTCAAAAACTCTTCCTCTTTATCAATACCTATGTAATTCCTATTAAACATTGAGGCGACTAATCCTGTTGTTCCGGCGCCGTTGAAAGGGTCTAAAACTAGCGCGTTTTCTTTAGTGCAAGATAAAACTATTCTTTTTAAAAGCTCGACGGGTTTTTGTGTGGGGTGTTTACCATGCAACTTTTCCTTTGGCGATGTTAATGGAATATGCCAGACGCTTCTCATTTGCTTGCCTTTAGGAGCCACCTTATCATTCCATTCTCTCATGGCTTCGTAATTGAAAAAATGTGCTCTTTTTTCGTCTTTTCTTGCCCACAACAGGGTTTCATGGGCATGAGCAAAATATTTACAGCTAAGGTTTGGCGGAGCATTTGGCTTAAACCAAATAATCTCATTTAATATTTTAAATTTTAGTTTTTGCAACGAATAGCCCACTTGATAGATGTTGTGCATAGTGCCAGAAACCCAGATTGCTCCGTCGTCTTTTAATACCCTTTTACAAGCTTTAATCCATTTAAAAGTAAAATCAAAATCTCTTTCTATTCCATTGGACCTGTCCCAATCCGCTTTGTTTACAGACACAACTTTACCCGATTTGCAAGTAATTCCCCCATTAGATAAAAAATAAGGGGGGTCAGCAAAGATAAGGTCTACTGACTTCTCAGGCAAAGCGTTTAGAATAGTAATGCAATCATTATGAAAAAGCTTTGTTCTTTTAGATTCAAAATAAGGATTTAGCATGCTTTTTTAAGATAAGCTTTTTTGATTATAAACCTTGCTGTTTTTTTTTAGTAAAATCTTGAATAAATCAAGCTTTTTTATGAAAAAAATAAGCTGGCCTCGTAACATGCGATTATACAAAAAGCCTCTGGCTTATATAGCTGTTTACTTAAAGATGAGCTTAAAACTACCCTAAATAAGAAGCGTTTATATATCTTTATTCCAAACCCAAAAACCCACAATGCCCCCCACCAAAAATTCATCCAAAAGCTTGAAAACGACGTTAAAGAGCAATGCAGGTGGGCTTGTCTTGGTTCTTGAGGATGCGCCTCCCTGGGAGGAAGGACTTCACAGGCTTCTCAGGGGAAATCCACAGGCTGTTTGGGGTAAAGGTTTACTCGAATTAGTATTATCGTGTTAATACTATAATTTTATTGTGATAATATTACTGCTGCCCTTTTGAGCGTATTAGCCCAATTTATCGGTTTGTTTACTCTCATAAAACCGCATAACTCAGGCAGAGCCAGGCTTCTTTTCAAGCTCGCATAAAAAAGAAACCCTGCTTAAGTCTCCAGCTTAGAAAACGAAAGCGCCTGCTATAAACTAAAGTAAATACCTGTTAACCTGAGTTAACATTGGTTAAATCGTTACTGGTGTTTTTCCACTGTTGTTTCTCTTCAACCAACAACCTTCTTAATCTCTGCTATTGCTGTTTCCTCAGGGTATCCGCCTACATACTCGCCCTCGCCGTTGTTGATAACGGTGTGCGGCACTCCGCTCACCTTGAACTTAGCTGACTCGTCAGGGAACTCGCCCGCCTCATACACAAGCGCAGTAACCTTTGCGCTCAGCATTCCTAGCCTGTACGCAAGCAGTGCAGAAGGAGGGCAGTGCGGGCACCCGGGTGTTACAAACACCTTAAGCTCAAGCGGCTTTTCCAGCCCTGAAGCAAACTCAGAAACTATCTTGCTGTGCTTCTGGCTCTTTGTCCCGGCAAGCCTTATCGCCTCGGCAAAAGCGCCGAACTCATACCCGCCAGGCAGCCCGAAATACACAACCTTGCCTTTAACATTAGCAGACCTTATCAGAATCGCAGGCCCGTGCGCAATCCCGTACTTTTTCTTAATCTCGTCAGAAATGTTCACAGCCTTCACGCTCAGCTTCTCAGAAAGCCCGGCAATCTCGTTAACAAGGCTCTCGATATCATTAGTGTAAGGGTTTACCTGCTTAACAAGCACAAGCTCAACATCATCTTCCATGCCAGCCAGCATCTCCTTCAGCTGGCCCTTTATCTCCGGTTCCAAAACTGCCATTGTACATCACCTAATAAGCCAAGGAGAGGTTTTTCATTTATAAACCCTGTGAATTAGTGACTCAAAAAAGGAAAAATCCCACACTTTCCCAAAAGGTTAAATACTATTCTCACAACACAAGAAACATGCAAAAAGCCATTCACACTAAGTCCCAGCTTGCAATCCAGCTCTCAAAACTAAAAATCCCGGAAGAGCTTAAGCCAAAGCCCGAGCAGTACATTACACCAGGCGAAATCGCAGCAGGGCTTGCCTGGGATGCCTTATTGGACGGAAACATAAAAGGCAAAACAGTCGCAGACCTGGGCGCAGGCACAGGCGTATTAGGCATAGCAGCACTTATGCTAGGCGCAAAGCACGTTTTCTTTGTAGAGAACGATCCAGCCATGCTGGCCGCATTAAAAATAAACCTTTCCCAGTTCACAGAAGCAAGCTGCACAATCCTGAAACAAAGCATCACGGAATTCAAAAAAAAGCCAGATACAATACTTCAGAACCCGCCATTCGGCACAAAAAGCAGGCACGCAGACAAAGAATTCCTGGAAAAAGCATTCCAGGCAGCAACTTCAGTCTACACAATCCACAAGTCATCAACAGCAGAATTTATAGTGGGCCTGGCGCATAAAAACAGCTTCGCCCTCATTAGGAAAAGGGATTTTGATTTCCCGATAAAGCACCAGTTCAGATTCCACAAAAAGCCGGTAAAGAACATTCAGGCAAGCTTATTCTATTTCAGGGAATCCTAGCCCTGTTCTCCAGAGCCTTTTTCAGCCCGGGAAGCTGCTTTCTTACAGTCTTTCTTGCCTTCTCAATCACCTCAGGCGCGCTGCGAATGTCAAATAACTCATACTGGCTCAGGCTCTTAATCTCAAAAAGAAAGTCAGGCGGGCATTCCTTAAGCCTTAAGTCAGCAAGATTGCTCTCTATAATTGTAAGGGATTTAGCCATGTTCTGAAGGATAGGCAGCTTATTTGAGATGTTCCATTTGTGGTAATTCGGAAAAATCTTTACAGCAATAAGGAAATCAACCTTGTCCCTTATAACACTTGTAGGCACGGGGTCAATAACTCCTCCGTCAACATACTTGATACCATCTATTACTTTTGGAGGAAAGATCCCAGGCACAGAGATGCTTGCCTCAACAGCATCAACTACAACCCCGGAATTAAACGCCTTCCGCCTGCCATTAGTGATATCACAGGCAACAGGATAAAACTTCTTCTTTAGGTTATTGAACTTTACAAGCCCGAAGACCTCCCTCAACACCTCGCTAATCCTGTTTCCGGCAATCAACGAATCCTTCGGAATCCTAAAGTCAAGAATCTTTAGTTTTTTCCTGGATATGAACCCAAGCAAAATCTCGTTTATCTCCTTTGTGCTTAACCCCATAGAGTAAAGCCCGCCTGCAATAGACCCCATGCTGGCAGAGGAGACATAGCTGACATCAAGGCCCAGCTCCTCAATTACTTCAAGCACAGCCAGGTGCCCAACGCCCTTTGCTCCTCCGACTGACAGAGTCAGGCCAATCTTCATCTTATTGTACCCTCTTTGAGCTCGCAGTTAATCTTAAGCTCGCCAGCCTTCAGCTCCTTTCCATTCCACTTTGCAGTATAGCTTTCAACATAAAGCTTAACCCTGGCAAACTCATCAATAGAAACCTCTTTGCCCCCAGGCTTTGAATCATCCACCAGCACCTGCTCCCCGGGCTTTGCACTGCCTGGCTCAAGCAGCCTGATCCTGCCCTGCTTGTCTTCGCAGGCAAGCACCATTCCCTGGCTTTCCTTTCCCCTTAGCATAGCCGGCTTAAGGTTGGCAACAAAGACAGCTTTTCTCCCAGAAAGCTCCTCAAGAGAGTAAATCCCTTTCAGCCCGGCAATAACCTGCCTTTCCTCTCCGCCCAAATCAACTTTCATCACCACAAGCTTGTCAGCGTTAGGGTGCGGCACTGCCTCTTTAATCACCCCGACCTTAAGGCTCAGGATGCTAAAGCCATCCTCGCTTTTTTTCTCTTCTTTTTTTTCCTGCCTGCCCGAGAACCTTGCCCTGAGCACTTCCTTTTCCTTGTCCTCAAGCTTGGAGAACAGCATCTTTGGCTTGCCGGTTTTCTGGCCAGGCTTAACCAGGCCTTTGCCCAGCTTGCCCCATTCCTGCTCTTTCATGCCAAGCATGCTGAGAATGTCATCAGAAACCCCTGGCATAAACGGCCTTGTAAGAATCGACAGGTCCAGGGCAAAGTTAGCCAGCGTAAGCATGGCATCATCAGCCTTTTTCTTATTCTCCTTAACATTCTTCCAGGGCTGCTGCTCCTGAAAAAACTGGTTTCCAAGCCTGCTGATTCTCATAATTTCCTTAAGCGCTTCCTTTATCTCAATCCTGTCCAGAAGCTTCTCAACATTGGCATACCCGGCTTTAGCCTTGCTGAAAAACTCCTCATCTATCTTTCCATCAGGAACCCTGCTTTCATAAAACCGCGATATAAAGCTAAAAATCCTGTTAAGCAGGTTCCCAAGGTTGGCCACAAGCTCATTATTCAGCTTGGACTGGAAGTCATCCCAGGAAAAGAAAGTATCAGTTTTTTCAGGCCTATTTATTATAGTATAGTACCTCCATGCGTCAGCCCTTATGCCAATATTCTTCGCATCATCCCCAAAAACCCCGGCTCCCTCAGACTTGGAAAACTTTGAGTTCTCATAGTTTAGGTACTCATTCACGGAAATCTTTCTCATAAGGGTATAAGAATCCCCGCTTCCAAGCAGGTAGGCAGGAAACAGGATAGTGTGGAAAGGAATGTTGTCCTTGCCCATAAACTGGATAAGGCAGGTTTCCTTGTCGTCCTTCCAGAATTCCTCCCAGCGCTTATCGCATCCCTTGGTAATCCCTATGTACCCAATAGGCGCATCAAACCACGAGTAGAAAACCTTGTCTTCATAACCTTTCAAAGGCACTTTGATTCCCCATTTTAAGTCCCTGGTAATGCACCTTTTCTTAAGCCCGCTCTTCAGCCAAGACTCAGTCATTGTAACAGCATTCTCAGTCCAATCATCTTTTCTCTCGGCAACAAACTTCTCAAGCTTCGGCTGAATCTTCCCCAGCTCCAGAAAAAGGTGCCTGCTTGAAACAACCTCTGGCTCAGAGGAGCAGAAAGCGCACTTCGGGCTCTCAAGCTCAGTAGGGTTAAGAAGCTTCCCGCAATTCTCGCACTGGTCTCCTCTTGCTTTTTCATACCCGCAGGAAGGGCAGGTGCCAATCACAAACCTGTCTGCAAGGAATGTCTCGCACTTGCTGCACCTGAACTGCTCAAGCTCGCCCTCGCTTATGTAGCCATTATTCCACAGCCCAAGAAAGATCTCTTTTGTTATCTCGTGCGTCTCCTTATCCGAGCTCCTTCCAAAGCAAGTGAAATCACATTGAAAAAAATCATAAATTTCCTTGTGAACCTTCGAATACTTCTCGCAGATTTCCTTTGCAGTAGAGTTTTCCTGCCGTGCCTTAAACTCGGTGGTTGTCCCGTGCTCATCAGTGCCAATCACGCTTATCACATCAAGCCCCTTCATCCTCAGGAACCTCTGGTAAACATCAGCAGAGATTACACAGACAAGGTTTCCCAGGTGCGGGATGTTATTCACATAAGGCAAAGCACTCGTAACAATGTATCTCCTGAATTTCATGGAGCAACGATTATTAGCAGAGAATAAAAAGGTTTCGCTTGGGATTGCCAAGGTTCTCCAGCCAGGCAAGTTCCGAAAGATTTATAAACTTTAGTTGTCACGTAAAAACTAAAGTGGAAATGTTTAAACCAAACTTTACAAAGCTACAGAACCAGGCATTCAGACTGATGTGCGTTTTTGCAGGAAAAAAGCTTAGCCTGAGTGAAATTGCCAATGAGCTTAAGGTCTCATCCACAGCTGTATCAAAAGCAGTCCCTTTATTAGCTTCCTTAGGCTTAATTAATATTGAGAAACAAAACAGGATAAACCTGACTCTTGTTTCTTTAAATAGGAATAATCGTTTAGTGTTTCAGTTTAAGAGAGCCGAAAACCTCTGGCAGGTTTATGAGTGTGGGCTTGCAGATGCTCTTGAGGATTGCTTCAGGGGCGCAGCAATAATCCTTTTTGGGAGCTATTCAAGGGGAGATGATATATACGATTCAGATGTTGATATTGCAGTTATTGGGAGAAAGGAAAAGGAAATCTTTCTGGAAAAATTTGAGAAGGCTTTAAAAAGAAAAATAAACATTAATTTCTACAGCTCATTCAAAGAGATTCATGCCAATCTTAAGAACAACATCCTGAATGGCATTGTCTTGAGCGGGAGCGTAGAGCTATGAGCATGCCGAGAAGGTTTAAGGAATAATGGGGTTTGATGAGGACAACGCCAGCTCGATAGCCAAGGATATATACGATATTATTATGGAAGCCCTAAGAGCCCTGTTGCTGCTTAATGGCTTCAAGTCGTCAAGCCAGTTTTCACACGAGGCAGAAGTCTCTTTTTTAAAAGAGCTAGGCTTTAATGAGAGCGATGTTTCTTTTCTTAACGACCTAAGGTATTCAAGGAATTCTGTAATCTATTACGGAAAGTTGCTTGATGTTGAGTTTTCTGAGAAGGCTTTTTCTTTTTTGAATAAAATTCATCCTAAGCTTATTGAAATGGTTAATAAGATGCTCAGCAAAAGAAAGCAGCTTTGATTAGCTTACCCGATAATCTCCAGCACCAGCCTCTGGAAATCCTCCTTGCTTATCATAATGCCTGCCTCAAGAAGATTGCCTGCAAGGTCCTTCCCGAGCTTTGCAAGCTCGCTCGGCTCAGACTTATCGTAGCTGGCAAAGTTGCGGACAGACTTCCTCAGCTGCTTAAGCGTGTATTGGCAGAAAAAGCCCTCATTTGCCCTGATTACACAGTCATTGCCTTCACATACTAGCCTGAAGCTCTGCGGGCTGAACCTAATGCTGTGCCCGTTCTCCTTCAGCTCAAGCTTTTCTTTTTCTCTCCTGAAGCCAAGCTTCTCAGCCTGCCAGAGCGCAAGCGACCTCACAAGCTCATCAGAAACCGAGAATCCTTTTTGGTTTTTCTCATCAACAAAGAAAACCTTCCCAAGGTACTTAACATTCTTCTGCCTTGTCCTGCCTTCATTCCAGGCATTTTTCACAAGGTATGCATAATGATTCCCCTTGACTTTCTTAGTTCTTATAAACATCATTACTCACTGTTGTGCCTTAAAAATTCCTTAACATCCTTGTAGCTGTGCGCATTTATTATGTTTTTGCTTGTGATATGCCCATACATCAGCGAGCTTCTTGCCAGAATCGGGAAAAGGTCCACCTCCAGCGATTTTCCGGAGTACTTGAAAATCTCCGGAGACGCAATAAATGCAGAGGCAAAGCAAAGCGGCTGCTTCATCCCTTTGGGCTTCTGGAAAAAATCAAGGATCTTTTTTCCCTCAAGTATAGCAACCCCGTTCTTGTCAGTCTCAAAGCTCGTGTAAAGAAGCATCGTGCAGATTCCCTTGTTCATAACATGCTCTTCCCAAAGCTCATTCAAGTCAACCCCATCCAGCAGCAGGTCGCAGAACACCACAAGGAAGTTCGACTCAAGATGGCTTCTTGCAAGCTTAAGGCTGTCAAAAGAGCCGTTAGACTCTTTTTCCACTACGTATTTTATCTCCACCCCAAGCTCCTCCCCGTTCTTGAGCACTTTAAACACCTCAGAAAGCGGCTTATCCCTGGACACCACAATAATCTTTTTGTAGCCCTGCGAGGCAATTGTCCTTACAATATTCTCAACAATAGTCTCATTCCCGACTCTCATTAGCGGCTTGAATTCCTTCTTCTCATCATTCAGGAGCGAGTTTTCAGGGCCGCCTGCAAGAACCACAGCAGTCTTGTTGAACATAACTATTTTTGAAATGATATGCTCGATCGCCTGGCTCCGGTTCTTGATGATAAGCCCATCCACGAAATTGTCGACTTCTTTAAGGAACTTCTTGTTGATGGTAATAGAAATCTTTTCTTTCATGCTACTAAGTCATATTATGGTAAGATTTAAATATTTCCATTAAATCAATGCCTTTAGCATTATTCATTATTTAATGGTGAAAACAATGAAAGTACAGGCAATAATACCCGCTGCCGGCCTCGGTACGAGGCTGAGGCCGCTTACGCTGACGATGCCGAAGGCGCTTGTTCCTGTTGCAGGCAAGCCAATGATAGTTCACATAATAGATGAGCTCGTAAAGTCAGGAATTCAGGATTTTGTTATAATTGTAGGCTTTCTTGGGAATGTCCTTGAGGATTACCTTAAGAAAAAGTACCCTAAGCTTACCCTTAAGTTTGTTTACCAGAAAAAGATGGGCGGCACAGCACAAGCAGTGTATCTTGCAGAGCCTTACATAAAAAACCCCTGCCTGATAATTTATGGGGACACAATGATTAAAGGAGACCTTTCCCCGGGGCTGGCTTTTAATTCAGATATGACACTTGGGACAAAGTTTATTGATGACCCAAGGCCTTTTGGCACAGTTGAAAGAGAGAATGGCAGAATTGCCAGGCTTGTGGAAAAGCCAAATTACATCAAGAGAAGCGAGGTTCTTGTAGGAGTTTACACAGTTAGAAACTATAAGCTAATGTTTCAGTGCATCAAAGAGCTGATGGACAACAAGATGCGGTTCAAGAATGAGTTTTACCTAACACATGCACTGCAGATAATGCTTGAGAAAGGGGCAAGCGCTGAAACCTTCCAGATAGAAGACTGGTACGACTGCGGCAACTTTAAGACCTTGCTTGACACAAACAGGAAGATACTGGAGAGCAAGAGAAGGTTTAAGAATCCCATAGTAAAAGATGGCTGCATAATAATTCCGCCTGTTTCAATCGGCTCAGATGTTAAGCTGCGCTCAAGCATAATCGGGCCTTATGCAAGCATAGGCGACAATGTTGTAATAGAAAATTCCCTTGTAAGCGATACTATAATCTCCGACGGGTGCCAGGTTAAGAATTCTGTAGTTGAAAAATCTGCCCTTGGTAGGGATGCATCAATCCTTGGCAGGCCAGTCCAGGCTTTCTTGGGAGACACTTCCCAGCTAGGCTAGTAGTTAGAGAGAATGTTCTGAAATAAGCTTTTCCTGCTTAACTATGTCTCCTTTCCTGATTTTTCTTAGTTGGGTTATTATTGAAAGCTCTTCAAGCCAGTTCAGCTTGTGGTTGATTATAGGGCTTATTGCTTTCAGCCTTGCTTTTATTTCATTTCCCTCCTTTGAGACTTCAACAAAGTTAAGCTCGTACTCGTCAAGGTATACGCTTGGCATAAGAAAAAATGATTTTACCTCAGTGAAGCTTTTTATCCAGCATCCCGAGTTAATGTACATCCGGCTCTTGCTTTTTTTAACATCAGGAAAATGAGTGTGCCCATTCACCAGGATGTCGCACTTCGAGCAAAAATGAGCTTTCCCGGTTTCCAGCATTTCATTAACCCTCTTCTTGAAGTCGTTCTCCCTTTGTATAAGCCTGCTCTCTCCCAGATAGCCAATATCCTCAAGAATCTCCCTGAACTCACTGGACACTTTTTTCAGTATCTGCCTTAAGAAAAACGAAGAAAAGTCAGTAGCAATTATGACCAGGAGAATAAAAAAGATTAGCCTGTCCTGAAGCACCCTTATCCTTCCGGAAAAAAGCAGCAGCAGCAGTATTACAGGAAGCAGCTTTGTGATGAACCAGCTTGCAAAAAAAGGCGCAAGCATAAACTTGAGGCTCCTGCTTGCATTATTGTAATAGAATTTTGAGAAAAGCCACTTTGGGGTCATCTTATAAGGCCTAACCAGCCAAAGCTCGTTGAGCCAGCTTTTCTTGCCGGCAAGGGGAAGAAAGCCCTGAGTCAGGTGCTCAGAGAGAGGCGTTTCATCCTCATTATCCATACTCCTGTAAAAGCTCATCTCGTCAAATTGGTTGCCGTGCTCAAAGCAGATTCTTTTCCCGTTAAGCTTTCTTTCTGCCCAGTATTTATCTTTAGCAATCCTTATGCCATGCTTCTCAAGAAATGCGCATAGCTTTTTGTTTTTGCAGACAAGCCTGTCGTGGTTCCCCAGTATGTATGTGATTTCAGCAGTTTTCGAATAGTCCCTGAATGCATCAAAGAGCTCTTTATAGATGCCCCTTGAAAGTGCTTTTGTTTCGTCTTTTCTTAAGTCAAAGAAATCCCCAAGGATGATTAGCTCCTTTCCCCTTTTCTCCTTTAGAAACTCAATCAGCGACCTTATGGAGACGTCAGAGTCAATCTGTCTATCTCCGGTGATGTGCACATCGCTTATAATATAAAAGCCGCTGCTTTCCTGTTTCTGCATTTGCAGGGAAGGTTTAATGTTATTTAAAAATTTAACCGGTTTGTTATAAATTTTCTGAAAGGTATTTACTCAGGCTTTCGTTAAGGGTTTAAATAAGTGCCTTTACTCTCTTTTTATTTCCATCTTTTCAATCACAAGGCTGTTGGTTCTGTGGCCTTCCATTAGCCCATACACATTAACAATAGGCTCATACTTGTTTTTTTTGTTGCATTGGGTTACTTCAATATTCTGTAGCCTTGTAAGAGCCGTTATCATTGAATCTTCTGATTATCTGGCATTCTAAGCCAAGCTGGCTTGCAGTATTTTCTATTATGCCCTCCAGCTCATTTACATTGATAAAACCTTTGATTTTGGCTTCTTTAAGTTTCATCTGGCTCACCTATATTGTGTATGACTTAATCCATTTAAATGTTACTATTATGCAGTGTTTACGTTAACCCGAAACCTTTAAATATAGATTTAACATTGTAGCGATTGATAAAAAATGAATCTAAAAATACCCGCCTGGTGCTCTGTTGGAAAAACCGCTGCGTTGCTGATTGCTTCTGTAATGCTGGTAATGTCGCTTTTTGCTCTTGCTGCTGCCAGGCCAGCGAACTATTATTTCATAGTTGCTTTCAATGTGCTTTTCTTCCTCATAGCAGCGTTTCAGGTTATTGTGCTGTTTGGCTACCTCGATATAGCCAGACTGCTGAAAGAGCCTTTGCTCAGGGCAGGCTCGCTTGGAATCATAATAGTTTTCCTGGTGTTAAGCTTTGTGCTTATTCTGCTGGAGATGCTTTCCGGGCCTGCGGGGATTAACATAGTTCTAATATCACTTGTGTTTTTCTGCATTTTTTTCCTGGGCTTGTTCACCTTGCTTTTAGGGGCAGGCCTTATCAGGATAAGAAACACGGTAGGGCTTATAGCAATGATTCTGGGAATCCTGTTTATTCTTGCAGGCATATTTACGATTCTGCTCCCTTTAATCCTTCTTGCAATGCTGCTGCTGCTTCCGCTTTTTGTTATTGAGGCAGTTTTCTTCTTCAGGATTGAAGATAAGATGGAAAAGGGCCCAGTAAAGGTTATCGAGGTAAAGCCAAGGCAGGAAAAGAAGCCCAAAAAAGCAGGAAGGCCAAAGAAAAAGACCGCATCAGCTAAGAAGCCTGCTGCAAAGAAAAAAGCAGGCAACAAAGGCAGCAAAGAAAAAGCCGGGAAGAAAGCCAGGAAGGCCTAAGAAGAAAAAAGTATTTTGAAATTTTTAATTTACTTGAATAATCTAAAGTTAGAATTCAATCTTAAAAATCCTTATTATGATTTATGTAAAAAAATTCAGGAAAATCTAAAAAAACAAAATGGTTCGGCCTGTTAAGCCTCTCGACGAGAGAAAAATTCGGATAAATATTTCTTTGGATAAACGTGTGTATAATAACCTAAGGCCTAAGGTCAAGAATGTGAGCGGTTTGATTGAAAACCTCGTCAAGATGTGGCTGGGATTTAATCAAAATTCAGAAAGCCTCAGGAGGGAATTGAACCCCCGACCGCCTGATTACAAGTCAGGCGCTCAACCGCTGAGCTACTGAGGCGCATTGCAGGGAATTCCAGGCTTGATATTTAAAGTTTTCTTATAAATTCCATTGTGGTTAAAAAAGAAAAGGCTTATAAGCAAACTGATTATTCTACCAGATTACAAAGCAGTTCATTTCATCTAAAGAGCAGCGGATTTTCAAGTTGAGGGGGCGCAGGTTACAAAAATCCTGTTTCTTATGGATGAATAGTCTTTGTAGTTTTTGCTTGCATTTTTTGCATTAATGCGTATTTAATCGTTATAATGTATTGTAGGAATAATATAAAAGGTGGAACTTTGAAACAAAACAAAAAACCATACAGCTTATTTTTAGTCGGTGCTTTACTGCTCTCAGTTCTTGGCTCTTTTGCTTTTGCAGAAGAAGCAGAGCCAGAAGAGATTGATATACTTACCGAGATGTCGTCAGCAGTTTGCGGTGATGGTTTTATTAAGGGAGATGAGCAGTGCGACGATGGCAACACCCTTGATGAGCCTGCTGGGCCATCAGAATGCTCTCCTGTTTGTGGAGCCACCTTTAAGAATGATGTTTTTCTTAGCGAAGACATGCTGTGTGAAGGAAATGCCTTAGTCTTAGGTGCAGATAACATTACTATTGATTGTGACGGAAAAATCATTAATGGCTCTGGGCAGGGTGTAGGAATCCAGGCAGAGGGCCATTCAGGCATAACCATCAGAAACTGCGTGATACAGCAATTCCAGATTGGTGTTAAGATCAAGGATTCTATGGGCAATACCATTGAGAACAATACAATTACCAAGAACGGCTTATCAACCCCGAACCTCTCAGGAATTCACTTTGAAAACGTCAACTCTTCTGTTATTGATTCGAACGTAATCAGCTACAATGACCTTGGCGTGTTCCTTGGACACTCAAACAGCAACCAGCTGACAGGCAATCAGGTGCTGAATAATGAGGGGGATGGAATCCATCTTTTTTTCTCTGAGAACAATGATATTGTCGGCGGAACAATCGGGAATAATAACCAGGGCAGCTTTTCTTTTGCATTACTCGAGTCACTGGAAGATATTGTTGAGCCGTCAGTATTGAGCTACAACAACAGCGGAATATTTCTTTATGCTTCAGGCGGGAATCTTGTTTCCGGAGTTTACCTGCATGACAACGAGCATACCGCAATAAGCATTTACCAGTCTGAGTATGTTATAATAGATAGAAATAATATTGATGAGAACTGTGGTGGCTATGCTGGCCTTCTTGCTCAGCATTCAGATAACCTGACAATAACAAACAACAATGTCACAAGGGGAACAGGATACGGAATAGTCATCAACTCCAGCAGTGGTGCGTTAATCCAGGAAAACAACATTACTGATAACACGAACAACGGTATTTACATCTCTGGCGGAGGCGATGACTCTTTCCATAAAATAATAGGAAACGAAATTGGGGATAACAGAGGCAGCGGAATTCAGCTGTCTTCAGAATACGACTGCCTGATAGAAGGCAACAACATTTTTGGCAATTCATACAATGGGATTTCTTTGCTCTCTTCTGATTTAATTACTGTAAAAGAGAACAACGTGTATGAAAATTGCAAAGGCATACTTGTGGATACATCCACTGCGATAATCTCGGATACAGGCTTTGAAAACAACTTTTGTGAAGAAATTTATAAAACTGGGCTTCATGTAATTGAAGACTCTGTTGTTGAGCTTACCAATAGCGATTTCATCGGAAACGGGGAGTTTGGGATTCTTGCTGGAGATGAATCTTTGCTGATTGAATCCTCTGAGATTCAGCAGCTGGAAAGTTCAGGCAGAGTTTTAGAGTGGAGACTAAGAGAAGATGTGCTTTGCGAAGACAACGATGTTTACATAGAAAATGGTGCAATAATTCCTCTTGGCGGAACATTAACAGCACAGGACTGCCCAATCTTAGTAAACGGGCATGAGTTCAAGCTTGAGGGAAGCGAGGGCCAGCAGGGATTTGTAGAGTTCTTGATTTCTAGTGTTCTCCCCCTGGGAAGCAGCAGTGTTTACGGAGGGCCTAATTATGCAATCGAGTTTGAGTTCTTTGATTACCTGATTCCTAAGGAAGTGAAAACAGAGACCTACTCTTATAACACCCTGATAGTGCATTTCTTCAACAAAAACCCGGTTTCCTCAAGCAATTACAGGAAAGAGGCTTTTGGCAAGTGGGTAAAGACAGAAAGGGATGGCTATCTCTTTGCATCGGGTGAGCCTAGCAGCGCAGGAGCCTATATTATGAAGATTTTTTATGCTGACAATGAGCTGGCTGACTCAAAGCTAAAAGAGAACAGCTTATTCATACAGTTCTTTGATGAAGAGACAGGCAAGTGGGTTTCTTACGGCTCTTCAAAAGGCGGAGTAAATACCGAAGAGAACTATGTTTGGGCAGAGGTTGAGGAAGGTAAGTATGGGGTTTTTGGAATCTTTGGCGATAAGGTTTCATCTTCTCCGGCAGGAGCTGCCCGTGGTGGCTTCTATGAGTGCTTTACTGACTGGGTTTGCACAGAATGGTCAGAATGTGTGGATGGATTTGAAACAAGGGAATGCGTAAAGGAAAACGAAAGGTGTATGCTAAGAAGCGATGACAAGCCAGAAGAAATAAGAGAATGCGAGGTTGAAGAGGCCCCTGAAGAGGACGAAGAGCTGGCTGATGATGCTTCGACTCCAGCAGGTACAACACAGCCGGTAACAGAAGGCACCGGAGTAGTTTGAGCCTGAGGAAGAGGCAACGCCAGAACAAGGCGAGGAAGAGGACATTGGAGCTATTACAGGAAGAATTGCAGATGACCAAAGTGAAAAGAAGCCTTTAAGCCTTACGGGAGGAGGGTGGCCGTTCTTGTTGCTTCTGCTTATCCTGATACTGATAGCTCTCGGAATCTACTATGTCCGGCAGAGAAACAAGTACGCCTAGCTTTTTTCTTTTTTTCTTTTTTTTCCCTTATTTCCCGAAAAATTTAAATAATTCTAGTCCCAGGAAATAAAGTAAGATTGAATAAGCCAACTGCCCTTAAAGAACAGGAACCTGTTTCTTTTCTAGAGGAAGTTCTTTCTGAAGACAGCCAGGCAATTAAAAAGCTAAATGGAAATGCCTCTGAAATCATTGAGAACTGGGATAGGCTATCTTACACACAGAAAGATAGGCTGCTGGGCTTTATCGAGAGTCAATCGAAAAAATCCTACTGCTCTTCACTCTGCCTTTTCAGGGCGTATGACCTGCTTTCCCAACTTGAGCAGCTTGAGCAAAAGAACCTCAGCAGCTCAGTTTACATCAGGCTCAACCAGGCAAAGGAAGAGATATTGCAAAGCTACAGCCAGAAGACAGACTGCATTACAGAGTAAGCTTCTTTCTAACAGAAAACCTTATATTTAACCACTGATTAATACTAACTCATGCAGGCAACAAAACTGGAAGCTTACGATGTGGACTTTAGCAGGAAGCACAGGGCTGTTGGAGTTTACTTCTCAGGGTTAGGCAAGCTGTATTTTGACAACCAGGAGATGCTGCTGCCCAGCATACTTCTGAGAAGAGATGAGAAGGAGGCGCTTGAAGGCCTTCTTGACTCACAGCAAATTCCTTTTTCGCACCGTGAAACTCCTGGAGTCATTCATATAAATTTCAGGCCTTCAGATATTTTATCCCTGGAGAGCCTGGTTTCCAGAAAATTCAAGGATTTATTTCCCGATGAAAGCTTCAGAGAAAACAAGGTGCCTTTTAATTCTATTTACACAAGATTAGCAAGAATGAGCTTTCCGCCTTTCAGGGTTTACGAAGCATCAGAAGCAGGCATCTCAAAGCTGGAGAAGCTTTCACAGCTTAGGCAGAAAGCAATCTCGCTTGATTTCAGGACGCAAGAGTTTGAGCAAGCCCTAAGAGAAATCCAGAGCCTTAATGCAACGCTTTATTATGAAAAAAAGAAAAGAACCGGAGAGGTTCGCTCCGCAGAGCTGATAATCCATGATGAGCCAGAGCTTCTTTTCAGGCCAACAAAAAAGCCTGTAAACCCTTTTATTAATTCTGGAATAATTGACATAGAAGTGCCTGAGTATTTTCTCGATGAGCATGAAATCTCAAGCGTTGCTTTGCTTGTTGATTCAGGCAAGAAAACAGAAAGAATGCTTTTTCTGAATTATCCTGGTAAACTAAAATCAAGCAATAATGATGGTTTCAGGGAGCTATTTTTTTCATCAGAAGAAGAGATGGTGGAAGCCATAAAAGAAGCCTGCAGGGACCGCGGCATCTTTTCTTTTTTCGGCTACAATGTCCAGTATGACCTGTTTAACCTGCGGAAAAGCAGGGCAGGGTTTGATGTAAAGGAAAAAGACCCGAAATACAGGCATAATAAGCCTCCTTTCACAAGGATGAGCCAGCAGGGGTTCTTGGTTTTTGACCTTTACCAGTGGTTCAAAGACTTCCAGATAAGCCTGCCAGACAGGAAGCTGGATACATTTGTTTCCTTCTTTGGAGAGAAGTCAAAGAAGCAGATAAACTATTCAGAGCAAACCCTTCTTCACATGCTTTCAAATGAAAAAGAGATTGAGCATGTAAACCCGGACGATGTGAACGAAGAGCTTTTTGACCTGAGCCCCGAGGAGGCTTTCAGGAAGCTTACAGACTATGCAAAGCGGGATGTAGATGTGCTTTTTTCAGTCATGGACTCGTTCAGGCCGGTTTTATCAGCGATTCTTTCAGTATCAGAAAGCCTGCAGATTCCCTTAGACAAGCTGGTTAACCCGTCTTCAATCCTGGAAGCTTACGAAACTGAGTTTTTTAGCAGGCACGGCTTTTTCAGGGACTTTCAGCCGAACATGATACGGCAGGAATACAGGAATAAAAATATAAGCAATCCCGCAGCAAAAAAAAGAGTAGCTGAGCTTATTGCCAAATCTAAAGGACTCAGAGAGCACGCAACAGCCCCGATTGATGAAAAAACAAGGAAAGCCAAGCATGCGGACCAGGCAAATCTTTTTTCAGGGACTTTAGAAGAGCCGCTCTCTAAGCTTGAAAGAATCCTCTCTTCAAAGCCTTTTATTAAGCCTGAAAGCTTCAGGCTGAATTTCCTTGAGGAATTCTTTTCAGGCAGGACAGAAGACGGCCATTTCAGGAGCAGCCATGTGGGAATGGCTCCCCTGGGGCTGTTTTTTCTTCCAGAGATTGAAAGGGTTTACCCAAGTGAGTTTAAGGCTATCGTTGAAGGCTACAATCATTCAGAAGGAATTCAAAAGTATTTCTATGCAAGCCTGCTTGACAAGTCTGCGCTGCCGGTGATTTATGACTTTATGCGCTGGAAATCAGAAGATACCTGCGCCCTGTCTTATTTCAAGGTTAAGGCATTGATTGACAAGACAGCTAAAGAACTGGCTTCAGCCAGAAGATTAGATTCAAGTGCAATATCAAAAATGAGTGAAATGATGGAAATTGTTAAGCCTTACAAAAAAAGATACGGCATTGCAAAGTCACTCTCAAAAAAATTTGAGGAAGAATACGGAATTTCTCCAAAACGGCTTCATGAGCGAGTCTCTCAGGACATCAGAGCCATCTTTCAAGACAGCAATGCAATGAGCAAGAGAAATTACATAATCTCAGAAGAACAGCTCAATAATGAGGTACACGGCTACCAGGCAGTTTGCTATTACGACAGGCTGGATAACTTTATTGTTGTTGACGGAAATCTTGTCTTTGAGAGGTTTGGCAAGTTAAGCAACCCATTCTACGAGCAAGGAAGGAGAAAATATCCCCGATTTTTTTCAGGCATAGCAAAGCAGGCTTTTCTTTATGCGCTTAATGGAAAATACCAGGATGCAAGAAAAGCAATTGAATCCGGCTTTAGCCAGCTTTTTGATAAGTCGGTTGATCCAAAGGACCTTGTTGTTTATGACAAAAAAAAGGATGCTTTCATATTAAACAAAGATACAACTTTTCCAAACAATCATCCCCTCCCAAGGCCAGACCTTCTAGAGATATCTAGTGAAAATGTGGATTGGAAGTACTACGCAAACAAGTACAAAGCAGCATCGTTCTTTAAGCAGCTAAAAAAGATTCTCTGATTGAGCAGGTTTCACTTCTCCTCCGTAAGTAACACTTAGAGCGTACTTTATCCTACTAAAGTAAGATTTAAATATAAGCACTAAAAAGATTGCCGAAGGTGAAATGAATGGGAGAATACAGAATTAATGCCTATGTAACGAATGTCTATTCGGACAAGAATAAAGCGACTTTACTGACAGTCTTGAGGACACCGGCTGACAGCTTTTCTTACAGCGGCCCGGTTAAGCCATACTTGTTTAGTGTTAATGGGACAACAATAACCCCGTTGAATGCTGATGTGGCTGAGCTGGATTTATCAGCTCTGGAAAACCCTTTTAGCCCTTCAACCATCTCAAAATACCTTCAGTCAGAGATTCAGAAAGGCTCTTTCACTCCGTTCTCCGAGAATGGAGCTTCAATAGATAATGTAGTGCTGAAAAGCATTGGGAGCGTTTCAGGCCATGATACTGGCCTGTCTTTTACAAGCAGTGGGTGGAATGCTGTTCTCAGGCAGCTTAGGGAATACTTTAATACAAATGATAAAAGAGAAAGAACAGGCTTTTCAGCTTCATACGATTCCCCCCGGGGGCTTAACTACGGCAAGGATTAATTTTTTCTCTTTATCTGATTTTTATATTTATTTTATTGTTGTTTTAAAAAAAATCCCAAAGAATTCGGCCGGCCTTAAGTCAAAATAAATTTTCGCAGAAGCAGTTTGTTAAAAAACCTCACTTCTTCTTCTTTGCAGCTTTCTTTGCTGGTGCTTTCTTTTTTGCAGCCATTTTCGTTATCACCGGTGTTTTTTGTGTATCGCAGGTTTATATACTTTTCTTTTTTTGCATCTGCCCTCTTTTTCCGTTAACTTCCCTGCTTGCTTTTTCCTGCTCCGGGCTTTATTCAGCCAGGCTCAGGAATAAAAGAAAATTTTATAAACAAGACAGGAATCCTAGCTTTGTGGACGGCCAGGGTGGCAGGGTTCTACCCGATCCCATTCCGAACTCGGAAGTCAAGCCTGCCGACGTTCTGGGGTGTACTGCTTTGTTAAGCGGGAAACCCAGTTCGCTGTCCACACTTCTCATCTTTTCGTATGCGCTTCTTCCAGGTTAAGCGCAAAGTATTAAAAGCTGCGGCAACTCAGGATTCTTATGAGCTGGACTCGCGAGTTTGAGCCGAAGAGCCTCTCAGAGGTTGTAGGCCAGGAAAAAGGAATCAGCAGGCTGAGAGGCTTTCTGAATGATTATTTCAGCAGGAAGGCAAAGAAGAAAGCCCTGCTAATCACAGGCCCGACTGGCTCAGGAAAAACCTGCTCTGTGCACGCAGCAGCGAGGGAGCTGGGATTTGAGATAGTAGAAATGAATGCCTCAGACTTTAGGAACAGGGATAACGTTAAGTCAATTATGGGCAATGCAGCAGGCCAGGCCAGCCTTTTCTTCAAGAGCAAGATAATCCTGATTGATGAAATAGACGGCATCTCAGGCACAAAAGACTACGGAGGCGCAAAGGAGATTTCAAGAATTCTTGAGGCATCGAGCTTTCCGGTAATTTTTACTGCAAATGATGCATCCTCAAAATCCCTGTCTGAAATCAGGAAAAAATCGGTTTCAGCAGAATTCACAGCAGTTGATTATATAAGCATCCTGAAAAGGCTTTCTCATATATGCAGGCAAAAGGGCATTACATACGATGAGCCCAGCCTGAAGAAAATTGCTATAGCAGCTAATGGCGACATGCGGTCAGCAATAAACGACCTTATGATAGCTTCTGCTGCAGACAGCAAGGTAGACGATAGCTCGATTGACTTTCTCTACAACAGGGACAGGCAGGACACAATAACCCTGGCACTGGTAAAAATTATCAAGGCAAAGAGCTTTACAGACTCATCAAGAGCCCTGGAAAATGTGAATGTTGACTTTGATGAGGCAATGCTCTGGATAGAGGAGGCAGCAATACAGGAATACCAGAAGCCTGCAGACATCCAGAGAGCGCTTGACTCGCTCTCAAAGGCGGATATCTTCAGGAAAAGAATAAGAAGATGGCAGTACTGGCGGCTTCTTGTTTATCAGATCCAGTTGATGACTGCAGGGGTTTCTCTTGCAAAAGAAGAAAAATACAGGAAGCAGTCATCGTTCTCAAGGCCGAAGAGGCTCCTGATGATGTGGATTTATGCAAATAAAGCAAGGGCAGTTAACGAAGCCTCAAGAAAGCTTGCAAGGAAAATGATGAAATCTTCCTCAAGGGTGCGCCAGAGCGTTATCCCTTACATAGCAACCGCAGTAAGAAGAAACCCGAAGCTAGCCCGCCAGCTCATGGAAGAGTATGAGCTAAGCAGCGACGAGATAGCTGCAATATCAAAAGGAGCAAGGTGAAAGCTTGTCAGGAATAGTTGAGTTTTTCCAGCTTGTTGTACTCTTTGCAGTAATCTTTGATCCTCCTGCCAGTTTTATGGTTTTTGTTTCAGCGCTTCCACATGCAAACAAAAAGGAGAAAAGGCTTATTGCCACTTATGCAATCACGCTTGCATTCTCATTGTCTTTCCTCGTGCTTCTCTTTGGCGAAAGGCTGCTTTACCTGTTCTCAACAAACGTAGATGAGTTCAGGATTGCAGGAGGCATCATCTTAGGAATCCTTGGGATAAGGATGGCACTTGGCAGCCCGCTGATGAACCTTGATAAAGAGAAAAAAAGCTCAGGAAACGCTATAGCGGCAATCATTGCTACTCCCCTGCTTACCGGCCCGGCAGCTATTACAACAATCATCATCGCATCAGGAGACTTTGGCATCCTGCTAACTGGCTCAGCAATCTTCACAGTGCTGGCACTTACAGGAGTGATGTTCTATTTCAGCTCGTTCTTTGAGAAGGTGCTAAGCAGGACAGCAGTGCAGATTATCTCAACAATCCTTGGGTTAATCACAATTTCATGGGGAGTGAGCATGATTACAACAGGAATCAAGGCGATTTTCTTTCTGTAGAAACAGCTTCAGGCAATTGTTCCGTACCCAATCAGCCTGAACCTTGTCCCGAGCCTTCTTGAGATGGTTACCCTGGAGCCCTTCTCCGCACACACAGGCATCTTTAGAACGCATTTAACCTTGTTTTTATACGATTCTGAGACAACACCGACAGTCGCGGCAGAATTAACATTAAGCATAAGCACCTCGTTCGGCTTGATGTGCTCAACCTCGAGCTCTTCATTTGCACCGACAACCCTGTCCAGCAGGCTAACCTCTAGTGAAAGGGAATAGTGAACAGGAGGCAGCTTTCCCTTTAGCCCAGCAACCGAGCCGAGAAGGGAATCAGACTTGCAGATAGAAGGGTCAAGAAGCGTCAGCAGCGCATAAGAGCCGCCCGGGTTTGCGCTTTCCACCTCAAACTTGTCAGTCTTAACGCCAACAATTGTAGTAAAGATTGGCTTCCATTCTGTCTTCCCCTTTCGCTCAATTTTGTATCCTGGGCTTATCTCTATTTCGTCACCAACGCTTAAGATTCCCTGCTTCATTGAGCCTCCAAGTATGCCGCCGGAGATTTTCGAAGGGGAAATGCCTGGTGAGTTGATATCAAACGACCTTGCAATGAAAAACAAAGGGTCTTTCTTTGTATCCCGCTTTGGGGTTATGAACAGCTCTTCCATCTTTTCAAGAAGTATATCAATATTTATTGCGTGCTGTGCAGAAATCGGGATGATTGGCGCTTTCTCGTATTCAGTCCCCTTTAGGAATTCATTTATTTCCCTGTAATTCTCTTCTGCCCTCTCTTTGGACACAGTGTCAACCTTGTTCTGGATTACAATAACCTTTTTGATTCCCATTATCTGAAGCGCCATGAGGTGCTCCTTCGTCTGCGGTTGCGGGCATTTCTCATTTGCTGCTATAAGAAGCAGGGCACCATCTATAATCGCAGCCCCGGAAAGCATTGTTGCCATAAGCGACTCGTGCCCCGGGGCATCTATTAGTGAAATAGTCCTGATAAGCTTTGCTTTAGAGCCGCAGGCTGGGCATGCCTCTTTCACACAGAGGTTTTCAGGCGCCTTGCATTTTGGGCATTGGTAGATATTAATGTTTGCATATCCAAGGCGGATAGTAATCCCCCTTTTCATTTCTTCAGAATGCGTATCTGTCCACTTGCCTGAAAGAGCCTTAACCAGCGTGGTCTTGCCATGGTCAACATGGCCAAACAGGCCAATGTTCATCTCCGGCTCATTTGCCAGCTTCTTTTTGCTCATTTTCCTCCCCTAATGGCTTTTTGCCATGCTTAACGATAGAAGTGTTTATCTGCGCAGTGCCCTCAAAAATAGTATTTCCGGCAAAGGTCTTCCTTTTTCTTACATCATTCCTTACCCTTTTGAGCCCAAAGCCCTTTGGAATGATAATTCTTTTTCTGGATGTTCCTTCCAGGCTTTTCTTCATGGGAAACCCGCTTGCATCAGAGCCGCCGGTTATTTCCAGCTCATAGCCCTCAAGCCCGATAATCTCCCCGCTAAGCTTGCTTCCAACCTTTAATCCTATTAGCTTTTCAGCAGCATCTTCCTTTGCCTCAAAGGAATAGCTCCTGCCTTTTTTTGGATCAGATACGACAACCTTGAATTCTGTCATTTTTTATCACGAAACCGAAGATTTTCAGGGTATTTATAAAGTTTTTTGTATTCGTTCTTGCTGACAGGAAGATGCTTTTTTTCAAAACATATTTAAATAAACAGGCAAAAAGTGATTGTGATGGGGAAATGAGAAACATTTTGGTTACAGGCGGCTTAGGCTACATCGGTAGCATGACCGCAAAGATGCTTAAGAGCAAGGGCTTTAACGTATTTGTTGTTGACAACCTTAGCAACGGAAGCAATAAGCTTAAGCTGGACGGAGCAAGCTATTTTGTCAATGACATAGGGGATTATGAGGCAATGAGCCTTATACTTAAAGAGAACAGGATAGATGCAGTAATCCATTTTGCTGCAAACATCGAGGTTAGCCTTTCAATGGAAAACCCTGCTGAATTCTTTGAAAACAACATCTGCGAAGGCATCTCTCTTCTCAAGGCAATGAAAGACAGCGATGTAAAGCGGATAATCTTTTCTTCCTCAGCAGCGGTTTATGGGATTCCGGAGGAGGATTCTGTAAAGGAAGATACCCCGCTTAACCCTATAAATGCATACGGCGAGACAAAGGCGATGTTTGAGAGAATCCTGAACTGGTTTGACATTGCTTATAAAATAAAGTTTGTGGCTTTGCGCTACTTTAACGCAGCAGGCGCAGACCCAGAGCTTGAGCTTGGGGATATGCATAAGAAAAGGACTCATCTTATTCCAAGCGTAATAGACACTGCCCTTGGCAGGAGAGACCGTTTCTATGTATTCGGCAATGATTATCCCACTCCGGACGGAACAGGGGTAAGGGATTATGTCCATGTGTATGACCTGGCAAAAGCACATGTTCTTGCGCTTGATTTTCTTGAGGAAAAAAAGAAGAGTGATGTCTTTAACGTAGGCTATGGCAAGGGCAGCAGCGTACTGGAAGTTATTAAGCTAGTCAAAGAAATCTCCGGGAAAGATTTTCCTGTTGAGTTTAAGCCCAGAAGGCCAGGTGATCCGGCTAAGCTGATAGCTGACCCTGAGAAAATCAAAAGGCATTTAGGCTGGGAGCCAGAGTACAGCGATATAAAGAAGATAATTAAGCATGCTTACGAATGGGAAGTTAAGCAGAAATAAGCTAATAAAAATAAGAATCAAAAAGTCTCGAAGTCATCATCTTCCTTCTTTTGGGGCTTTGCCTGCTTCTTATGCCTTTCTATCCTTGCAAAAGGGGGTGTAGCAACGAGGTAGTCCTCGCCAAAGCCTGCAATGTCGCCGTCAATAGCGTCAATGGTTTTCTTAATTCTGGCAATTGCCCTTTTTACTTCCATTAAGTCTTTTTCTTTAAGCGGCAGGATATTTATAAGCGCAATAGTGTTGCCTTCCCTTAGCACATCAACTATGGGCTTTGTATCCACAAAGTCATTTAGGGTAAAAGGCTTTATTAGTATCTTAGAGCTTCTGTCATGCATATCTATCTTGTCAGCATCTAATTCAACATACTCGCTTTCCCCTTCAACAAGGTCATAATCGCTATCTCCTTTAAACCTCTGTGCAAACTTCTTCAAAAACTTAGCCATCTTGGAAACCTCCGTGCCTGTTAAAAAGCCAGTGAGTAATAAATTATATAAAGCTTTTGCTTTTTATAATGCTATGGAGCACTACTTTTCAGAAACCCAAACCTCGCCCCTTTTGCTTAAGAAGCTTAAAGCTTCTGCAAGGGGAATTGATTTTGAGGTTTACTCTGCATCAGGCATATTCTCTAAGGACAGGCTGGATAAAGGCACAAAGGCTCTGCTGGACCTTGCAAGAGTTAAGAAAGGCTATTCTGTGCTTGACCTGGGCTGCGGTAATGGCGTGGCAGGCATCTGCATAGCCCTTTCCTGCCCGGAAACGAAAGTTGTGATGAGCGATGTGAACTCAAGGGCAGTGATGATTGCCAATAAGAATATTCAGCTTTATAAGCTAAAAACAAGGGCAAGAGCAATCCAGTCTGACGGCTTTGCAAAAATAAAAGAGAAGTTTGACTTAATCCTGCTTAACCCGCCACAGACAGCCGGGAAAGAGCTGTGCTTCAGGCTGATAGAAGAGTCTTCGTCCCATTTGAACCCTGGAGGAGTATTTCAGATGGTTGCCAGGCACAACAAAGGGGGAAAAACCCTGATGGAAAAGGCAGGCGAGGTTTTTGGGAATTGTGAAATCTTAGGAAGAAAAGGCAGATTTTCTGTATACTCTTCTGAAAAAAAATAAAAAAATAAAGTAGCTACTGCAAAACATATTTTTCCATATAAAAATAATTAAAAAGCAACCTGCTCAAAGAAGGAATTATGGCAGAAGATTTTGCGGACGAAGAGCTTGAAGGCGGGCAGCCTCTCGACTCAGAGAACGAAGACATAGATGAGTGGAGGGAAGGCGACGAGATTACAGACGCAGAGGAAGGGTTCCTGAAAGGCTTTGAAGAGGACAACCCTGAAGAAGAAAAGTAGCCCGCTTGAAAATTCTGTTGTTTTTTTCTTAGGTAGGGGGAGCTTTCGCTTTTTTCTGTTTATTCATAACATGAGAAAAATTATCTCTAAGCAAGGCCCAGGATGTTTTTTTCCCTCTGTGCCCTTAGAAATCTTCTGTCAATCTCAAGGTAAGCTGTGTTGTTTACTTCCCTTACTAAAATAGGAATGCCTTTGCTGGAAAGCTCCATTAGGTAGTCCTTAACAATCCCTGGCTCATAGCAGGCTGCAGCAGCAATCTCTTCTACTGTGGTAACCCTGTTTTTCTCGCAAAGCTCTATCACAGAAGAAAGAATCTCTTTTTCTTTTCGGGTAAGCCAAATCTCCTTATCGAACTTGTAGTCCTGCACAAGCCCAAGATTCAGCTTTTCAGCCATTGCAGAAAGAAGCAAGGTTGTCTGCTCAAATTTCTCTTCAAGCTTGCTTAGCCTCTTTTCAAGCTCAACAGAGAAGTCAAAGTTAGCCTGGATTTCCTGGGTGTTGTCGTTTATAGAATCCCTGTGGTCATCAAGCTCTTCCTTTATTCTCTGGAAAGACTGCCTGAGTTTCTGCTCTTTTTTTTGCTGCTCGCCTGATGCTAATCCAAACATTCTCATCGGTCACCTATAAGTTTTATTTAAATCTTTTTAACCACTGGTTTCTGCAAAGAGTGGAAAAATTCCTTGAGCGCTTCCCTCGCCTGCGCATATTCCTCTTCGAGGCTCAGGTTCGCGTTTACAGAAGCCCATTTCCTGTCGCTTTTATCGTTTTTCATTCTGAGGAGATAGCCTTGCTCCACCTTCTTGTGGAAATCCGGCCCCTCTTTTTCAATCCTGTCTTTTTCCTTTATCCTGTCAAGGCCAGTTTGCGGGTCAACATTAAATAAGATTGTCAAGTCAGGCATTATTTGCATGGTAGCTGCATAGTTTATTTCTGTAACAAAGCCCTTTGGAAAATATTCAGGGAATTTTTTATCAAGACCCCTGGCATAGCCCTGATAAACGATGCTTGAGTCAAACCCTCTTGATGAGATTATAATGTTTCCTCTTTTCAGGCAGGGTATAATAACTTTCTCAAAGTGCATGCCTCTTTGGTAAGCGAAGCCTAGCGCCTCATTTATTGCATTCTGGCAATCTTTGTATTCGTTGTTAAGAAGCGTTTCCCTGACCATTTCTCCCGGGATCGTTCCTCCGGGTTCTCTTGTAAGCAGAATTTTTTCCCCAGAATATTGCCCAATCACTTTTTCCAGGTCTTTATCCTGCTTCAGCATCGCAGCAACAGTATCCTTGCCTGCCCCATCACAGCTTTCAAAGGTGATGTAAACGCCTGGATATTTAGAATGTGCTGTATACCATTCGAGCTTGCTGTTGCCTATCAGAATCACCTTCTGGCTGTAGGTCGCAGCATATTAAAAAGCATTTCTCGCTCACAAAGACTGTTTTATAACACAAGAAAGCTTTAAAAAGAGGGAAAGGGGTTTTAATATTGAAAAAAGTAGATTCGGGGAACTTACGGAATCCTTAATAGCTCTTTTGGGAAGCCTGGCTCCGGCTTTTTTTCCTCCTGCTCATCCATCTCCGGATTTTCCTGCGGCCTGCTTTCTTGTTCTGGCTTAGGCTCTTCTGGCTTCTTTTCCGGTACTGGCTTTGGCTTTTCCCCGGTTTCTGCAGTAAACTGGCCTGCAAGCTGGTGTCTGGCTTCTGAGAGCATTTCCTGGGTTACGCTTTGCGGGTTCCAGGATAAGCTTACGCTATCGTTTTCATATCTAGGGATAATATAAACGCAGAAATGAGGCTCAGCCTGGCCTGCCCCGTCTCCGTTATTTATAATAATATTTGTGCCTTTGCATTTAAGCGTTTCAAACATGATGCTGGAAATCCTGTTTGCCATCCAGAAGCATTTCTCAAAGATCTCATCCGGCACCTGCTCAAGAATCACATAGTGTTTTCTTGGCGCTGCAATTATTGTCCCAGCAATCCCTTTTCTTGAAAGAAAGAGCACAATATCCTCATCCTGGTAAAGCCTGAACTTAGACCCTGCGGCTTCGCTGCACACTTCACAGTTCCTGTCCTGGCTTTCTTTACTCATTCTTTTGGTGTCGTGAAATTTTTGTAAATATTGGTTAGCTTTTCTTCGCTTATCTCATCCTGCGGAAGGCTGAGCTGGAGCCCGTCTTCAATAAACCTCGGGATAACATGGATGATTGCATGAGGGGCTTTCTGCCCTGCTGCATACCCGTTGGCAACAAATATTGTAGAGCCCCTTGCTTTCAGCCCCTTGAGAAAGCCAGCAGAGATTCCCTTAATCAGGCTGCAGGCCTTTTTGTAATCCTCTTTTGGGATTAAAGGAGTTACAGGAATGTGCTTTTTTGGGATTATCAGGGTATGGCCTGCGCTTGCAGGGTTTATGTCAAGAAAAGAGAGCCATTTATCGGTTTCCGCAACAATAAAAGACTCCACTTCTTTTCCTGCTATCTTGCAGAAAATGCATTCCTGCTGCTCACTCATAACTATTCCTATTCACTCCTGTTTTTTAAGCATTTTGGTATGGTGTCGTCTTTTGCAAGCAGTTAAAGGAAAAGGTTAAAAAGAGAGAGGCAGTTCATCGGCAAAATGAAATTCAGGATATAAAAAAAGAATGGACACATTAGAAGGCTACTTAAGGTTTTTAGATTGTATGGATGATACTTTCGAAGAAAATAATAAGAATGCAATTAACTCCGTATATGATTTTTTTGAGTTAAAAAAGCCAAGGCTGTATAAATGCTTGAATCCTGAGCACGGAAGCATCTGCCTGAATCCAACCAGGCTTTATTAAGATAAGCCAGAATGCTCAATAGATGTTATTGTTGAGTCTAAAGATGAGTTTCGGCGCCTGCTGAACTCTTATGATTCAGCTCAGCTTGAGCTCAGCAAGAAAGACCAGGGGTTTATTGATGCGCTTTAATGCTTCTATGGGCATGAAGGGCTTGTGAAAGCAGCCTGGTCACGATCCAGAGGAGCTGCTTTCTCTTCTTGCCGGAATGGATGGGAAAGCCACTGTTAAGTTTACTTCTTTTTATGAGTGTCATGGTTTCAGCGAATCCTGAGCCCTGTGATGTTTTATCATCAGGCATAAGTGCAGTTGAAAAAGTATAAAAACAATAAACTTATTCCCTTTTTATGGCATTCAGGATTAGAAAACGTATCGGCACATACTTGGATTTCCTTAATTCAATTACTGACCTAGGCGAGAGCCTTGTTAAGAGGAATGCAGGCTCGATTGAGCAGGCATGTAATTACTTTATATCTTCCATAAAGGATTTTTCAGAATCTATTCGGAAGGAGAATGATGCACTTTTCGAGAAAGCGATTGAATATGCTGCAAAGAAGACAAGCTACACAATCAATATAGACATTGAATCCAGGAAAGAGCTTAGGCTCCTGCTAAACACATTTGATTCCGATGAGCTGGAGGAAAAGAAAGGCGACAGAGGATTTATTGACGCAGTAGGCCATTTTTACGGAAGCGATGTGCAGAGGAAGGTAATGGTATCAGAGAGCATAGAAGAAGCTTTATCAATTCTCTCAGATGCAGAAAAAAAGGGAAGGATGCGGGCATTCTATCCCTTTGAAACCGTGGAAGACAGGCTTACTGCGCTTTCCAAATTTGAAGGCAGGTGTTATTATAGCAGTAACTTAGTTCCAGGAGAGAGGTTCAGCAGGTCCTGAAATATAAGGCTTACAGAAAAGCTTAAAAAAAGCAGTCAAGTGAGCTAAGAAATGAAGATAGCAATATTCACAGAGACCTTCTACCCGGAAATCAATGGTGTGGTGACATTTCTCCTTAACATTGCGGAGCGGCTTTCTTCCCAGGGGCATGAGATCAGGATATACTGCCCGAAGTACCCGAAAAAGGTATTCAGAAAGCCATACTCTCCCCCGGAGAATGTTTCTCTTTACCGGGCTTTCTCAATAAAGCTTATCACAAACCCTGCATCGCGGGTTACAATGCCTAATGTGATTAAGGTTTTCAGGGATTTCAAAAGGTTTAATCCTGATATAGTTCATTTGCAGTCGCCTTTGCTTATTGGTGAGGTCGGGTTTTTGTGCGCAAAGCTTTACAGAAAGCCAGTAATCTCAACATACCATACTTTTCTTCCTGATGTTGCAGAATACATTTCACCTTTAAGGATTGCGCGTGTAATCCTTGTTAACAAGATCATCGGAAAGATGCGCAGAAAGGCAAGAAAGGTCATTGAGGAAGAGAACCCGGAAGAAGTGAAGCGCTTCTTCAAAAGAAGGATTAGCAGGAAGAAAGAGAAAGAGATTAAGGCAAAGGTGACAAAAATTAAGAAGCTGAATGAGGCTTCAGTCTGGATGCTGACCCGGCTGTTTTACAGAGGCCAGGACCTTGTGACTGCGCCTTCAAGGGTTATAGCGAAGATTCTCAGGCAGAAAAAAATAAACAAAAAAGTTATTTTTCTGAGCAATGGAATTGAGATGGACAAAATAAAGCCCAAATCCTATAACAAAGGCAAGAAAAAGAGAATCGTGATTATACATGCCGGAAGAATCGGCTTTGAGAAAAATGTTGATGTTTTAATTAAGGCATTTGCAGTAGTTTCTGCAAAGTGCCCAGAAGCAAGTCTTTGGATAGTAGGCGATGGCCCAAGCCTGCCAGAGCTAAAGAAGCTTGCAGCTAATCTTAAAGTCAGGAAAAAAATTAAGTTTTTCGGAGCAATGCCAAGGAATGAACTGCTTTCTCTTTATCCCAAGGCAGACTTCTTTGCTACAGCAAGCACTATAGAAACCCAAGGGATTGTAGTCCTAGAGGCGATGGCTTCAGGGCTTCCTGTTGTTGGCGTGGACGCCCTTGCGTTATCAGAGATTATCAGGCCCGGGCATAATGGCTACCTTGCCAGGCCATTTAATCCGGGGGACCTTGCGGATAAGTGCATTAAATTGGCTAATTCCCCAGAAAAAATAAGGCAGATGGGAGAGAATGCCTTGGCTAGCATACAGGAGCACGACCTTGATTTTGTTGTAAAGAAGCTTGTTTGCATATATAACAGGTTTATTGCAGAGAAAAAAAAGAAAGCAGAAAAGAGAAAAAGGCGCAGAACGATGATTATTAAGCAACCAGCAGCCTAGCCAGATAGCCTGATTCCGCGTTCACAGAATCTGCATAACAATCTTTCTTTCTCTTGGCCCGTCAAACTCTGCAAAGAAAACCCTTTGCCACTTCCCCAGGCAGAGCTTTCCATCCTGAACAGGGATCGTAAGGCTGTTGCCAATTAAGGTGGTTTTCACATGGCCATCAGAATTCCCTTCAGAGTGCCTGAACTCGATTCCTTCGGTCATCTTCTCCAGGTTTCTTAAGATGTCGTCTTTAACATCAGGGTCGTAGCCCTCATTGATAAAAATCCCGGCAGTGGTGTGCGGCACAAAAAGCAGCAAAGCCTTTTCCTGCCTTGTGCAACAATCCTTTAGAAATGCATTAACATTCTCAGTAATGTCAATGGCCTCGTTTCTTTTTGCAGTCTTAATTGTTTCCTCTTTCATTTTGGTTCTAGCCACTGGTTTTTTTTAACCTATAAATAAGTTAGGGTTTCACTTATGAGAAGGAATCAACAGGTTCTGGCTAAGTAGGAAAAGATTATGCCCTGTAAATGTCAAGCCAGCATTCCTCTTCTTTCCAGTCAATTTTGCCGCCAGTTGCTTCGCCGTCTTCACAGAAGATTACCTCTGCTCCCGGGCAGATCTTTGCAGCCCTGAAAAACCCAAGCGAAAAAACATACTTGGACTCATAGCAGGAGTTGCATTCAATATTCTGCTCTCCACTTTCAGGGCAAAGGCAGGCCATCTCTGTGCACATAACCTCTGACGGCAGTATTGCCCCGGCAATAAGCCCTGAAACAAAAACAATCGCTAATGTGCCCAAGACCATGGCTAAATAAGCTTTCATCCTTTAAGCCAGGTTAGCTTAAATATATAACCCTTTCGTTTTCCTTTTTCAGAAGTTAAATAGAAAAATTATTTAAAAGAGAGAACAAACAGCAATATTATGAAAGTAATAATACTCGTTGGCGGGGCAGGGGAAAGGCTTTTTCCCCTCAGCACGCCTGAAAACCCAAAGCAGTTCATTGTTTTTCCGGGCCAGGAATGCTCTCTTTTCCAGATGGCTTACAGGCGCGCAAGAAAGCTCGCAGAGAAGAAAGATGTGGTTATCGTTACTAATGGTTCTTTCAAAGAAAAAATACTTTCCCAGATTAAACAGATTGAGCTTCCTCATGAGAAAAGCATACTGCTTGAGCCTGAAAGGAGGAACACGCTTCCGGCAATACTCTATGGGATATACAGCCAGGCCGAAGAAGACACTTATGCAGTTTTCCCATCAGACCACATGATAAAGAATGAAGAAGCGCTTATAAATGCTGTTAGGCAAAGCAGGAAGCTTGCCCAAAGCCACATTATCACCTTTGGAATAAAGCCAAAGAGCCCGCACACTGGCTATGGCTACATAAGCCTTGGGAAACAGGTTGAAAACGGCTTTGTTGTAAAGGAATTCAAGGAGAAGCCGGATAAAGAAACAGCAGAGGATTATATAAGAAAAGGCTATTTGTGGAACGCAGGCATCTTTCTTTTCAGTTCAAAGATTATAAAGCAGGAAGCAGCGGAATACCAAAAGCAAATCTACAATGCCTTTGAGAATTATTCTTGCATAAAGAAAATTTTCAGCATGATTGAGCCAATATCATTTGACTATGGAATCCTTGAAAAGTCCAGCAAGATTGCGTGTGTTCCAATAGCTTTAGATTGGAACGACCTGGGATCTTTTGATTCGTTTTTTGATGTGTATGAAAAAGATGAAAACGGCAACATCCTTCTTTCTGGTACAATTCATCAGGATAGCAGCAATAATTTAGTAATAGCAAAGGATAAGGTGCTTCTTGTAGATGCAGAAGGCCTGATTGTAGTACAGGATAAAGGCAGAATTCTCATATGCAAGAAAGGAAGTTCAGGAAAGGTAAGGGAGATAGCAAGAAAAGCTGGCTAGGCTTATAGAAAATTCGGATGGTAATTTGCTTTGGCTCTCTCAGGCTCAGGCTCTTTATTACCTGGCTCTAGGTATTCTGGGTTAAGGTCTTCACCAGTGTACCTTCGTGTGTTTAAGTATAAAGGCAAAAGCTCAGTTTCAGGGAGCACATTCTCTTTTTCTTCTTCACACTGCTCAATCAGCTGGCTAATTGTTGGTGTTGACTGGCTTTTGGCAGAGTAGCCTGAGCCAGGTGCAGAAGATGAGATTGCTGATGTAATTGCAACTATGGCAACTCCTTTTGCGACATTCCTGAGCAGGCTTGTTAATGACATGGAAAAGCCACCGAATTTATTATAATTTAAAAATCTTTCCTTTTAAAATAAAGTAACTACTATTTGGTAACTTTTATAAAGGTTTTCGAATTTCCTTATGCCCTGGCAGAATACAGGGATTTGCCGCTTCAGGCATACTCAGGAAAGCTGGGATTTGGCTACTTTGACCCAATGAGCTATGAGGAGCTGGATGTTTTTGGAATGAGATTTAAGCTTAAGCGAGATGAGCCCTACTTTCAGGTTTTCTGCGAAACTGATGACTCTATAGTAGACGACAGCACCACAATAACACAGCTGCTTGGCGGGTTTATTAATACGCTCAGGAGCAGCAGGCTTAAGGGAGACAAGGCAAAAAAGGCTGATTACTTGGATGCGATTGTAGAGTTTTTCCTTCATAACTCAAGGGCATTTGGCTTCTCATAAGATTGCTTTTTTGGCGAGATTCCAAACGTGGCCAGGTTTACCGGAGAGAAGCCCACCAGGCTTGATGTGGACAGGTTTATAGCAGCACACTACCTCAAGAGCTTTGATGTTGAGATGGATTACTCTCCAAAAAAAAGCATCGGGAAAGCAAGGCGGAAGAACCCTCCACTGCTCGGGCTTATCAGCAAAGACGGCATACGGGTTTCACCCAATAATAAGAAGCTTTCAGAAATATCCTGGTTTGTTCCGGGTGCAGAGGTTCTGCACAGAGAAATACCCGGAGCTGTCGAATTCTGCCTTCAGGGAATCTATAATCCGTGCAGCCTTTACAAGCAGGTAATCCAGGCTTTTCCTGATGTGATGGAGAGTGTTTATTTCAGGAAGCTGCCTGATGGCGCAAGGTGGGAAGTTGAGGATTATATACGCGAGCAGAGAAAACCTGGCCTGGGTAAGGATTTTGACGAAATACTCCTTCAGCATGGAAAAAAGGAGAAAGGCAAGGGATACACTAAGCCCCTTGCCCCGGTTGAGAAGAGGCTGGAAGAGATAGGGTTTTAGTGTTTCTTGCTTTTTGCTGCAGCATTGAGCGATTTCTCGATCTCCTCGTACTGAAGCCTAAGGTATGCATTAGGCCCCATCTTCTGGGGCTTTTCCCTGCTTAGGTAATTGCTTATTCCCTCTTTAAAAGCATTATAAATTGTTTCAAAAGGGTGTGCTTTTTTGCTGAGAATTGTGTTGACTTTTGACTCTATTCCTACAGAGCTGGCAATAGGAATCTTGCCCTCAAAGAGAGAAACCATAGTTCTTTGGGTGTAG
The DNA here is from genome assembly GCA_964445165.1 of uncultured Methanosarcinales archaeon. Lineage (GTDB taxonomy): Archaea > Nanobdellota > Nanobdellia > Woesearchaeales > JASKKU01 > DSBS01. The sequence goes on from CAYUJZ010000003.1 coordinate 36,388, forward strand.
CCTAATGATTCTGAGCAGTCATACTCAATCAGGGCATTCTTGAGCATTTTTATAAAGTCTTTCTGGATTTTGTTAACATAATCTTTATCATGGTGAGGCCCATAAGATGACAGGAAATATTTTTTTGGAATATTGCAGATAGAGCCGGCAATCAGCTTTCCCATTTCTTCTTTGTTCAGGGAGGATTCTGATTCAATATCTGAGATAATTTGATGCAAAGGCTTTCTTAAAAGGCTTTTTTTCCCCTTTTCGCTTTTTTCAGGCATTTGTTTATCACTCAAGGATAGATTATTGTTATATATAAACTTTTGTTATATATAAACTTAACCTAATCTCTCTTTGGGTCTGAGAGCAGTATTCCCAGCTTCGCAACCTCTGACCTCATTGTAAAGTATTCGGGCAAAGTTATATGGGCCGAGATATCCAGCTCTTTCATCTTGTTAGCCATCCTGATAATGCTGGAGTTTGAAAGGTTTACATACCTGTCTGAGTATGCGACAGCATCCAGCTGCTTAGGGTCGCCAAGGCAGGCGATGTCCGAGCCTTTTCCAACCCTTCCTAGGATAATTGACCCAATAAAGTATGGAAAATTCTGGAATTCATCTGCTATTATTGCACTCTTTGTTATAGTAGCTCCCTGAAGAAACTGGACAGGAACAAGCTCAATAATCCTGTATCTTTTGTTTAGCTGCTCTACAAAATCCTTTATTCTGTTATCAATTCTGAAGTTAGCTCTTTCACTATCAGAAGAAAAAATCTCCTCAAGGCTGTGATTTACAGAACTCATCCAGGGGCTCATCTTTTCATCCTGGGTTCCAGGAAGATATCCCATTGACTCGTTGCCGATTTCCTTAGCAGACCTAATAACTGTAATCCTGTTTACATCCCCTTTGTAAAGCTTATATGTTCCGGCAAGCAAAGCCAGTATGCTCTTCCCAGAGCCCTGCTCTCCAATTACACTCACCGCCGGGATTTTCTCATCCAGCAGCATTTCAAAGTAAGGTATTTGGGAATCCTTTGGGCTTATGTTTTCGTAAAAAGGGTGGCTCGAGAAAAGCTCATTTGCATCAGAAAAGCTTTCAGTTTTATCAAACCCAAACCCTGATTCATCTGCAAAATTCATTACCAGGTTGTATATCGCGCTAAAAAGCTCTTCAGGCGTATACCTTGCCTGATGCTTTGTATATTTTCTTTTTGTGTCAGAAATCTTGTTATAAAGATGAATAACTTCCTCAAATGACTTAAGGTTGCGGTTATATGCGGGCTTATCTGTTTTTTTACTTATAGATTCAATGTCATTAAGGTACTCGACATATTTCTTCATCCCTTTAATATGCTCCCCATCAGGCATAACCATCAGGTACTTAGAGTAATCCAGCCCAGGCACTGCTTCTTCCTCAAGGGAAATTACCATGTTTGGAAAAACCCCTTTATGAAGGCTTGATTTTTTAATCAGTTCTGAAACCTTGGCAATCCTTTCTCCTTTTGCAACTTCAATTAGCTTATCCAGCGATCCTTTTTTGACTTCTCCTTTAAATATCCCGGGATAAATTCTTTCCTCTTTTACTTCCTCAGCCCTGTATTTCTCGACCCTTAGCATGTCGTTGAGGTTTTTTGCCTTGATTTTCATGGTTGTGTCCTGGGAAATAAGAATGGGCGCCTGCTTTATTCCCTGATTTCTTTGGGCTTCTGACAGTTCATAGACATCAAAAATAATCCTCAGGTCATTGTCATCCGGAAGGTAAATGTCTTGCTCTGATGAAAACTGCGAATATCTTTTTGGAGAGTGCTTTTTCACGAAAAAGAAGCCTCCATTCCCAAGCGGGACGCCATCAAAAACAGTGGTCCCAAGCTGTTCAGCCTTATTGTATAGCTCAAGAACCTGCCGAATTGCCTTTCTTGCTGCAATCTTAGTATACATCTCAGTGTCCATATCTGTTTTTTTCCGTTTTCTTCCATCTTTGATGTAATCAAGCTCTTTCAGCACCACTTCAGAAAGCACAATGTTGTTTGGCTTGTTGTCGAAATCTTTTTTTGATGGGCTGAAATACCCTAATTCCTTCTCAACCGATTTTTTGTCGCCAGAAAGAATGCTGATAATATACGGATTAGAAATTAGCCAGTTAGTATCTATAAAATAAGTTTTGCTCGCTTTTTTCAGGTTATTGAAAAACTCTTGTGAAAAACCCAAGCTTCTCTCATTTGCTCCCTTATTGGAACTATCGTAAGACATTTCCATTTTTTACTTCTTCAGCAGGTTAAATATAAATGTTGCTATTCTTAAATGGTTGTTTTGCAAAAGCGGTTTTCTGGTGGCTGTGCGGGCTCGCAAAACGACAATTGTGCGAGGCAAAAAAGATTTAAACAAAGCAATTATACCATTAAATAATGAATACAATTGATGATGAAGTCAATGGTGAAGAGAGAAATGATTATATAGATGGAAAAACCTCTTCAGAAATTGTTTACTGCTTCAATGAGAGCGCGTATGCAAAAGATGAAAAAAAGCCGGATTATAAGGCAGGTGTAGATGCTCTTGCTGAGTTGGGGCTCTCTGATGAAGGCATTGTTAGCGCTCTTGACAAATACCTCATAAAAAGAAGCCAGGTCCCGGTTTGCCTTTACAGGGCTGGGTGGAGCCTTAAGCGCGCAAAAACAGCCTATGAAAAGTCCGGGATATCAGATTATGCCAGCTCACTGCATAATGCTTTTTCTCACATTCGCAAGAGGAATGGAATGAGATAACTTTTCTTTAACCACTTCAAAGAGAAAACTTTAAAAGCAATAGCTAATAAACCTGGAAAATGGGCGCAAAAGCTTATGAAAGGATACAAGAATGGCACAAGGGCTTTAACCTTAGGGAAGTAGAGCTTTGCAGTTTTGACAAGGCTAAGGGAAAGCCTTTCAGCCAGTTTCTCCAGGCTCCTTACCTTATTCCTGAGAACTATGCATCAGGGATAATACTCCCTTCTCCAGCTGTAGATGTTTCTGATTTTTCTAATGTTGACAGGTGGTTTCATAAGCTGACTAAGCTTTATGGGCTTTCTAAGAACCCGTTTTTTGACAATGCGCATTCAGAGTATTTTGTTTCACTTTACAGGGGCCTGCCGGTTGCAAGAGGAGTTGCTTATATTGACAGCCTATACGAAGAGCCGGGTTATTTAAAAGTTGGCTGGATCGGCAGTGTTGAGAGCATAGGTGTTCCCGAGGTTGGGGATATGCTGATGGAGAGCATGCTTGATTATCTTAGTGCAAGGGGCGTTGACAAAATAATCGGCCCGGGAAGATGGAACGCCTCGAACTCATACGTCGGTGCGAAAGTAACCAACGGAAAAAAGCCGTTTTTTATGGAGCCTGAAAACGCACCCCATATTACTGAGCTGTACAAAAGGCATGCTCAAGCAGAGGAAACAAAGTGGTACAGCAGTATTATCAAGCTAGCCTCCTTCCGGAAAAGGCTTAATCTTTCCAAGGAAAGGGGAACTGTTGACAAGCTTGAGTCAGAAAATAAAGGTGGCGTAAGCCTTAGGCATATCAATAAGGACGATAAGTGGAGTTTTAAGCGAGATGTGGAAAGCCTGATTGGCTTATATAACGATGCCTGGGATGATTCGCCTAAAGGCAGTAAGATGAAGCATAAGCAGTTCAGGGCAGTTACTTCTTTTGAGCTAGATTCTATGGTTAGCTTGCTTGAGCAGGTCATCAGTGAAGAAATGGTGGTCATGGCAGAGAAGAAGGATAAGCTCATCGGCTGTGTTGTGGTTCTCCCGGATATTAACGAGATAATCTGGAAAAGGCAGCAAATCCAATATAAAGAGTTTGAAGATGCGCTCAATAGGGATTCTTTGTATCAATTCCTCGACCAGGCAGCACACTTCAGCCCTTCTTTCTCTCCTTTATCCTGCCTGAAAGAGTCTGTTGCGATGGCCAGGGGTGTAAAGAAAGGCACTTACGGCTCAAGATACAGGGCGCTGATTATGGGTGTGCTGCCTGGGCACAAAAAAGGAACCGTGCTCAGAATGCTGAAATACCTGTATGAAAACGCGGGCAATGTTCCAGAAGACGTTGAGATAAGCAGTTCCCTTATGTGTGAAGACAATCAGGATATCCTGAAGCTTGCTAATAAGCTGGGAGAAAAAGGAATTGAGTGGCAGGTCTACAGGTTTCCGGTTCAGGGCAGTTCTGAATAAGGCAGAAGGCTTTGCTTAAACCTTTGGCTGAGTCAGTTTCATTGATGCAAAGTCTACCTCAAAAACGCTTCCTGGCAAGATTTTTTTTCTTTTGATTCTTTTGTCAACCTTTGCAAGATAGTATTTCATTAAGTTGGGGTTGAGGAATACAGCGTTGTATGAGCTGTCGTTTTGCATCACAAGCTCTTTCAGGAAAAGCTCAGCCCTGTTTTTGTCGCTTCTCTCCTTACTTGGCACATCATCATCAACCTCTTTGACAAGCAGATCTGGCGACACCTCCCTGAGCCTTTCGCTTATGGTGTATTTTATTTCAGGATTGGCTTTTTTGTAAGGCATAAACGCTTGGAGCGCTGCGGCTGTGCTTGCAAGGAACACCTTTGAGATTTCGTATTTCTTGAGTGCGTCAGCCAGCTTTTGCGCCTGCTCCCTGCCCTGGCCCGTGAGAACCAAATCGTTTTCAGATTCAGTGGAGTCAGGGATGCTGATAAACAGAACTTTCATGAAAAGAGTATAAGCAACAGACTTTAAAAACATTGTGATAGATTCGCTGAAAACCCCTGGAAAACAATCAGGCAACCAAAATCTTTTTAAATAACTCAAAGAAACTCAGGAGAGCACGGGCCCGTAGTCTAGCGGCTATGACGTCGCCCTTACAAGGCGGAGGTCCCCAGTTCGAATCTGGGCGGGCCCATTATGTTATTTTTAGATCAACCTTATTTTTCTCGCTTTCCTTTTTTGTATTCTGGATAGTTTCCGGCAGTATTCGGCAAACTTTTAAAAGCATTAGCCTTTTTAATAATATAATGAACACAACAGACAAAAACCCGGAATACAAGAAAATCTATCAGTTTGTCAAGGCTAAGCTTGACAGCACTGGCCATTTTAACTATGGGCCTTTTGATGAGACATATTACACCCTAAGGGCTTATGAGTCAGCAAAGGATATTATAAGAAAGCTCAACAGAAAGGTAAAGAGGCAGCAGCTTCTCGTTGCAGCAATACTGCATGATGTAGGCAAGTCAAAGCTCCAGCCGTCTAAGCTTTTTTCCAGAAAAAAGATTCTGGGGAATGCAGGAGAGGAGTGGCACAGGCATGCAGAGCTTGGTGTTCCTATAGCAAAAGCCCTGCTAAAAAAGCTTGACCATTCCGGTGAATTTATTGAAGAGGTATGTTATCTGATAGAGCACCATGACCTAAGGGGAGACAAGCTTAAGCAGAGAACCCTTGAGCTGAAAATACTCCAGGATGCAGACCTTATTGCTGACATTGGGTTTGCAGGGTTCATAAGGCCTTTTCTTTTTTCAGGCAAGTTTGGGCAGACAGTTATTGAGTCAATTCAATTTGTCCTTAAGGAAGACAGGACAAAGGACGGAGAGCTTCTTAACCTCAATGTTTCGAAATCATTGGCAAGAGAAAGAATGAAGCAGCAGGCAGCACTTGCAAAGCAGATGGCAAAAGAGATAGAAAGTGATTTGATTTAAGGAGTAATTAGTTACATAAAATAAACCGTATTAATAACTTTTTGGTTTTCTCGCTGATAAAGCTTAATCTTCCATAAAGCTTAAATAGCAGTTATGAATATATATTCTTTATGGCGAATTCATGGAGGTGAAAAATATGCCGAATTTTGACGGAACAGGGCCAAGGGGCCAGGGCTCTCTCACAGGAAAAGGCCTTGGGCCATGCGGATGCGGCCAGCGAAGGATGTATGGAAGGGGGTTCAGGAGATTCTCTATGCCTTTTGAGCCAAGCAAGGAAGAGCAGAAGAAGATTCTTAGCGAGCACCTGAAAGAGCTTGAGCTGGAGAAGCAGGAAGCAGAGAAGAAGCTTAAGGAGCTGGAGTGATTTTTTTCTTTTTTTTTCTTTTTTAGAAACCTTTAAATACGCTTCTTATAGGTTATTGTTAAAATGCCAAGGCCAAGGCGGTGCAGGCTTGTTGAATCTGAGCCAAGGGTTAGCTTTTTCAAGCCTTCGGGAATCAGGAAGATTGATTTAGAGGAAGCCAGGCTTGATGTGGATGAGTTTGAGGCAGTGAGGCTTAAGGATTTAGAGTCGTTGGAGCAGGGCGAGTGCGCCAGAAGAATGGGAATCTCCCAGCCAACTTTCCACAGGCTGCTGGCCTCAGCAAGAAAGAAAATAGCTGATTCTATTGTTAATGGAAAAGCCCTGAGAATTGAAGGCGGAAGCTTTACCCTTGCCAAAGGAAGGCGCAGGCGCTTTCAGGGAGCATAAATTATAAATACTACTCTGCAATCCTAAAGATATGGGGGATTATAAGGCCGTAATTTTTGACCTTGACGGAACGTTAGTTTACACCAGCCTTGATTATGTGATAATAACTTTAACTAAGGCTGCAGCTGACCTTGGCAAAGAATTCAAAGAGATAAACCCTCTTTCAGTCTGGTTTGAAAAAGACAGGAACCTGATACTTGAAGATAAACTGAACCTGAACGTTTCTAAGTTCTGGGAGGCTTTCAGAAAGTACGATACCCCTGATTCAAGAATTGAGAATACCAAGCCTTATTACGACACAAAAACTGTTTTAGATTCTCTCAGGGGAGAGGGATACAGAACAGCAGTTCTTACTGCAGCACAAGACAATATAGCAAAAGCTGAAATAGGCTTGATTGGGGAAGAGTACTTTGATGCAGTTTTAGTTGCACAGGCATACAACGGCATAAAGCCCAAGCCACACCCAGACGGCATTGAGAAGTGCCTGGGCTTGCTGGACCTGGAAAAAGAAGAAGTGGTGTTTGTTGGCAATTCTGATGAAGATATAGAAACAGCAGAGAATGCTGGCGTGCTTGATGTTCTTATAGACAGAAAAGAATACAAATTCCCTAACCTAAAGCCAAGCCATAAGATAACCTCTCTCTATGAGCTGGGAAAGATACTCTCAAAATAATTGTCCCTCCTGAGGCGTAATGTTTATAAGCGCGGTTGATTTATACTTATAAATCGCTTAAAAATGAAAAAAGACCTTGAGCAGATTATCAGCTCACTAAAGGATCTCTCGCCGAGTGAGCTTCTGCATGTACAGAAAGAGATTGCGGAGTCCCTTAATCGCCAGAATGTATCAGGTTTCTTTTATGAAACTCCTGAATTTGCAGACAGCCTCAATTATATGCTTACTTCCTTCCTTCCGGACAGCACAGTTATCATGGCAAATGAGGCGTATGCAAGGTCACTTGGCCTTCCAAAAGACAAGCTGATAGGAAAGAAATTTTTTGACTTCATTCCTAAAGAAGATGCAGGGATTCTTGCAGAGCAATACAAAACACTGTCACCCCAGAATCCTTTTGTTGTGTCAGAGCACAAGGTTATCTCAGTGGATGACAATATCCGCTGGACAAGGTGGACAGACTATGGCTTCTTTGACAGGGACGGAAAGCTGACTCATTTGCATAGCTTAGGCGACGATATTACAGAGGCAAAGGAACTTAAGCAGAAGCTTTCACTCTCTGAGAAGAGATATAGGGCTGTTTTTGACAACGCCCGATGCGGGATTGTAATCACTGACTCTGAAGGGAAGATACTTGAGGTTAACCCTGAAGCTTGCTTAATGCTTGGGTACAGCAAGAAAGACTTTCTTGGGAAGAATATTGTGCAGGCAGGGTTTGTTTCTTATTATAAGCTTTCTCAAAAGGCTGAGGAGATTCGTGTTCAGGAAGGTGGCTTTTTTGAGACTCAGGTGACATCAAAAGACGGCTCACTGGTTGAAGTTGAGGTAATGACCAGCCCAATTGTACAGGACAACAAAGTAATCTATATGAGCATAGTTCTTGATGTTACAGAGAGAAAAGAGCATGAGAGGGAAATAAAGAAAATGTGCATATCTGACTTTCTTACAGGGCTTTACAACAGGGCATTCTTTGAGGCAGAGATGTCACGGCTTAACAACAGCAGGGACTATCCGGTAACAATTGTCTGCGCCGACCTGGACGGGCTAAAGGTTATTAATGACTCGTATGGCCATCATATTGGCGATGAGCTCCTGAAAGAGGCAGCAGCTCTTCTTAAGGGCGCGGTGAGAAAGTCAGAGATAGTTGCAAGAATTGGCGGAGACGAGTTTTCAATTCTCCTCCCGCAAACAGATGAGCATGCCGGAAAGGAGATTGTGGACAGGATTAGGAGCCATATTAAAGAGTACAATATTGATAACCTTGACTTCCCCTTAAGCATCTCCTTAGGCTATTCCACAGCAAAGGGTAGCGAAAAAAGCCTGGAGCAGGTTTTTAGGGAAGCTGATGATAGTATGTATGCAGAGAAGCTGCGGGAAAAATCCAGCTCACGAAGCCAGATAGTAAGCGGGCTTATGAAAGCTCTTGAAGAAAGGGATTATATCACCCAGGGGCATTCTGAGCGCCTGGAGAAAATGTGCTATGACCTCGGGGAAGAGCTCGATCTGCCTGAGAGCCAGCTTTACAGCCTAAGGCTCCTTTCAAAGTTTCACGACCTGGGAAAAATAGGCATACCCGACTATATCCTCTTGAGCAAAGACTCATTGGATAAGGATGAATGGAAAATAATGAAAAAGCACCCTGAGAAAGGCTACAGGATTGCCCAGTCCATTCCATCCTTGATAGGGGTCTCAGACCTTATACTGAGGCACCACGAAAGATGGGATGGTAAAGGCTATCCATTAGGCATTCAGGGAGAAGAGATACCTATTGAGTGCAGGATTCTTGCAGTCGTAGATGCATACGATGCAATGACCAATGACAGGCCTTACAGGAAAGCCATGAGCAAAGCAGAAGCTTTTGAAGAAATCAGAAGAAATGCAGGAACCCAGTTTGACCCAAACATTGCAAGCATGTTCCTAGAGAAATATGAACAAAAGTAATCTTCTAAACAGATTCCTTCTCCCAGTATTCGCACAAGGCTTTTGCATAGCTGCTTATATCTTTCTTGACAGACTTCCAGAGTGAAACAGCCTCATCAACAAACCCAGCAAACCCGTCTTCCTTTCCGTTCAGGTCTATTGCGATGTTCTTTGATTGGGAAGCCATAAGCCTGCTTATAGTCTTAGCAACCTTCTTCTTATCTTCGTCTTTGAAAACCCTATTCTGGGATATGCTTATCATGGAGCTCGGGTTTGGGACAACCAGGCTGTGCAGGTAAGACACCCAGTTGCTGAATGAATCATTGATTCTGAGCCGCATTGACCTCTCGAGGCTTTTCGGCAGGTAGCCCTTGTCTATAACAAAGTCAGAGATAAAAAACGCATCATCAAACTCCTCAAAGCTGCACCTCAACCCGAGCCTTTTCTTTATTCCCGAAAACTCTTTTTTCAGCTCTTCCAGCAGCTCTTCCCTTTCGTCTTCTTTCATAAGCCAGGAGCTTTTGCTCATTACTTAAAAATGCTTTGATTTTTTTCTAATAGAAAACTTTTAAAATCCTGGCGCTAAGGAAGCAAAAGTGATACCATGAGAAACGATTATGTAGACTTGAAATACAAGCCCAAGAAAAACGAAATCTGCTGCATGTACTACATGGAGCCGGCAAAAGGCGTAAGCATGGAAGAGGCAGCAACTCATCTTGCAGGGGAAAGCTCAATAGACACCTGGACAGACATACTCACGCTAAGCCCTGCAATAGCAAAAAAGCTCAAGCCCCACGTGTATTTTATTGACAAGAGAAAAAAAGTGATTAAGGTTGCATACAACATAGAGCTTTTTGAAAGAGGCTCAGTACCTCAGCTTCTTAGTGCAATCGCAGGAAACATCTACGGCATGAGAATCCTGGATAACCTCCGCCTGATAGATTTCCTTTTTCCTTCTGAATACATTAGCTCATTTGACGGCCCACTTTACGGAATAAAGGGAATCAGGGATATCTTTGAGATTAAGGGAAGGCCTTTGCTTGGTACCATAGTAAAGCCAAAGGTTGGCTTGAACTCAAAAGAGCATGCAAGAATAGCCTACGAGGCCTGGAGCGGCGGCATAGACATAGTAAAGGACGATGAAAACCTTACAAGCCAGAGCTTCAACACATTTGAGGAAAGGGCAAGCCTTACCCTTAAGATGAGAAAGCGTGCAGAACAGAAAACCGGAGAAAAGAAAGGCTATATGGCCAATATTACTGCAGGCACAGTTGATGAGATGGTAAGAAGGGCAAAGCTCGTAAAGAATCTTGGCGGCAGGTATGCAATGGTTGATATCCTGACACTTGGCTGGACAGGATTGCAAAGCCTGAGAGAGGCAAACAAAGGCCTTAAGCTCATACTTCATGCTCACAGGGCGATGCACGCAGCACTTACAAGAAACCCAAAGCATGGCATGAGCATGCTCTCAATAGCCAAGCTGTCCAGGCTGATAGGCGTTGACCAGGTTCATATAGGAACAGCAATAGGCAAGATGGAAGGAGGAAAGAAGGAGATTCTTGAAATAAGGGACGAGATAGCAATGGCAAGCCTGGCAAGGCTTCCTGAGTCAGAAAGCTATTTCCATGAGCAAAGATGGTACCACATTAAGCCAGTCTTTCCTGTGGCTTCAGGCGGCCTCGAGCCTACGATGCTCCCTGACCTCTTGAAGATTTTTGGAAATGACTGCATCTTCCAGTTCGGCGGTGGCCTTCATGCACATCCCATGGGAACAAATGCAGGTGCAAAGGCAGCCAGGCAGGCGCTTGACGCATCCCTTAAGGAAATCCCGCTTAAGAAACACGCAGAGAAGCACCCTGAGCTAAAGGCAGCTTTGGATAAATGGAGAAGCTAATCTTTTTTTAATTTATTTTTTTGAGGATTGGTTGTTTTTCAGGTATTCGGCAGTGTGAATCCTTCCGGGAATTACCAGGTCATCTCCGTTTTCGAAGGTTCCCTGAAGGGTTTTATCAAATTCCCAGCCGTATGCTTCAGCCTCGATTCCGGATTTTTCAAGGATAATATCTATCACGCCAGCCATTTTCTGGATTCTTGGATTGTAGTTTGCCGGCTTTTCGTAGGCAGAAACCCCGCTTGAATTCTTCTCAATCCCCTGCTCAGCCCAGCGCTTAAGAACCTCCTGGGCCTTGCCCCGCTCTCCGTTTGCATACTTCTCCCTGACATTAAGAACCTTTGACAGCCCAAGGGTGTAGGCTGTGTAAGCATCTGAAAGATTTCCAAGCTGCTCTACATACTTGTTTAGAATCAGGAGTGCTGCATCGATATTGGTTCCCACATCGGCAAGGCCTTCAATGCTTTCTATTCCAAGCTCATCCCTTAACACACCCTGCCAGATATTGTAATTTATTCCCATCAGCCCATAAGCATGCCTCTCACCGGAATAGGTTGGCTTTCCATCATTCATTTCCAGCCATCTTCCCGGGTCTTCCTCGCTTACGCCCAGGTTTTGCAACCAGGCAAGCCCTCCCTCAAGTATTGCCTGTGCGGCAAGATAAGAAGGGTTAATCTTATGCTCCTTTGCTTTATCAAATACAACAGAAAAGGTTTCTGGAAACGCAAGAATCAGGCCTTTGTAGAGATTTTCGACATAGCCGGAGAGCTCAGCCTGCTCGAGTGTGCTTATGACTTTCTGCCCGTAGCTAGGCTGATATGCTTCTTCTG
>CAYUJZ010000003.1:48220-68988 GCA_964445165.1 uncultured Methanosarcinales archaeon
TGCTTCTTCTGCTATCTTCTCCAGCCCGGATTCTTCAACCTGAAATGGAATACTGCCAGCATCAACTTGTGCTTCAGGAAGCTGCTCAGTAACAGGTTCAGGCTGCTTAAACTCTTCTTCGACCGGCTTATCCTTTTCGGTGTAAGCAAGATAGCCAAAGCCAATCCCAAGCGCAGCAGCACCAATCAAAAGATAATTTTTTATTCTGCTCTTTTTCTTTTTCCAGCTTGAAGAGTGCAGTTTCATTTGCTTTAGAGAGAGAAAGCCCGGGCGTTTATAAACCTTTCGTATTTGTTGCTATTATTGAGTAGCGATAACTTGTCTTTTTAAACCCAGCCATAAGGTTTTTAATAAGAAGAGCGTTTCTGCTTGCAAAATGGACCAAGTCACAGTTATTGTAACCCTCGGGAACCTGCTCCTTTTGCTGTTCCTGACTCTGAAGGTTCTGATTTAGTTAGAATTTTGGCTTCTTAAAAAATAAAGAAAAAAGTAAGGCTTTACTTTACTGCTATTTTTCTGGCTTTTCTTGCTGCTTCTGGCTTTTTTGGTATGTCCAGCTCTAGAACCCCGTTCTTATACTCTGCCTGCATCTTGCTGGTGTCTGCGTATTCAGGCAGCCCAAAGCATCTGTAGAAGCCAGCATATCTTCTCTCCATCCTGTAAACCCCTTTTTTCTTGTCTTCCTGTTTCTTCTCTGCTTTCTTTTCAACCTTTACCTCAACAATGTTGTCAGTTACATTAATCTCAATGTCTTTTTTGTCCACTCCAGGCAGGTCAATCGATGCCTTTATGCTTTTCTCGTCCTCAACAATGTCTGTAAGCGGCTTGGCAAAGTTTGCTAGGGCAGGCACTCCTGACTCTCCAGAGTAGCCTATTGCTGGTGCTCTCTTCTCGTCCAGGCCAGGCTCTCCAAAAAAGCCTTCCATCATCCTGTCCATCTCTTCCTGCATTCTTAGCATCTCATCCCATATAGTCCTGTTCCATCTCATATTATCACCTCTTTTGTTTTTCTTATTAAGGGTGTATGCTTTTTAATTTTTAAATTTTATGGAAGAAGTTGAAACCATTTGAACTTTAATCATTTTTTATGTTTATTTTTCATAAAGTTTATATACTTTGCTTGTTCTTTCCAACAGCAGGATGACGAAATCAATAACCCTAAAGGATATGAGCAAGCCAGCCCGTGAGGGCGTAACGGCTGACCTAGACTGGATATGCGAGTGCTTTGGCCTGGTTTCAGGCAGGGATACAAAAAAGGTCTCAAGCAGGCTGATAAGAAGTCTGGTGCAGAATATAGCTAAGAAAGGGTATGCAACAGTCCAGGATATTGCAAAAGACACAAAGCTCTCAAGGCAGAAAGTTAATTATCACCTGAGAGGCCTCATGCTTTCAGGCTTTATAGTTAAAGATAGGCGCAGAGTAATGCTAAGAGAGAACAGCATTCTTGGAACCATTCAGGAGATGCGGAAGGATTCAGAGAGAATATTCGATAAGCTTTCTGAGATTGCCACCGAAATAGACAATGAGCTTGGGCTGAAGAGCCGATAGAAAACCTTTAAATAGCCAGCCCTTTTATGAGGCAGGATGAAGCATTTGCTTAAAAAAACAGGAGAGTGCGAATACGCTATTGATAAAGATAGCATTCCGGGCATGAATGTAGGTGCAAAGCTCTTTGCTTCGGAAAAGATTCTTGAAGGCATAGATGATAAGACAATAGAGCAGCTAAGCAATGCCGCTAAGCTCCCTGGGCTGGCCGGGCCTGTTGTTGCTATGCCGGACACACATGTTGGCTACGGGCTTCCTGTAGGAGCAGTTGCCGCCTTCAGAAAGCAGGAGGGTGTTATCTCAGCAGGCATGGTTGGCTTTGATATTAACTGTGGCATAAATCTTTTGCGTACGGAAATCCCTTTTGAAGACCTTAAAAGGAAGCTGAAAGAGCTTGCAGATGAGCTTTTCAGGAGAGTCCCAACAGGAGTCGGCTCCAAGAGCAGGCTTAGGCTTTCAAAACATCAGCTTGATGAGGTTCTTTTACAGGGTGGCAGGTGGCTCCTTGAGAAAGGCTATGTATCTGAAAGCGATATAAGAAACCATGAAGAAAATTCTGTGATGGAAGGAGCAGACCCGTCAAAGGTGAGCCAGCTCGCAAAAGAAAGGGGAATGCTTCAGCTTGGCACACTTGGTGCAGGCAACCATTTTCTGGAAATTCAGAAGGTGGATGAGATTTTTGATGAGAATATAGCACATCAGCTCGGCATGGAAAAAGGCCAGGCAGCTATAATGATTCACTCCGGCTCAAGAGGACTGGGGCACCAGGTAGCCTCGGATTACCTGAAGATTCATGAGGCTGCTGCCAGGAAATATGGCCTGAGCATTCCAGACAGGCAGCTAGCCTGCGCCCCTGCAGAATCAAAAGAGGGCCAGGACTATTTCTCTGCGATGAAATGCGCTGTTAATTACGCATTTGCAAATCGCCTGATGATAACGCACTATGTCAGGGAAGCATTCAGAAAGCTCTTTGGGCAGGAGCCAGGCTCTTTAGGGTTAGAAACAGTTTATGGGATTGCACATAACATCTGCAAGCTGGAGGAGCATATAATAAATGGAAAAAAACAAGAAGCTTACGTGCACAGGAAAGGTGCAACAAGGTCTTTTCCAGGAACGCCAGTAATCATTGCAGGCTCAATGGGCACACCTTCTTACCTTATGCAGGGAACAGAAACAGCAATGGAAAAATCATATGGAAGCTCCTGCCACGGCTCAGGAAGGGTTATGTCCAGAACCCAGGCAATTAAGTCAGTCTCGGGAGAAAGAGTTATAAAGGACCTTGAAAAGAAAGGAGAGATAATCATGGCTGCATCAAGAAAAGGTGTTGCAGAGGAAGCACCCCAGGCATATAAGAATGTAGATGATGTTATTGATACTGTTGCCAGGGCCGGGTTGTCTAAAAGGCTATTAAGGCTCTGCCCTATACTTGTGATTAAAGGGTGATTTATGATGTACGCTTTTGCCAAAGACATTACACGCATTTTCTTAAGAAGAATGCTTAATCCGACAGCAAAAATCCACAGAAAAGGAGATACTCTTGAGGAAATATCGAAAAAGGTTTTGGATGAGTGCTTTTTTGAGGGTTTTTTTCATGTCAGCCCGAACAATTTCAGGAGCTTCTTTGTTCGGGATTTTGCAATCGTTGCGAAGCCGCTTTCTGACCTTGGGTACAAAGAGCAGGTTCACTCTACAATAAGATTTGCTTTAAGGCATTTCATGAAAGCAGGAAGAATAACCACAACAATTAGCAAAGACATAATAGGCTACAGGTGCTACAACCTTCCATTCCACGGAATAGACTCTTATGCATTAATTCTGAAAGCAATAGATGATTCAGGATACGAGATGAGCAGGGAAGAAAGAAGATTCCTGCTTGTGCAGATTCGATGGATGAGAGATAACCTTCTTGATAAGGAAGGGCTTCCAATGAAGAAGAAGTACTTCTCATCAATAAGGGATCAGGCAATAAAGAAAAGCTCGTGCTATAATGTTGCTATGCTTGGCTACATAAACCTGTTTTTTGAGCATAACAAAATGAGAAGCCCACTCAGAAAATTTGATTATAAGAAAATGCTTCTTGAGAAATACTGGAATGGAGAGTTTTATCATGACGACATAGATCATAAAGGCATTTTCTGCTCAGACTCAAACATCTTTCCGTTCTGGCTTGGCATTGATACGGCAGAGTCCAGGTTTGAGAAAGTCATGAAGCAGATAATTGACAAGAACCTTGACTTGCCTTATGTTTTGAAGTATAACACAAAAGAGGATGCGAAAAAGTTACGATTTACCCGGTGGCGCTTTATCTTTCCAAACTACGAGACTTATACTATCTGGACGCACTTGGGAATAGTTTACCTTCAGGCACTTGTAATGATGGGCAAGAAAGAAGCAGCAAAAGAGCACGTTGACAGAATGGTTGGCTTCATCGAGAAGCATGGAAATATCGTTGAAGTGCTTGCCCCGGACGGCAGGCCTTACAGGTCTTTGTTTTACCTTGCAGACGAAAGCCTTTCCTGGATAGCAGGCGTGTGGCAGCTGCATAGGGAGTTGAAGCCAGATACAGAAACAGAAAAACAAAGCTAGTCTTTCTTAGCAATTATTCTGTATGAATGCCCACAAAATAATCCTTCTTTAACCTCAATTACTTTAAAATTTCCCTCTTTGAGAAAAACATTTATTTCTTCTTTTGATGCGGGGCTTTTTTCAATCCCTTGAACACTTATCATCATGTCGTTAAGTCTCTTCCAAAGTATTACCTCATCAATACTTTTGTGGTCAGAAGATTTATTTAGGAATTCATCTTCTTTATAAAAAACACTTTCCTCAAAATCTGTGATTATGATGTAGCCGCTTTGCTTAACACTTTGCATAACATTCCTTAATGCTCTCTTTGGATTTTTAATGAACGGGAGAATATTTGTTAAGACAGCAAGATCGTACTTTCCAGGTGGAATATCTTTTTCAATATCCATTACTCTACATTCGATATTTTTATAATGTTCAGAATCTATTTTTTCTAAAGCAAAATCTAGCGTTTCTGGATCAATATCAACTGTCGTTGTTCTTCCAAGCTTTGCTAGCTGCTTTGTTATATGCCCGCTTGAGGTAGGAACTTCAAGAATAGTTTCAAGCCCATTTTCATTAATTATCCTCTTAACAGAATCAACAGTTCCATCTATCAAATCTTTTTTGTATATCCCAGATTTTTTAACAATCCAATCGTTTAAGTTAAGCAGAAGATTTTCTTTATGGTTCAGGGCTTCGAGTATAATCCTTTTTTGAATGGAGTTTTTTGTGTTTGTTTTGAATAATATGTCATCTATGTTAAGTCTTAAGATATCATATTTTTTATCAAAACCAGAGAACATTACTTCTTTTTCTTGAGTTCTCAAAAATCCGATTTCTTTGTATATTCTTTGTTCAGGCTCAACACAAATGTATATATTTGGAGAGTTATTCACAATTGCTTGATGTAATGACAAAGAAAATAAATTTAGCATTATTGCCATTTTGTTTTTACTGGTTTCATCTACGTAAAAATGAGTGATTTCAATAGAATCTTCTGGAATTTCTTGTTCAAGTCCTTCAGAAAATTCGAGGGGCAGTTTTACTCTTTTTTTTGGTATTATTCTTAAAGTAGCAATAGGCTTGTCTTTTTCATAAGCAAGAAAAATGTTTGAATCCTTGTTGAAGAATTCTTCAGGGTTTACATCTTCTCCTGCTAGTCTGCTTTTTCTCATTAGCTTTATGTAATCAGACAGTTCTTCGTTATTGCTTACTTCCTTAATTCTAAATCTTTCAGTTAACCTTTCGTAAGGCTTCTGAATTGCATAGCAAAATTCTCCCTTATTTGATTTTAAGCATTCCCTTATAATCATGCCTTCAGGCACATTAACCGTTTTGTTAGATATCAAAAGATAAACTGAATCATCAGTAATTCTTTGTTCAAGGTCTTCTAAGTCATTCTTTGTTTTGACCTCAACTAACCTCGATTTACTGGTATGATTTCCATTTTCGAGAATATTTTGATTGGGGATTCCACTCTCCATAGCGATTCTCTCTTTGAAATATTGAACCATATCATTTTTTTGTATAAGATTCTTAATGATTTCATCAATACCTAGGTTTGTTTGTTTGGGTTCTCTTTTGTTATAAATAAATTCCTTTAAATCAGTGGTGCTAAGATTGCTCAAATAAATTCTTTGACTATTTTCAGCAATTTCTTTTAATTCTCTTAATTTGTCTTCATTATCTGCAATATAAGGGAAGAAAACAGAGTGTTTTTCTGGAATACTTATCCCTTGCTTATTATATACTATTACTAAGCTTCCTGGGCTTTTTTCTTTTGTTCTTGAATACTTCTCTTGTAGCTGTTCAAAAGAACTGCCTTCAATTATTTCCATATTGCTTTGTATTTTAAAATACTTTATAAATTTTACTACTTTCTAGTTGCTTTTCCAATAAAGGCACACCTCTCAGATTTTCCTTGAACGATACAGCTTACTTCGTTAACCTTAAAAGACTTTTTAAATGCTTTCTTAAGGACAAACTCTAAATATCCGCAGATTATGATGTCTCTTGGCTGTTTTTTTGCACCTACGTTCTTAAGCAAGTGTTTAGCGACACTTGAATTCTCAAGTTCAAAAACTGAAGAGTCTTTTTTAATGCTTATTGCTCTCAGTTCTCCCCAGCCGGATTTCGAGAAAGAATCAATAGAGTAACCGATTAAATCTATAGGATTCCTGAATCTATTCTCAGGTAACAAGGAATCCCCTATGTCCATTCCAAACTTATTTAAACTCTTTTTATCTTTTATGAATAATTGTTCCACAAATAACGAAAAGGCATCATTTGTAATTAATATGCCTTCACATTTACCTATTTTTATAGATCCCTCCTCTGTATACTCAATAAATTTTGGTTCAATAACATTTTTTATGATTCTGCCGATTTTTATTGGTCTCATTAGTTGCTTTAAATTAAGAGTTTTTTTTGATTCTTTGTAAAAACTAGATTCTTCTTTATTAGGAAATAGTTCAAAAAGATATTCTCTTCTTTTGCCAATTTCATTTTTTACTCTTTTAACGCTATATTGCAGATTAAAAATTGCTTCACTAACTCCTGAAATCAATCCTGTAAGATAATTCTCTTCAGATTCCACATTATCCGGGTAAGATTGTTTGTCATATTCATCCAGGAAAGAACTGACTGAGAAGCGAACAGTAGATTTTTTCTTAGAAATCTGAATTATATTGCATGTGCCTGTTCCTATCATTTGAGACTGCTCGGCAAAGAGCTCCCAAGTTTCCTTGATGGATTTAATTCCAAAGAATTTCATAATGAGTTTTGTGCCGTTATATGCTTGGAGTCGTCCTAAATCATATAGAAGAGAACTTGAATTAGTTTTGTTTTTTTTAAGATATGAATGAAGCAGAACAAGGGCTTTAGTTGGAATGAACACCATACCAACATTCCAAATCTTTATTTCTCCTTCTTCAAAGTAAATGGATTTATGTCCAAATATCTTTGATAAAAGCTTTACAAATGAAGGCATGTTAATCCTGAAGATCGTGGATAACTAACCCCTTTGGGCTGATTTCTAAGGGGTGTATATCATCATCATTTTTTGTTTTTCTCATCTTCTTAATTCTCAGCGCTCTAGAGAAAGACCCCCCTAAACTCTGAAATGTAATCTCAACAACTCCATCAGTCAGGAACTCAGATAAGGCGGTGCTGTTAAAGACCACGCTTGAATCATCAGCAATCAAAAGTGTAGTAACGCCTTTCAGTTTTTTGATGTTACTCACGAAGAGATAGATAAATCTATATATAAGTACATCACCAATTACTGGAGGAGAAAAGACACTTTCTTTTGAGAGTATTGTTGAGGTTACATCGTCTATATTTGAAAAGATTGGGGCGTTTATAGAAAGGGTAGACAAAGAATCTATTACGAGTCTCTTAGCTCTAAAACTATTGCATATTGAGATAATTTCTTTGGTGGTTTCAGAATTTATATTTTCAACAGGAATATGCTTTATGAGAATCTTGCTTTTAAATTTGGGCGAAGCGTATTTGAAGTTAAGTTGTTTCATTTGCTCTTTGATGTCTTTTTCGCTCTGTTCAAAGCTAATGAATACTCCTTTCTCACCTATTCTTGCACCTTGATAAATGTACTCTAGTCCAAGAAGAGTTTTCCCTGTTCCAGGGCTTCCGGTAACTACAATTGTAGAGTTCTCTGGGAATCCGCCTTCAATGAGCTTGTCAAATCCTTTCATATTAGTTTTTATCCTTTTCATAATTCTTCTTTTGTAGCTAGCCTTTAAATACTTTTCTTTTTATTTCCGCCCCAAATCATTAATAACCTTTTTAAATAATAAGCAAATTCTAAAAGGATTATGCCAGGAAAGAAGCGCACACCAGGAAAAAGTAAGCAGACAGAGAAAAAGACAGCTTCTGCAAAGAAGCCTACTGCAAAAAAGGTTGACCTTTCTAATTTTAAGAGCACCGATGAGATAGCTGTCCCTGACAAGATGATTGACCAGGTGATTGGTCAGGAGAAGGCTGTTGAGGTTATGAGAAAAGCAGCCAAAAGAAGAAGGCATGTTCTGCTTATAGGGGCTCCTGGTACAGGCAAGAGCATGCTGGGAATGGCCTTAGCAGAGCTGCTCCCAAAGGAGAAGCTTATGGACATAATCTGCTACCCAAACCCGCACGATGAAAACCAGCCTTTAATCAGGGAGGTTCCTGCAGGAAAAGGCAGGGAAGTTGTTGAGAAAATTAAGATGCAGGGCTTTTCGTCCTCTAAAGGCATGACTTTTCTTTTCATAATTCTCTTTGTGTTTTCTATCTTTGCTCCCTGGTGGATCAGGAGCCAGTTTGGAGACATAATGGCAGCAGCAAGCATGATAGGCAGCTGGTTTTTCCTCGGAGTATTAATCCTGTTCATTAACCTCAATAAAAGGACCCAGACAAATACAAATGTGCCAAAGCTGGTAGTTGATAATTATTCCGTTAAAACAGCCCCTTTCTTTGATGCAACCGGGGCTCATGCAGGTGCCCTTTTAGGCGATGTGCTCCACGATCCATTCCAGTCAGGCGGCCTGGGCACGCCAGCCCAATTGAGAGTAGTTGCAGGGATGATACACAAGGCGCATATGGGTGTGCTTTTTATAGATGAAATAGCAACATTAAGGCCCCATACACAGCAGGAGCTTTTAACATCGCTTCAGGAAGGCAAGTTCCCTATTACAGGCCAGAGCGAAAAAAGCGCAGGCTCAATAGTAAGGACAGAGCCGGTTCCATGCAAGTATATCCTGGTGGCAGCAGGAAACTACGACACAATCGAGCATATGCATCCTGCTTTGAGGTCAAGAATCAGGGGCTATGGCTATGAAGTGTACATGAACTATGAGATGAAGGACAATACTGAGAACAGGACAAAAATAGTCCAGTTTATTGCCCAAGAGATCAAGAAAGATGGCAAGATTCCCCACTTTACCAAAGAAGCGGCAATGGAGATTGTGGAAGAAGCCAAGAAAAGAGCCAACAGGAAGGGCTATCTGTCCATAGTGCTGAGAGATCTTGGAGGAATAGTCAGGGCAGCAGGTGATTTGGCCCTTGAGGATAAGTCTAAGTATGTTGAAAGAAAGCACGTGCTCAAGGCAAAGAAGATATCAAAGACACTGGAGCAGCAGATATCAGAGAAGTCTATTGACTTCAGGAAGCAGTACCAGATTCTTACAACCGAAGGCTCTATTGTAGGCAGGGTAAACGGCCTTGCTGTGATGGGTGTTATTCCGGTTTTTTCAGGCCTAGTTATGCCGATAGAAGTAGAGGTCGTGAAAAACAACAAAAAGAGCTCGAGGTTCATTGCAACAGGAAACCTGCAGAAGCTTGCCCAGGAGTCAGTCACGAATGTTTCTGCTATGGTAAAAAAGCTCTTTAACGAAGACCTTAACACGGGGTTTGACTTTCACATCCAGTTCCTCCAGACAGAAGGAGTAGAGGGCGACTCAGCAAGCATTGCAGTGGCCAGCGGAATAATATCTGCGCTCAAGAAAATCCCGGTAAGGCAGGATGTCGCCATGACAGGCAGCCTTTCAGTAAGAGGAGAAGTTCTTCCAATAGGCGGCGTTACCGCCAAGGTAGAGGCAGCGATAGACTCAGGCATAAAGCAAGCGCTTGTCCCTGTACAAAACCTTGGGGATATAGTTATCG
Organism: uncultured Methanosarcinales archaeon; assembly: GCA_964445165.1. Taxonomy (GTDB): domain Archaea; phylum Nanobdellota; class Nanobdellia; order Woesearchaeales; family JASKKU01; genus DSBS01. Next base: position 57,989 of record CAYUJZ010000003.1, read on the forward strand.
AGAAAGAGAAGATTAAGAAGATTAAGATAATCCCTGTCTCAAATATTATTGATGTGCTGGAGAACGCCTTTGACTGGAACGGGAAGAAGGAGCAGCTATCCCAGATTAAGAAAAGGTTTGAGGAGTGAGGTTACTTTTCATTATCCATTCAACATCTTTCTTTGCCTTGTCAATGTTTCTCTGGCGCCCTGCCCGACAGGGTAAAACACAGGGAAAACCGTAAATTTTTGCCCATTAATCATAATCTCCTCGTGCTTATTTCTATAGAATGATATTTCTCAAACAGCTTGTTTGCTTTTTCTGCATAACCTTTAGCTAAATGGTTTCCATCCCTGAGCATAGAGATAATAGACGGAGTCTTCTTGCCATCAACAGTTCCGTAAGTAAGAGTCCTGTCAAAGTCAGACAATACATGAAGCTTTTGATAGCCATCTTTTTTTATTTCAAGCTTCCTCCTTTCAAGGACTTCCGGTTTAGGAATTATTATTTGCATGCTAAAGGCAGAATCCAGGTTTCTTATTAAGCTGTCGGTAAGGCTCGCAAAAACAAAATGAGGATGTGTATAAGAAGTTTTCCTACTTCTGCAAAGAGCATGGGATAAGCATGAGCAAGCAGATAGAGATATTTATGAAGCCATTGGTTGAAGATGAGCCGGAAGCAAAAAAGGAGTATTTGGATAAGCTCAACAGGGTTAGAAAAGGAAACTTTGTAAGGATTAAAAGCATTGCTGACAGGTATGGTTTATGAATTATCCTTAGGATAAAATAATCTGTCTTCAGGTTTACTGATTAAATTCAACAAAAAGAAAGAAATAAAATCAGAGCAAGTCAATCCCGAGCTCTGAGCTCATTCTCTGCTTGCCTTCCCTGGCTTCTGCCTGGGTTGGCTTTCCAAGGATCCATGGGGACTTGACTCCTGTTACAATAGTCATAACCGTGAGCTTTCCTCTTGAGTCCTCAGTAACCCTTGCACCCCAGATAACCTCTGCATCCAGGTCCATCTCTGCTGTTACAAGCTCTCCAGCCCTGTTAACCTCTTCAAGTGTAAGGTCAGGGCCTCCATGGATATGGATAAGCGCTCCGGTTGCTCCTGAATAAGAGATGTCAAGCAGAGGGTTTGCAAGTGCTCCCCTGACTGCCTCTTCAACCTTGTTTTTTGTGTCAGAGAAACCAACCCCGATAGAGGCAACTCCGCCGCCGTTCATGATTGCTTTTACATCTGCGTAATCCAGGTTTACCAGGGATGGAACTGCAATAGTCTCTACAATTCCCCTGATCATGGTGGAAATCAGCTCATTCGCAACAGCGAAAGCCTGCTGGATAGGAAGGTTTCCTGCGATCTGGACCAGCCTGTTGTTGTCTATGACAATTACGGTGTTTGCATGCTGCCTAACCTGCTGAAGACCAAACTCAGCCTTGTCTATCCTTGCCCTTTCAATGTTAAAAGGCATGGTAACAACGCCAATAACGATAGCTCCCATCTCCTTGGCTATCTTAGACACTACCGGAGCAGCCCCGGTTCCTGTCCCACCTCCCATTCCGGCGCAGATGAAAACCATGTCTGTGTCTTTCAGCTGGTCTTTTATCTCATTTATGGATTCCTGTGCGGCTTCTCCTCCTTTCTTTGGAAAGCCTCCACATCCCAATCCTCTTGTGATATTCTGCCCGATGAGAATCTTATGATCAGACTCAGTGATATTCAGGTGCTGCTGGTCAGTGTTTATAGCTACAACCTCAGCTCCTCTTATGCCTTTCTTATGAAGCCAGGAGACCATGTTATTGCCTGCTCCGCCGACACCAAACACCTTTATGTTTGCCTGCCCCACATCAACCTGTGGCTCTTTATCTAGTTGCTCAACTGCGTTTTTTACGATAAAATCCATTTTTTTCGACCTCACAAAAAAAATAAAGAAAGGCTCTCCTCGTACACGTTGAGGGGGCTGTGTAAGAATGAGGGAGAGCCTCCTTTATATGATTGGCCTTTTTTTTGTAGCGCAGGCCAAGCGCTTTTAGTTTCTGTATATGATTTACTATACTAGAACCTTTATGAAGCTACTTATATATAAACATTTCTATTTTGTAAACCAATGGTGTGCAGCCTATATTTTAGAAAAAGCCAGTTTAATTTGGCGAAAAACGCAGTTCTTGTATGAAAAAATAGTTAATTGCCTTGTTTCCCGTCGGTTTTTCACGTATATAAGACAAAATTTCTTTGACAAATTCTCTTGTATGGATATTAAGCGGGTCCAGGGCTATTGATTTCTCAATCTCCTTATAGGCTTTTTTGAATTTCCCTAACTGCTTCCTGGTTTCTGCGCTGATTTCGTATACTTCAGGGTTCCCGGGCTGGTAAGCCTTGACCATTTCGCAGATTAAGAGCGCTCTTTTTTCGTATAGCCTGCTTTCTTCAGGGTCTTCTTCCTCCAGAATCTTTGATAAACATAGGCTTTTAGCAATTTCCTCAATTAGTTTTGTGAGATTCACCGAAACTGCTGGATTAAGCTTATTTATTAATCTTTTAACTATTTAAAAAAGATAAAAGAAAACATAAAAAATTTGTATAAAGAAAGCCTTTTTTATTCTGAGTCAACTATCTCTGCAAATCCAACCTTCCTGAAGACTTTGGTAACTCTTACCTTCACCTTGTCTCCTTCCTTTGTGCCAGGCACGAAGAGGACAAACCCCTTTACCTTGGCAAGTCCGTCACCTTTCTCTCCAATGGTTTCAATCTCTACATCAAACTCATCGCCCACATTAACTGGGCTACTTTGCCTATATCCGCCAAAATCTCCGTCCAATTTTATCTACCTTTTTTTCTATAATCGCCATAGCGACGAAGGAAACGAAAGAGGGCCTATTTATATAGTTTTTGATTTTTCAGAGAGAACGCCTGTTTCTTGTTCTTTTTAAGCACGCCAGAAAGCATCTCTCTCTGCCAGTCAAGCAAGAAATCAGGGCTTTCCCCTGAAGAGAGCCGGTCCACATCCTCTGTGCTGAGCAGCATAAAAGGCGTGATGCCGTGCTTTTTTGCTATTTCGTTTCTCTTTTTCTTAAGGTCATCAACCAGTTTCTTGCTTGGCGAGGCAGGCAGCCTGCTTTTCTTGTCCCTTTCAGTTATCTTGACATTGCCTGCTTTCTTTACAGCAAGGTCAAAATACCTTGACCATTTCCTTACTATAGGATGCACGCCGCGCATTTTCTGCCATTCCTCAGCAGACTTTGGAGGGTTTTGTGCCAGCCTGAGCAGCGCCTTGTTGCTTATTATATAATAGAAGGGCCTGTTGGCTGCCTTTGCAGCCCTGTCCCTTTGGTAAAAAAGCGAGTGGAAAACCCTTCTCTCTTTTTCGCTCTCAAGGTTTCCGTAGCCCTTTACATCGCTTGGCTGGTAGTCAGGCATGTCAAAGCCTTTCTTCTCTATTGCCTTGAAATGCTGCTGGGCCCATTCAAGCTTTCCCTGCTCTTTAAGCTTTTCCTCAAACCGCCTTTTCAGTGCAATCAGGTATGAGGTATCTTTGTATGCATAGTCGAGCATCTCGTCGCTCAAAGGCCTTTTAGCCCAGTCGGCTTTCTGAAACTTTTCCTCTTTTTTTACTCCAAACTCTTCCTGGAGGATATGCCCAAGCCCAACCTTGCTTATTCCCAGCATGTGGGCGGCAATCTGTGTGTCAAAGATATTCTTCGGCTGGCACCCGAACTGCTTTTTCAGGATTCTGAAGTCAAAGCTTACATCATGAAATATCTTTACAATGCCCCTGTCCTCCAGAATCTCAAGGAGCGGCTTTGGCTTATCTATTTTCATTATGTCTACAACCCAATTCTTTCCGTCTCCGGAAACCTGGATTATTGAGATGAAAATACCATAATGGTGAAGGTTGTTCTCACACTCAATATCTATCGCGAGCTCTTTCAGCTTTCTCCATTCATCAGCTGTTTTTCTGAGCTCTTCTTCTGTTTCTATTAGCCTGTATGGCTTCATTTCTGTTTACCTCTTTTTTATGCTTATTTCCTGCTTCAGAAGCAGTTAAACATGATTGGTGTGGGGGAAGGGATTCGAACCCCTGTACCCGCTACGGGACTAGATTCCTCATAGCGAAGATATCTTGAGTCTAGCGCATTTGACCAGGCTCTGCCACCCCCACATATAAACAAAGTGAAGCCAGCTTGTTTTTAAAATTTGTTCTTTTAAGAGGCTTTCTGCTTCTTTTCAGAGAAAAGCAAGCTTTATAAAAAAACTGTTTTCTCATGAAAGCATAAAAAAATCCACGAAAAAACCAAAGAAAGAAGATGATGACAAAGCCGGCTTGTTTATACCTGCAGGGCTTTTTTTAGGCATGAGTGCAGGCTTTCTTTTCTTACAGGGCAGCTTGTTGCAGGATTGTTTCTGGGTCTGGGCGCAGGATTCTTAGGGATGGCCATTGCAAAGAACAGGAAGAAGTAGATTACTCTTTCCTGAGCTCACTGATAACCCTGGCACCTGCCTCAAGCCCGGACTCTATTGCAGAATTCATGTTTCTTATCTTGGGGAAGGTCACCTGGATTCCGGAGAAAAAGATCCCTTTCATAGGGGTTTCTGTCTTAGGCGCATATTCTGAGTAATGCTTGTCGTATATAGGCTCAGCGTATTTTTCCCTCGACACAAAAGGGTGCATGATTTTTGCCTTAGGGAAATATTTTCTTATTGATTTTGAATACTTTGAAGTAATCTCAGCATCTGAAAGCTCTATGTCTTCCTCGCTTCCTCCGTATCTCAGCGCCCAGTTAAGCCTGAAGGGGTAAGCATCATGAAGCACGGAGTGCTGTATAAGCACCTGTGCAGGCTCCTTTAGCAGGTTGAGCCAGTAAATCCTTTTGTCCAGAAACTCTTTCTCTGCAAAAGCCATGCATACAGCAGGGCAGTACCTTACCTTTGAAATATTCTTTTTGTAATCCTCGGGGAGCCTGGTGGCAAGCTTTAGGAATTCAGGAATTGGGATTGTGCTGATTATATAATCTGCTTCAATTTTCTCTTTCTGCTTATGCCAGAACTCAACAGACCTTTTTTCTGTTTCGATCCTCTTTATCTCTGCAGAGGTGATGATCCTGCCTCCTCTTTTCTCAATCTCGCCAGCTAGGCAATCTATAAGCCTGCCTAGCCCCTGTTTCGGGTAGGCAAACTTATCATAGACCTCTCTTTCCTTAAGCCTGTTTGCGAACTGTTTTGCAGAGATCTCTGAAAGGCTTACATTAAACTTGTTTTCAGCATACAGCGGCGTGAAAACCTTATCTGTGACGACTTTTCCTGCTGTTTTCTTAAGCCAGGCCTTTGCATCCATGCTGTCCGGGATCTTCTTAGGGTTCATAAGAAATATTACATATGCCCCAAACCTCAGAAAATCAAGCTTTTCTTTAAGTGAGAGGTACTTAAAGCTGAAAAGCTGCGACACATTGTTTATTTCTTTGTACTCTCCATTTGCGCCTATGGCAATGTGTATTCTTTTCCATTCAAGGCCTTTGTCCATGCCGAAGCGCTTAAGCATCTTTATAGTCTGTGTGTTGCTTGAGATTACATGATGATAATACCTTGGGACTTCGTATCCCTGAAACATGATGCTGGAAGCTAAGCCTCCAAGGTATGGCTGCTTCTCTATAAGTGTCAGTTCAGTATTTGGCTCTTTCCTCAGGATTAAGCCTGCTGCGGCCAGCCCAGCCAGCCCGCCTCCAAGAATTATAACTTTCTTTTTTGCCATTGTGTAAGCCTTTTAGCACTTTTCGCAGCTGCAGCTTTTGCATGAGCATTAGTGCTTTGCCTTTTTCATAAAGATTTTTTTGTATTTATAGTATTCTGATGAGATGGTCTTTCTGAATCCCTGCCTGAAAGGGGTGTATTTAACATCGAATTCATCTTCCCAGTTTGTTACAGGAAAGATGTCTCCTGCAGTAAGCGCCTTTAGCTGGTCAGGTATAAAAGGCTTTTTCCCTGTCAGCCAGCTGTAGCACCTGAGCAGGAACAGGAAAACCGGAATGGGTATTGGGATGAAAAGCCTTTTCTGCTTTTTTTCCTTTGTAATAATCTTTACAAGGCCTACAAAGTGTATTTTTTCCTTTCCAATAATATCATATGCCTTGTTTTCGGGCTTTATTTCCAGCAGCTTAATCACAATTTTGCATATGTCTTCCACAAAAAGCGGCTGGCGCAGGTATTTTCCGGAGCCGGGCACAGGAAATACCGGGCTTTTGTCAAGCAGGGCATCCATAAAGCCAAGGTGCTTTGTGTCAAAGCAACCGTACATCAGCGGCGGCCTGATTATTGTGTAAGGAACCTTGCTTTTCTTGACCAGCTCCTCGCCCTCCTTTTTTGTGTTTGTGTAATTGTCTTCTGCCACAGAGATAACCACAGAAGAGCTGAAATGGATAAGGTGCTTAACATTGTTATTTTCGCAGGCATTTAGAACGTTCTCTACTGTGTCTATGTTGTTTTTTTGGTATGGCCTGCCTTCAGTGGCGGATATCTGCGCCTGGAGCTGAACCACAGAATGAGCCCCGGAGAATTCCTTTTCCCATTCTCCCTTTTCTGAGATGTCTGCCCAGACAGCCTTTACGCCAGGAAAAAGCCACTCGAATGTCCTGAGCTTTTCCTTGTCTTTGTCAATCGCTGTTATGCTGTATTTCTCAGAGCCTTTCAGCATAGCCAGAAGGTTCATGCCTACAAGCCCTGCCGCGCCTGTTATCACTAACTTTTGCTTGCTCATCTTTCAATCCTGTACAATACGCCCATTGGCTGCTCTTCCGGCCCAACTATGTAGATGGGGAAAAGCATGCTCCTGAAGCCTTCAGATAGCTCCGGCTTAATCAAAAGCAGGTCATAGAAATTTGCATGCTCATGCGCAATATCCAGCCTCTCATAAATCTCTGTGAACACAACCCCGTTTTCCTTAAGGTAGTCCCTGTGCCTTGTTACTGTTCTCATAGGGTAATTGTAAAGCATTCCATCCTCAAAAAAGTATTCTGCCTTGTACTCGGCAAGGAGCTCTTTTCTGAGGTTGCTGTTGTTGCCGAACATTATTACCGCTGCATCAGCAATCCTCTGCTCAATGTCCGCATAGTAGCTGACATGAGTCCTTCTTGAAGTGACTACTTTTTTTCCGCTTATCCCGGTTATCATGAAGCCTGCCTCATCACCGGAAAGAATTGAGACATCCTCAGGTATGTTCTCTATCAGAAAATCCCCAAGCCTGTAAAGCTCTTCCATCCCGGGGTTTTCTCCCTGGGCTGACTGCACCCATTGGTTGTTGTCAAAAGAGTGGACAGAGTTAACTGCCGCTAGCACCACGAATGCCCCGATGAATGCCAGGGAGATGTGCTTTGCTGTTTTGCCTTTTCCTTTTTCAATTATAAACGAAACAGCGTATCCCATAACAATTGGAAAAATGAAGCCCATTATCATAAACTTGCCAGGCAAAAACCACCTGCCTAAAAGAGGCTTGGTTATATGGAAATGCTGGCTGAGTAGCATGGGCGCAAAAATAAAGAACAGTAGCAGCAGGGTTGACTTGCTTTTCTTTTTTGTGAGCATAAGCGCAATTCCGCTTAACAGAAGCAAAGACCTTAGTGCATAAAATGATGATGAGAAGTCAAGGAAAAACCTTCTGGCTCTTTCTATGACAAAGCCCGGGCCGAGCCTTGAAAGAGAAGTCTCCCCGTATTCGAAGACAGGGTTTTTTGTGTCGAACCTGTGGTATGCATAGATAGGAATAAGCACTGGAGAGACAACCAGGACAGAGACTATGAACAAAGCCGCGTATTTCTTTATGTATTTTATAATATTGTTGAGCAGCTTGCCTTTCTCAAAAAAGAGCAGGCAGAGCAGAAGCAGGAAAGTGGTTATGAACAGCACAAAATACTCCGAAAACCTGAACATCCCTGCCAGGCCCATGAATAAGCCGGCCAGCGCCGCGTATTTTAGTTTTGATGTTTTTATGAGCAGGTCAAGGTACATGATGAACAAGCCCATAACTGGGTAAAGGATAGACTTTAAGTCCTTGAAGTTCAGCGCTGCAAGCGCTATAAGCGAGACAAAAAATGCAGCATACTCGTTTTTTGTGAAATGCTTCCCGATTAAGAAAAAAGAGACTGAAGTGATTATCATGGAGATAAGCGGGAAGATGGCGGCATAGGAGAGGTCTACGCTCAGCGTTGTGGCCCAAGAGATAATCGCAACAGCGATGAAGCCCAGCCAGGGATAGTATGCAGAGTGATTAAGGAAGTATGAGCTGGTGTAAGGTGGGTTGCCGTTCAGGATGTTAAGCACCATTCCCCTGTCCCTGTAAACATCCCCTCCGTAAACAGGCCCGGGCAGGTAGGTTAAGGTAAGCAGCCTGCTGAAGAACACAAGGATTATGATGGCAGAAAGCGCAACGAAGAGCCAGAACTCAGGGGTTTTTTTCATTGATTCTGAAAGAAAAACCGCATTTCCTTATAAATCTTTTCCAGGAATCTCTGCAATCCGGGTGTGGTATCCCGCAGGAAAGAGAATCTTTATAGGGTAGGAATTATCGGAATTGGCCCTTTCTGCAATGGCTGAGCAGATGTAGCCTGTTAACTGATTTTCTGTTTCTTTTGTGTAGCTCTGCCTGAATGTAGCCTCGCAGCAGGCGTAGTCCCCGTCTTCGTCCAGAGAGTAAGCATGCCCGTAGATATTGCTGGCATCTTTTTCAAGCTGGATAACCAGCTCTGAGCCAGCATCCCTTGCCCTCTGCACGAACAGGCTGACCTTTGCATCAATTGACTCATCCATGCACAGGTGAGCTAATAGGTGATTTAAAAAGGTTTTTGTGGCTTTTTCGCAGCATTTAGAGAAAGCTTTAAATATGAGTGCTACTTTCAGGTGGTTAAGATGACAACGCTTGATGAGGTAGTTGAGTGCATTAGAAGAAACAGCGATTCAATGGGTGTTTCTTATCTTCAGCCAGGAATGGATTTTGTAGGGGATAAGGAAATTGGATTCTGGGGCTATAATAATCCGAAGTTCCCGGTTTTCATTGGCGATGGCGTATACAAAGAAAAAACTCCAGAAAACAGGGAAAAGCTGGTTGACCTTGCAATAGATAAACTCGGCAAGAAGTTTATGGGCTATTATCTTACAGAGGATATTGCTTCTTGTTTACAATCAAGAGGGTTTACTGTTGTGCCTATTGGTTACGAGATTATATTTTCTTTAGATTCCTTGCCTAATCCTTTTATTTCCTCTCTCAAAAAAGAAGTTAGGAATCAATTAGAGCATGCAGATAGAGCGGGTTTTGAGATAAAAGAGATAACAAATCCTAAGAAAGTTAACAAGAAACATATAGAAGAAATAACATATAACTGGCTTAGTCAAAAATCTTCGTCAAAACAGGAGATGAAAGGAACAGTTAGACCTTTTTTTATTGATCCTTATGGATTAATAAGAACATTTTGGTTAAGAAAGGATAGCTCAAGATCAGATTTGCTTTTGAATCAGGCAGCGCGACCAAAGATTAAAGCAATGAACAAATATTTTGATATAGAAGATTTTGGCACAGGCATCATATTCAAACCCAAAAAAAATGATTTTGGCTATATGCAATTGGATCCTTATTTTGAAGATAGAAATATTAAAGGATACTTCTTAAATTTGGTTCGGGCAAGAATCCGACGTTTAGTTATTGAAGATCAAAAAGATTTTAATTATTTTTTTGCAGCCTTGCCCAAGCTTGTGGAATTGTTGAAAAACGAAAATGTTGATGAACTTAATATAGGAATGATGCCTTTCTATAAGAAGGATGTAATTGAAATTTATCATGGCTATAAGGAAAAATTCAAGAGGAATCCTTTAGGTTTAGGATATGTTCTCTGGATGAGTGATCGAGGTAATGACATATATGGTTATTCCTCATTGAACAAAGAGAAAAATCTATTAAGAGATATACCTGGTGTTCGCTTGAAGCCTTTCTTTAGTGCTTCACATCCTTTTAAATCTCTAAGAGCAATAAAAGCCTCTTTAAATTCTGCTGCCCTTCCTTCACCATCTTTAAAAGAATATCCATCAATTCTGCGTTCTATGTATATGACACTTATTAGTAAAGATTACTAGTTATTCATAACAGGTTAACTTCAAAAATACTAAATAAGTCCCCTCTCACAGCAGATTTGATTTGATTTATTTTTGGGTTCTTATTTTGCAATCTGAATAGTTCTCTTAATAGTTCTATGTCTAAATGATTGATGAAATCGTTTTCTATTCCAAATATATACTTATAATATTCTTCAAAAAGATTTTGTTCTTTCTTAACTTTCTTAATAATCATTCTCTTGTTGCCTTTAACATTAGCTACGAAGTAGCCATTCCCAACCCAAGCTAAGTCCTCTAATGTAATTGTTCTTTTAAAATTGTTATGAATTTCATCCACAATAGCAGAACATAAAATTCTGTAGGCTTTTCTTTGAATTTCGGGATCAAACGATCTAAGGAGAAAATCAAGAACAACGAAGTTATATAGAACAACTTCAACGCCTATTATATTGTTTATTCTTAAGAAGCCATCTTTAAATTTAATGTTTTTTTTAACCCTAACATCAAATCTGTTTTTGTTCTTAATTGTTAGCTCTTTTGTTTTTTTTCTGATTAAAGAATCCTTGATTCTATTCACTTTGAACTTTCTTAGGAAATTATTGTGATTAATCTTTTTTTTGTAGAGCCTTAGCAAACAAGAGTTGTCATCTGAATTGCTGATGCAAGTTACTTCTTCTCCATCTATGTCTTCAATGTTTGCGTGACACCGACATCCGGCAATTACCTCCCCTAAAATATATGCTTCGTATTTTCTATCTTTTTTTTTCTTTCCTTTAGCACATAAGGCTACTGTTGGATTTTCTATTTTGAAGAACAGTTCGTCTCTCTTTTTAATTTCATTCACGTTGAGATTCTCTGAATCTAAGAGAATCTTCGTCGTTCCAAAACCATCGATGTTTATCGTGTCCATCAAAAGATTAATATTCTTTATT
>CAYUJZ010000004.1:0-6749 GCA_964445165.1 uncultured Methanosarcinales archaeon
GTTCGATATTTATTAGTAGAAGGGGGAGTTCTTTAATTTAAGGGGGGAGTTCCTAGTCCTAACGGACATCTACACTCGCAACTTCGTTGCTCGAAAATTTATATTTTTTAAAGAAGGGGGCGAGAAAACTTCAGGAAAGAATACGAAAGCAAATCAGAGCATCTTGCTGAGGCAGATTTGAGTCTAATTGCGCACCTGCCGGGCGAATTTGACTGGCTGGGGGTCGTTCTCTTCCCCGTTGCTTTGTTCATGGAGACATGATTAATACCAACCTGATGAAAGACGAAGATTCAAACTTGTTTGTTATAAATTTTTCAGTGGCAAACATTTATCCAAGGATTCAGGAGCTGGCTGTTTTGGCATGCAATCTCTTATTCGATGCCTCAGATAAAATGCAAAGCGAAAGAAACCTTCAGGTTCTGTTAAAAAAATACCAAAAAAACATCCCTTTAACCGACAGGGAATTAAGGTCTCTTCCTACTTTTATTAACTTGGCGCATGCAATGCATTTGTTAAATGCCAACTACGAGAAGGTTACTAATGATATTGTTCCGCCTGAAAACGAGTACTGGCTAATTCAGGGAAGGCTTGGTTTAGAGCAGAGGTATGGTCTTTCTCCCTCTTATAATAAATAAAGTTGTTTTTTGAGTTAAGCTTAAGCTAGTTTTAATAAAGAGCTAAAGCAGGATTATGTTTTGCAGTCGGCAATTGAAACCGGCTTTCCTGTATTTAACAAGGAATACTTTTATTGCTTGATATACACTGAATGAGCATTACCTAAGAAGGCTTCTTGGCTCTAGGCAGGAACTGGAAAGAAAGATTGAAGAGTTCAAGAATGCAGGCATTGTGAAAATAATGCCGCCAGACTTAAATGCGGTTAAGGAGCATATTGCTAATGCAGTTAGCAATATCAGATTTGTTGACAGCATCTCAAAAGAGTTTTCTGACTGGGCTGTGGTTGGCTGTTACTTTTGCCTTTATCATGCGGCGCTTGCCTTGATTATCAGGAAAGGCTTTTTCTCAAAAAGCCATGATGCAACATTGTGCCTTCTCATGCTTGAATACTATGGAAATCTTTCTGAAGATGATTTAGCGCTAGTAAACTTTGCTTTTCTTTTTTCTTACAAAAGAAGACATTTTGTTTTATGTAAAGGCAAAAAATAAGAGAGAAGAGGCATCTTACTCAACAAAGATCAGGTTTGGCTGGAGCGACATTAATACGATTTTCACAAATACCTGGCTTTTCCTGAATAAGGCAAAAGAATTGATAAGCGAATGATAACTGACTTTACTTAGGTTAGCAATGTTAAGCTTAACTAAAGAAAATTAGAAACTATGTTTAATCCTGAAAAAAATAGCTTAACTAACTGAACTTAACTTCCTAAAATAGACCCTTCAAAAAAGAAAGCCTTTTAAATGTGAATTGCTTTTTATTAGAGCAAGCATATTAAGTAGAGTTTAGGTTTTAACCATGAGTTTAAGGCATATAGTTTCTATTCGCGAAAGTATTGAAAAAGATTTTAGACAGATTGAGCCAAAATTTTTAGGCTTAAGGTCGGCTTTTCCAGATAATCCCGATGAAGAGCTTAAGAAGTTATTCGCGCATGCACCAAGAGAAAATTACGAGAAAAGAGTATATGCTTTTTGTGGCTGTGTTACTAAGGCAAGATGTCACTTTGATTCTTTTTCCATACCTGACATTATTAAAAGCTTGGAATACATTGAGGCATCCCCGACACCAGACGCGCTCGGCACCTTGCTAAATCTGTTGGGCAAGCCTTTTTTAAAAACCAAAGAAAAAGTACATCTGAAAAAGTTTTTTATATTTTCTTTCAGGATTTTCAGAGTTAAACAAAAAGATTACCTGAAAGCATTGGCACAATGCGGTTCTGATTTCATTCAGGGAAAAAATAGAGAAAGAGTTGAAGAATGCATCAAACGCTATTTCCTGGAAGAAGAAGTTTATGTTCTTCACGACATTTTTCAGAACCTTTTACTTTTGAGTGAGGAAGCAAAAAGCATGCTAAAAGAATTCAAGATTGAAATAAAGAATCACTTACACAAACTTCTTCGAAAAGAACACTTTAAATTTTATCCTCATTCTGTAAATGCAAAACTGTCGGGAAAAATATCTATAACAATAACTCCTAACCTTACTAACAGGCGCAAGGCGGGGATAAAGCATCTAAATGAGCTCTCTTCATCGGTATTGAAAAAAATGAATAATAAAAAAGAAAATATGCGCAGATTTGCACTTAATCTTTTTTCAGAGATCTTCAGAGAGCCTGACAATCTGTTTACTCAGGTGTATGGCAGGTCTGTTTCTTTTAATCTTGAACTGATTATTAACTTGCATGAAAGCCACGGGGCAGCATATGTTAAAAACAGGAGCTTTTCTAACTACAGTAAAAGGCATAAAGTTTTTGTTCAGTCTTCGGACAATTGGAAAAATCTAAGAATTTTCTTCTCTTTTGATAATCCTTCATTTGGCTCCTACTCTGATTTCAGGTCAATTTTATTACATGAACTGGCTCACCTGTATGATAGGGTAGAGATTACCCGACCTGAATTCGATCCCAAACAAACCCTTGAAAAGATCAGGAAGGAAGGTCTTGCCGAGTTTGATGGTCTTATAAATGGGGGTGATGTTTTTTATATAAGGTTTGCTAAAATATTATTCACAGAAAAAATTAAGACTGAAAAAGAAATACAGGCAGAGGTTAAAGATTCAAGATTACAGTTTTATTATATTGTTGGGGAATTCTTCTTTGTCTTCCTGTTCACAAAATATCTTAACGCGACAATTAACTTTTTTGATGAGGCTCAGGTTAAAGATTTAATCAGGCAGAATTCTGATAAGGCAAAGGTGTTTTTGAGAATAATGCGAGGCTTAAGCATAGAAAATTTTTATAGATATCTCTTGAACAAATCCGGGGATAAAGACTGTTTCCCTATTGACCGGACACTGATAAAGAAAATAATTGAAAAATAATTTTAAGGCTACTTCTTTAGTTTATTATGATTCACTCATTCTCTTCCATCCCTGCAACATCCTCTTCATCAGAGAACATGTACTCTTTAAGCTCCTTGGCGAACGCCTTGTCGTGCTGCCTTATCCACTCAAGTATCATTGCTGCGTGCTCTTTCTCTTCATTCGCGTTATGCACCAGGATTTTCCTTAGGTTTTCATCCTTGCACGCATCTGCCCTCTGGTTGTACCACTCCACAGCCTCGAGCTCTTCTTTCAGGGAGTCAATTGCCCTTTTCATATCCAATGTCTTATCAGACAAATCTTTTCTGTCTTCATGCATCATTTTTCCACCTCATAACAAGAATTCGCTGAGGGGGGGATTTGAACCCCCGTGTCCGGATGGACAGAGGATTAGCAATCCTCCGCAATGGCCAGGCTATGCGACCTCAGCTTGGCTTTCAAAGATTCCTGCAGCATTTTTAAATCTTTTGCAAACTTAAAGAGAATTACCATAACCCTTAAAAAACCCCTTTGCTTCATACCTTTTATGAGCTATAGCAGGCTGTGCTTTGCAACAGCAGGGATTCCTCTCTCAGCAAAGCCAGGTATTATCTCAGGAATAGAGAGGCTAAAAGAGCTTGGTCTCGATGGAATGGAGATTGAGTTCGTCAGGGGAGTGAGGATGTCAGATGAGCTCGCGCACCAGGTAAGAGCAACAGCAAAAGCCTTTGGGAAAGAGCTAACCGCCCACGCGCCCTACTATATTAACCTTAACTCACAGGATACCCAGAAACAGAGGGCAAGCGAGGAAAGAATCCTCCAGACAGCAAGAAAGCTTCACCTTTGCGGTGGCAGGTCAGCAACATTTCATGCAGCTTACTATATGAAAGACTCTAAAGAGGCAGCATATGCAAAGGTAAAAGACTCGCTCAAAAGAATCACAAAAACCCTGCAGGATGAAGAAAACAAGGTTGAAATCCGCCCAGAGCTCACAGGCAAGCCAACCCAATGGGGAGACATAGACGAGCTGATCAGGCTCTCCCAGGAACTTGACCAGGTGCTTCCCTGCATAGACTTCGCCCACAACCACGCAAGGCTCAAGGGAAAGTTTAACACCTATGAGGAATTCTCAGAATTGTTTGAAAAGCTTGAGGCAGGCCTTGGCAAGGAAATCCTGGGTAATATGCATATGCACCTTGCAGGCATAAACTACTCAGAAAAGGGCGAAAAAAACCACCTGAACCTGCAGGAGTCAGACTTAAACTACAGAAGCCTGATGAAAGCATTAAAAGACTTTAAAGTAAAAGGAATGCTGGTAAGCGAGAGCCCGAACATTGAGGGAGACAGCATCCTCACAAAAAAAACCTACAATGAAATCTAAGTTTATTCTGCTGGACCTGGAATATACAGAGTTCAACAATAGGGTTTACCTTGAGCTCATCGGAAGAATCAACGGAAAGAAGACAGTGCTTCTTTATGACAAGTTCCTGCCATATTTCTATGTTGAGCTTTCAAGCGAGGAAGATGATGCAGAGGCAGTCAAAAAGCTCAAGGAAGATGACTTTTATGTGGTTTCAGCAGAGTGGCTTGATAAGACGGTAGTGGCAGAAGAAAAAAAGCTCTTAAAGGTTTACCTAAACACCCCAAGGGCGGTTAAGCCGATAAAAAGCAAAATCAAGAAAGAAATCCCGGGCTTTGTCCAGAGTTACGAAGCCAACGTTGTATTCATAAAAAGGTTCCTTGTGGACAACAGCTTCTCAAATTTTTCCCAGTATGACATTGAGTATGAAAAAACAGGCCTTGACTCAAAATACACCTTGCCTTGCTATCTGCTGAAAAGCATTATGCTTTCAAAGGAGCAGCCGGCGTACTTGCCCAGAATACTTTCCATAGATATAGAAACTCTCTCAGAAGGCGAAGAAATAAATCCCGAAAAAGAGCCAATCATATTCATTTCGCTCTACTCGCAGGGCTTTAGGAAAGCCTTTACATACCAAAAATATGAAAACCCAGAGGATTTCGTTGAGTTCTGCCAATCAGAAAAAGCAATGCTCGAAAAGGTTTCTGAATGCATAAAAGAGCATGACCCCGATATTATCACCGGCTACTTTTCAGACGGGTTTGACCTGCCTTACATAAGCAAGAGGGCAAGGCTTATCGGCGCATCTTTTCAGTTAGGCTATGACAACTCAGGCATCAGGGTTACAGGCTCAAGCTTCAAGGTTGCAAAAATAAAAGGAATAATCCATTTAGACATATACCGGTTCATAAGGGGAATAATGAGCGCCTCAATTGATTCCGACTCGCTTTCCCTTGCCGATGTCTCCAGGGAAATACTCGGAGAAGAAAAACACGAGGCAGACTTTGGCTCCTTTTTCAAAGCCTGGAAAAACAAGGAAAACCTTAACAAGTTTGCAGGCTACAACCTCCAGGATTCAAGGCTTTGCTACATGCTATCTGAAAAAATTGTCCCTTCCATACTTGAGCTTAGCAAGCTCTCTTCACTTCCTGCTTTTCAGGCCTGCAGGTCAAGCTTTTCCATGCTGGTCGAAAGCCATCTGCTTAAGCGGGAGAAAGAATTTAACATGCTCTCTCCTCCGCTGCCCGATGAAACCGAGCTGAGAAGAAGGCAGGGCACTTCTTTTGAAGGGGCTTTTGTCTACCAGCCAAGCCCGGGATTCTATGAGAACATTTTTGTCTTTGACTTCAGGAGCCTTTACCCAACTATCATAGTCTCGCATAACATCTCCCCGGAAACAGTCAACAGACCATCAAAAAAGAAAGTAGACTCGCCTATTGAAGGAGTGTGGTTTTCACAAGACAAGGAAGGCTTTATTCCTTATGTCCTCAAAGACCTGATAGACTCAAGGGCATGGATAAAGCGAAAGTTAGCATCAGCAACAAAAAAAGAGCAGGCAATACTCAACGCAAGGCAGTACGCCCTTAAGACCGTAGCAAACGCAACTTGGGGATTTTTCGCATTTCCCCTTACAGGCTGGTATTCTTATGACTGCGCCAGGAGCATAACAGCCTTCGGCAGGCATTACATTACCACAATAATTGATAAGCTAAAGAAAGCAGGCTTTAGCGTTATATACTCAGACACAGACTCAATTTTTGTATGCCTTGATGGAAAAGAAGAAAAGCTGTTAATGCAGGAAGTAGATAATATCAACACAGAGCTTCCCGGAATAATGGAGCTTAATTTTGAAGGCAAATTCTCAACAGGCATTTTCGTATCCACAAAAGGCACCAGTACAGGCGCCAAGAAAAGGTATGCATTAATGTCTCCAGACGGGAAAATCTCAGTGAAAGGGTTTGAGACAATAAGAAGAAACTGGTCAGAGATTGGTAAGGAAGCCCAGATAAAAGTGCTTGAGATGATCCTTTCAAAAAAGCCGAACAATGAAGTAGAGAGCTACATTAAGGACATTGTTGTAAGCCTAAGGGCAAAGGAGATAGAGAATGAGAAAATGATAATAACCACACAGCTTAAGAAGCCAATTTCAGAGTACGAGTCAAGAGCCCCGCATGTAGCAGCAGCAGAAAGGCTCAGGGATGCAGGCAAAAGAGCCTCGCCCGGGACAGTTATCTCTTACATAGTCTGCTCAGAAGGAAAAAAGATTGCGGACAAGGTCAGGCTACCGGAAGAGTGCGAGCAGGGAGACTACGATAGCGACTACTACATAAACAACCAGGTTTTGCCTTCAATCGAAAAAATCGCAGAAGTGGCAGGCATAGATGCAAAAGAGCTGGTAAAAAACATCACTCAGAGCTC
>CAYUJZ010000004.1:6849-43131 GCA_964445165.1 uncultured Methanosarcinales archaeon
GGATATGCTTTTCATATTATCAAATATAAAGGCAGTATTCCTGAAAACGAAAAACCTATTCCCAAGCAGCCAGGACTCATCATGAGATAAAGAATAAACGCTTTCTTTTCTTGCAAGCCTGCTAAGCAGAGCTTTTCTGTGGCTCTCGCCATCAAAAACATCAAACTCGTCATTTACAGCATTCCAGTTTACGAAGTAGATTTTCTTCTTTCCAACATTGACAACCCTGAATACATCAGCAAGCTCAAATCCCTTAACTTTTATAGCATTAACCTTTGAAAAAAGCCCTTTAGCATCAACCAGCCTTTTCTTAAGGAAAAGCAAGCTCTTTAGCGAGCACTGGTCGCTTATTCCTATGTAAAGCTCATCCTGAAGAGAAAAAATATTCTCTGACTTTAGCGAAACACCATCAGGAACCTGAAGAATAGGCACGATTCCCAGTGCAGAAAGCAGCCTCATGCAGTGCTTTTCGGCCTCAAAAGAACTAAGGCTTCCAATAATAATGCCTTTGGCTGTAGGAATCACCGAGCTGGAGGCATCAATGCCATCAGGATTTTTCACACCCAATTTGCTTGAGTGGATAATATTTTCATTAACGGACTTAAGCTTAGCAGAGAATTCGCCTAGCTCCTTTTCAAGCTCAAAATTGCCCTTTGCATGCTCGTCAAAAACCAAAAGCCTTTGCATGCCCAGTACAAGGAAAGCAAGATTTATAAATCTATTTGAAAAGGCTTGCCCTATGAAAATCAGCCTGCCTCTAATACTTGTGAATTTTAAGGCCTATGATAATGCATTGGGAAAAAAGGCAGAAACGCTCGCAAAGACCTGCGAGAAAGCATCTGCTGAATTTGGCTGCAGCATTGCGGTAGCTGTCCAGCCAGGAGACATTTACAGGGTATCTAAGGCAGTTTCAATCCCTGTCTTTTCAGAGCACATTGATGCCGTGGAAGCAGGCGCTCACACAGGCTATGTGCTGGCAAAAAATGTAAAGGAAAACGGGGCTGTTGGAACCCTGCTAAACCATTCAGAGCATAGGATAAAAATTGATGATCTGGAGGATTCTGTTGACATCGCAAGAAAGGAAGGCCTGCTTACAGTAGTTTGCGCATCAAATGATGAAATAGCCCAGGCAGCAGCATCCTTTGATCCCGATTTCATTGCAATAGAGCCTCCAGAATTAATCGGAACAAACATTTCAGTGTCAAGCGCCAGGCCAGAACTCGTAACCTCATCGATTCAGAGAGTTAACTCTGTTTCACAAATTCCCATTCTCTGCGGCGCAGGCATTAGGACAGGCGATGATGTGAAGAAAGCAGTTGAGCTTGGAGTAAAGGGAATTCTTGTTGCATCAGCAGTTACTCTTTCGAAGGACCCTTACTCTGTCCTTGAGAGCTTTTGTAAGGCAATAAAGAGCCAGCATCAGTAGAGCAGCAAGCATCAGGATAGTAAGAAAAAGGAGGCGCTGGGACTTGAACCCAGGAATAATCGGGTTGCAGCCGATCGCCTTAGCCGCTTGGCCACGCCTCCGCAGGCTGTGAAATCCTAAGATAATATATAAATCTTATGCTGAGCCATCAAGCCCAAAGAGAAAACTTATTAAGTGAATCTCTTTGACTCTCTATATGATTTTTAGCATTCCTAAAAAGCATGGCTCAGCCCTTTTTGATATAATTCAGGATACAGCAGACAAAGGCAAGCAGGCGCTAGTTTTTGTTAACACAAAGAAAAGCGCAGAAAAAGTTGCAGAAGACCTATCGCTTAGCCTTAACCTTAAGATAAGCCAAAAAAGAAAATCAGAGCTGCTCCGGCTTTCAAAGAAGGCTCTGCATGCACTCGACACCCCAACAGCACAATGTGAGAGGCTTTCAAGGTGCATCTCAAAAGGGGTTTCATTTCACCATGCGGGCCTTGTTTCAGCACAAAGAAACCTGATTGAAGACAATTTCAGGTCCGGCCAGCTCTCTTTTATCATTGCAACACCTACTCTGGCAGCAGGAGTAGACCTGCCCGCATACAGGGTGATTATAAGAGACCTTAAGCGATTCTCAAGAGGAAGAATGGTTCATATGCCTGTGATGGAATACAAGCAGCAGGCAGGCAGGGCAGGCAGGCCAAAATATGATAAGGAAGGCCAGTCTCTTGTTATTGTTTCAACAGAAGGGGAAAAGGATAAGATAACAAAGAGGTACATCTATGGTTCTCCTGAAGAGATATACTCTAAGCTGGCAGTAGAGCCGGTGTTAAGGTCAAGCGTGCTTTCGCTGGTTGCAGGAAACTTCTTTTCTTCTAAGCCCGCACTGCTGGATTTCTTCAGCAGGACATTCTGGGCTCACCAGTTTCAGGATATGGGCAGGATAGCCTACTTTATTGATAATACCCTTAATGAGCTTGAAGAGTGGGGCTTTGTTAAGCAGAATGAAAACGACAAGCTTTCAGCAACTCCTCTGGGAAAAAGAGTATCTGAGCTTTACCTGGACCCATACACCGCACACACCTTTGTTGAAGCGCTAAAGAAGATAGAGAAGGGAAAAGAGCTTAACAAAGACAATTGCTCAGTAATCTCACTAATTTCATCCTCACTTGAGCTTAGGCCTCTCCCCGGTGTTTATGCAAGGGAAATAGAGGCAGTTTCCATGCTCATTGGCGAGAATTATGAGGATTTCTTGTTTGATGTTCCAACTGAATTCGACATGGAATATGAAGATTTCCTGAAGAGCGTTAAGTTTTCCCAGATAGTCGCAGAATGGTTAAGTGAGTCTGGCGAAGAAGCTTTGTATGAAAAGTACTCACTCAGGCCAGGAGAGCTCAGGCAGAAGCTTGAGATCTTTGACTGGCTGCTTTATTCATTTTCAGAGATTTCCCGGATCTGCAGGGTAAAGCAGGTTGCGAATCTCGTTCACAGGCTTAGGATTCGCCTGAAGTATGGGGCAAGGGAAGAGCTTATACCGCTTCTTCAGGTAAAAAACATTGGAAAAGTGAGGGCAAGAGCACTTTACTCGGCCGGAATAAGAAACATAGGCGATGTGAAAAGAGCAGGCATGCCAAAGCTAAGCAGCCTGATAGGCTCAAGGACGGCAGAAAGGGTTCTTGCAGAGCTTGGTGTGATAAAAAGCCCAAAAAACCTGGAAACGCAGGACAATTACGATGAGCAGGATTTCATTCCGGAGCAGAAAAAAGGCCAGAAGGGGCTGAATTCTTTTCTTAATTAGCATCCATTATTAACAAGCTTTATAAAAAATCTTTTATACTCTGTTC
This sequence comes from uncultured Methanosarcinales archaeon, assembly GCA_964445165.1. Taxonomy (GTDB): domain Archaea; phylum Nanobdellota; class Nanobdellia; order Woesearchaeales; family JASKKU01; genus DSBS01. Next base: position 10,105 of record CAYUJZ010000004.1, read on the forward strand.
TCATGCCAAAGAAAAGCAAGGCCAGAAAAAATCCCAGGACTTTCCGCATAAAGCTTCTTTTGGAGCTGGCCATCTTAATTTTGCTCTTTGCAGCAGTCTTTACCTATTCAGCAAGGTTTTCAAAGACGCATTCAGTTAATGTTCTTGCAGTAAGCGAGATAAGCGAAGAAGAGATTAGGGGAACAACAGCAAAGGTTTTTCTTGAGCTGAAGCCGGGTAGGGGCAGGGTTTTTGTCGACTCCTCGCCATTGACAAAGCCAGACCTGCAGATGTCTATAAGGTACTCAAAAGAGCTTGCATGCGAGTTTCTTTCGGCAGACTGTGCCCAATACGACTTTCTTTATACAATAGACTCAGGAAGCTTTCTTATAGGCGGCCCAAGCGCAGGCATGGCGTTAACGCTTTTAACCATAAGCGCCCTTGAAAATACCGAAATTCAGGAGGGAATTGCAATTACCGGAACAATCAATTCAGGCTACCTCAGCGGGCCGGTAGCAGGCATTAGGGAAAAGATTGAGGCAGCCTCTAAGACTGGCATTCACACGATACTCATCCCGGCAGGCCAATCTTTGTTAAAGCACGAGAATGCAACAATCAACCTTACAGAGCTCGCAAAAAACCACTCTAAGGAGATTACTGAAGTGAGGGACATTTATGATGTGCTCAAGATTGCTATAGGCAGGGATTATGAGGCAGAAACTGAGTCTTTTGAGGTAAACCCAAAATATGTTGAGTCCATGAAAAAGGTTGCATTGGCACTCTGCAACAGAACCCAGCAGCTTTTTGAGCATGCTTCCGAGCTGGAGGGCAAAGACAATGCATCAATTTCACTAATCAACGAAAGCATTCAGGCGCTTGAGCGGTCAGAAACAGCCTTTGCGCAAAAAGCCCATTACTCAGCAGCAAGCTTTTGCTTTTCTGCTAACTCAAAGCTTTTTTTCCTTAAGATAAGGGAAATGGATGAGGGCGAGGTGGCGCTTGTAGAATCCCTGGTTGAAGAGCACTTGGATCTTCTTGAGAAATCCCTTGACAGGGAGTTTAATACCCTCGGAGACATTCAGGTAAAAGGGGCGGTGTTTGACAGAACCAGGCAGAGCAGGGAAAGCCTTGAATTGTTCAGGGAAAACAGGACAGTCCTGATGAACCTCGCATATTCTTTTGAAAGGCTTTTTAGCGCAGAGCAGTGGAGCACTTTCTTTGGCCTGGATACAAAAAGAATCAGCATAGACCAATCCCACCTGAAATCCAAGTGCATTGAGATGGTTTATGAGCTTGATGCAAATTACGATTACCTCAGCTCAATCCTGCCACGCTCCATGGTTGAGTCTGTTGATTATGGCTCAGCAATGAGAGACTTTCAGGAAGGGAGATACGACCTTTGCATATTTAATGCCCTAAGGGAAAGGGCATCAATGAATGTGCTTAGCACTTATCTCTTTCACACACAGGAGATGATTAATGTTACCCTTGAAAATAAGCTCAGGGCTGCGCTTATAGAGATTGCTAAGCAAGAGCAGAAAGGCAGCTTTCCACTTGTTGCTTACAGCTACTATGAGTATGCAGACATACTTAAGGAGCAGGGAGACATTTACTCATCTGTGCTTTTTTCAGAGTTTGCAATAGAGCTGTCAAAAATGGACACCTTTCTTACAAGGGAAAAAACCAGATTCAGCTTCTTCTGGGTTTTTATTGTCCTTTTTGGAATAATCGTTGGCGTTATCCTGAATGACATAGTTTTCTTTGGGAAAAGAAAATGAGCGTGTGCGGCGTATGCAGGAAACGCAGGCAGGTTTTCAGGCTCGGGTTCAGCCCGTGCGCTTTCTGTGAAGACTGCTTCTCGAAAAACCTTGAGAGAAAGATACTCAGGAATCTTAGAAGGTCAGGCCTGCTGAAGAAAGGCAGGATTGAGGCGAGCTTGGGCACAACCCTGGAGCAGGCAGTAGTCTTTTATGTGCTTAAGAAGCATCTTGGCAGGTCCCCGAAATTTGCAGAATCAAAGAAAAGCAGCTACCTTGCAGAGCCTGTTGAGTCGTTTTCTTCGAGATTTATAAGCGGTTTTATTGAAGGGGCCATACTTAAGCCCAGCAGCAAAAACCTTCTCTGGCTGTGCTCTGCAGAAGAAATAAAAAAGTATGCAGAATTAAAAAAGATTCCAGGAAAAATCAGCAATTACGGAAAGATTTTTCACATTCTTTCAGAAACTAAAAAGAAGGACCCTGCTATTTTCTTCTCAATTGCCAGGTCGGCAGAGAAGATAAATGAAAGCATCGGGTCAGGCAGAGAAAAAAAAGGCAAAGAGAAAAAAAGCTGCAGCTAATGCTGCTCTTCTTGTATTGGTTTTTGCTTTCTTTTTTTTAATAAGGAGTTATGAGATTTCTTCGTTAGGGGCCGTCTTTTTTTTTAACGAAGGGATTTCTTTAGAGGTGTACTTCTGCCCGGGCTGCAGGGACGATTACCTTAAGATTATCAACTCTTCAGAGCATATTGCCTGCGCATTTTACTCTTTGACAGATGAACAGCTAATCTCGATTCTCGCATCAAAAAATGCAACAGTAAAGCTCTTTGAGCAGAGCTTTTATCCAGCACTACATTCATATAAGGGCTTTCACCCAGTCAGATCGGCTGCGCTTATGCATAATAAGTTTTGCATACTGGACAGGAAAACGGTACTTACCGGATCGCTTAACCCAACAAATAACGGCTTTAATGAGCACAACGATGTTTTAGTAGTCCACTCAAAAAGAATAGCAGGAATATTTGAAAGGGAATTTCGGGAGATTGGCACTTTCTCGTACAAAAAAGAAATCTTAAGAACATTCAGCCTGGATAAAGGGTACATAGAAGCAAGGTTCTGCCCTGAAGAAGCCTGTGAAGACACTCTGGTTGGCCTGATTAGCTCAGCAGAAGAAAGAGTGCTTTTTGCCCAGTTTCTTGTTACAAGCGGGCCAGTATCAGAAGCACTTATAGATTCATCCTCGCGTGTTCCGGTTTTCGGTGTAATAGAGCAGTCTAAGCAGAACATCTTTGAAAGCAGGTATAACGCTTTAAGCAGCGCTTTTGATGTCTTCCTTATCAGGAGAATTCACCTGAAGTTTTGGGTGATTGATGACATAGTCCTCACTGGCTCTTACAACCCTTCCATTGGCGGAAACACAAAAAATGATGAAAACATAATTATCATAAAAAACAGAAAGATTGCTGATTTCTACGCACAAAGGCTTTCAGAAATAATCTCAGCAGGCTAGCTTAATCCCTGTTTTCCTCTTCGTCGCCTTCACGAAGCTTTCTTTCGTTGTATCTCTTGATAACCTGCTTGTAATTCTCAAACTCAGGCATCGACTTAACCTTTAGCAGCGTTTCTCTTGGCAGCAGCTTGATAGTCTTGTTTGCAAGCTCAAAAACGGCTTTCAGCTCATTCTCAAAGAATTCCTTGCTTTGTTCCTGTGGAGTGCTTTCCTCGAAAACCTCTTCATCCTCCTTCTCCCATTTCTTTGATGCAAAAAGCCTTCTGATAAATGCAAGAAGCCAGCCGCGATGCCTTTTTTCATCAGTTTCCTCTTCATCATATTCAGGCTCCGGGAGCTCGGGCTCATCCACAATAACCTCTTCAATAACTTCCCTTTCAACCTCGTGGGGCTCCTCAAACCCGTCTTCTTCCTCTACAATAAATACTGTTTTGATTTTTCTGATAATCTTGCGGTGAATAGGCTCCTTTTCAATAACCTCAACAGAGCCATTAGGCTTTATTCTTTTTGCAGGCTTAACTTTCTTTTTCCTGGACCTTTTGCTTAGGTAATCATCAAGCTCTTCATCAAAAACCTTCCTTTCTTCCCTGCTCTCAAAATTTTCATCAAAAGCCATTTTACTTGGTTCCCACACATGATATATTTAAAATTATTCTTTTTTGTTCGGCGCCTTTTGCTTTGCTTTGTAGACCGTTCTTTTTTCAAAAGGCGGCTCTTTCATAAGGTCAGAGACAGCCCTGGTTAGCTTTGAGTCCCAGTTCGACAGCAAAAGCTCTACCTCGTCCACAGGAATTCCGGTTTTTACAGAAATCTCCTCGCTGGTAAAGTGCTTGTCTTTGTTTTTATGAAGAAGCGCAATTATCCTGTTCATCTTTTCAGAGTTTACCCAGAGCCCCTGAAAAAACCTGCTTACCGCCTGCCTGAACCTTTTGTTTTTTGTTACGCAGATAGACCTGGGCCAGACAATTATCTCTTTCTTGCCTTTGTATACTTTTTCCAGCGCAACAATCCCGCTTTTTTCCATTTTATGCAGGTATTCATGAACAGTTGAAGAAGAGTGCCCTACATTCTTTCTTATATCCTGCATTTTTGAGCAGTCGTGTTTTGAGATGTATTTCATAATCTTTCTTGAGACCTCTTTTCCCCAGAAGTATGCAAGGGCATCTTTTAGCTGCGGCTCAATTTCCATAGGAAGAATCTCTATTATGTTTTCATTGGAATCATAATATATGCAGGCTTTTCTTGCCTCGGCACCTTTTTTTTTTGGCATTGGCTTTATTTTCCAAAGCTTGTTTTTATTCTTTTCCATTTATAGGTTTTCGGAAAACCCGAAAAAACAAAAAATTTATATATCTGCAGTTTGTTATATTAAATAATATACTACTTTACTTATGCTTGCGTGAGAGTGAGGTGAAAAAATGGGTTTTGATGGCGTTATATCGACAATGATTATCTTTATAGCTGTTGTTGGCATTACGGTGCTTGCAGTTACAAGCTTTAAGGCGATAGCAGACGAGTCAGCATCTGCGATGGAGGAAAGGTCTACTGTCTTAAACAACAAAATCAAGAGCGATATAACCATTCTCAGCACAATATATAACTCGTCTTCGGAAAATATTACAGTAACATTCCAGAACACCGGCAAGATTAAGCTCGACCCAAATGCAATTGATGGTTTTATAAACGGGTATTTTGTCTCGAGGAGCAACAGGACGTGTTTCGTTGAGCCAAGCACGGACATAATTAACCCGGGAATCATGGACCCTTCAGAAGTGGCAATATTAGAGATGCCGGCAGGCAGCCTGGCTTCAGGAAGCCACGTAGTAAAGATAACGACACAATACGGGTCATCACATGAAGACACTTTTAGCATATAGCTGAGGAAGAGGCGTAAAATGGTGGATGCAGTAGAAAAGACAAGGCAGGACTTCCTGAAGAAGAGGAAAGACTTCTTTCCGATAGATCTGGAAAAGGACGAGCTTACCCGGTTTCTGGGCTTTGGTCTTCCCAAGAACTCGCTTCTGCTTATGGAGGGAAAGGACGGCACAGGAAAAAGCGTAATCTCCCAGAGGTTCTGCTACAGCCTGGTTAAAGAGGGAGTGAGCGTTTCTTATATATCTTCTGAGCTTAATACAGTTTCCTTCATAGAGCAGATGGACTCGCTTTCTTATGACATCAAGGAATTCATTATGGATGAGAAGCTTTTGTTTATACCCGTTTTTCCAATACTTGGCAATGTTGTATTCAATGAAAGCTTCATAGAAGACCTTATATCAAACGAGAGGATTTTCAATAGCGATGTGATTATATTTGACACCTTTTCATTCATATTCGTAAACCAGAGCTTTCCTATAAGCCAGTGGATGCAGATGATAAAGGTTTTCAAGCATTTTGCAAGCAAGGGCAAGCTGATAATAATCTCTGTCGACCCCGACCACCTGCCTAAGGAATATATTACTGTCGCACGCTCGCTTTGCGATATTTACTTTGAGCTTCTTATCAAGTCAGTTGCCGGTGAAACCGTAAGGGCAATTGACATAAAGAGATTCAAAAGGCCTGCAGGCCAGTTCACACCGGTCATTCCTTTCAGGATAGTCCCTAACCACGGCCTGATTATCGAGATAGCAACTCTGGAATAAGAAATGAAAAATGCCAATTGAAAAGGAAAAGGAGAGAGTAACGAAAGCGCAGGCAAACTTTGATATTGCCTTAAGGTCTTATCCGCACCTTAGGGCTTATATAGATGAGATTGCGAGAACAACAGGCACTCCTTCATACCACACAGAGCTGAGCTTTGAGCTTAAGAAAGAAAGCGGCTCTCTTAACATCCTTTATCCCGTAGGGGACCAGCTTTTTGTGCATGCCTATAGGGATGAGAAGGGGAAGGCAAATTATCACGTAGTTGAGCCTGAGCTTGATGATAAAACCCTAAAAATACTTGAGAAGGTTTTGGACAGGATGATTGAGATTATACACAGGCTCCCGGTGCCAAAAGAAGACATGGACATAGTTTCTCACATCTCCACACTGCTTAACAAGATTGTGTCAATCAGCACCTTTAAGACAGTTGCCGGGCTGGGCATGAACAGGATTCTTGTAACGCCGGAGCAGTATGTAATCATCAAGTACTTCCTTCTTAGAAACCTGGTCGGGTTCTCCAAGCTTGAGCCGCTGCTAAATGACCCTTACATAGAGGACATTCACTGTACAGGAATCGGGAATGTGAAGCTTGTGCACAAGATATTTGGAATGATGTACACAAACATTAAGTTTCCGGAAGACATCTCTATAAATAAGTATATGCTTGAAACATCAGAAAGGGTAGAAAGGCCAGTGTCCAACTCCCGCCCTGTAGTTGATGCGATTATGCCGGATGGATCCAGGGTAAACTTTATTTTTGGCAGGGACATTTCCAGGGAAGGCTCAAGCTTTACCATCAGGAAGTTCTCAGAGGTTCCAATAAGCATAATCAACCTTTGTGACTTTAACACGATAAGTGACGAGATAGCGGCATATCTCTGGCTGATAATTGAGGCAGGGATGAATATATTCATCTGCGGGGAGACGGCTTCAGGAAAGACAACCACTCTTAACGCAACCTCGGTCTTTATCAGCCCTGACAAGAAAGTCTATACTGTAGAGAACACTCCTGAAGTTACCCTGCCTCACAAAACCTGGCAGCACCTGGTAACCAGAGAGGCTGGAAAAGACACCGACGTTGATATGTTTGACCTGCTTTTGGCCGCGCTGAGGAGCAGGCCAGATTATGTAATTGTTGGAGAGATACGAGGAAAAGAAGGAAATGTGGCTTTTCAGGCAATGCAGACAGGCCACCCCGTTATGAGCACTTTCCACGCAGGCTCAGTTCATTCTATGGTCCAGAGGCTCACCGGGCACCCAATAGATGTCCCAATCTCTTTCGTGGACAACCTTAATGTAGTCCTAATCCAGCAGACGGTTTCTGTCAACAACCAGTTAGTTAGGCGGGTGCTGAGCGTTTCTGAGATTGAAAGGTATTATGATGCTGAAAACAAGGTTGTCTCTAGGAGGGTTTTTGTCTGGGACAGGTTTACTGACAATTTCTACTTTAGCGGCTATCATAACAGCTATATCCTTGAGAAAAAGGTTGCCCCAAAACTGGGCATTGATGCAAACGAGATTTACAATGAGCTTGAGAGAAGGGCAGAAATCATCTCTAAGATGAGGCAGGGCAAGATATTCAATTACTATGAAGTGTGGAGGTATGTCAAGCTTTTCTATCAGAAGGGCGTTTCTGCCATGAATGAGGCATTGTCATGACCAATTTCTTTAACAGGCTAGGGTATGCATCCATATTTGACTACCTGCTGAAAGTCGGGCTTCCGATATTTGCGCTCTGCGGGATCATGTTTTTTACGGTCAGGGCACTGAGTATAGGGCTTTATGTTGATTTCATTGTGCTTTCAATCGGCTTTCTTTTTGTCCTGCTTTACCCGATAATTGTTAATGAAAAGAGGAGGATCTCCATTGACCAGAACCTGCATTTCTTTATCACTTATGGCGGCGCATTGAGCACGGTTGGCCTGTCAAGGCCGCAGTTCTTTAAGATGCTTGGTGAAAAAAAGCATTATGGCTACACGAGCGAGCTTATGAAGAAGATGGTCTATGTTGCTAAGAGGTGGAATGTTGGGTTCGCAAAGACCACAAGAAAGCTTGCAAAGCTTTGCCCGTCAAAAATACTCTCCGGGTTTCTTTACAGGCTTGCATCTTCACTTGACTTTGGGGTTGACCTGCAGAATTTTCTCTGGGAAGAGCAGGATTCCTTAATGAGTGATTATTCCACACAGTACAAGCAGTCGATTGAGAACATCTCAATGCTGAGGGAAATGTACATTGCACTGACCATTTCCTTTGCCTTTGCGATGAGCGCAGCCCTTCTCCTGCCAATGATATTAGGAATACCTATGGAGACCGCGCTCAAATTTGGCATTGTTGGCATAATAACAATAGACCTTATAATGCTTGTCCTGGTCCAGGCCTTTATTCCCCCGGACAGGCTTATTCACAAGCTTAAGCACAAGGACGAGTTGTCAAGGATTGCCTTTCCGCTTTTTTGCTTAGCCCTGGCCATGTGCTCGGTAATATTTTATTTTCTTTTCATGCTTACAGACCTGGATTTTCTTGTTACATTTGCAATAAGCTGCACTCCTTTGTTCTTTATAGGGCTTCTTGGGAGAAAGATAGAGAAGGAAGTAAGCGAAAGAGATAGGGATTTTCCGGCTTTTATAAGGTCTCTTGGCTCAACGCTTTATGCCCAGGGGACAAGTGTAACCACTTCCTTAAAATCTCTTATTGTGCATGAGCTTGGCTCCCTTAACAAGCTTGTCGAAAACCTTTACAAGAGGCTTTACCTAAGGATAAACAACGAAAGAGCCTGGTATTTCTTCTCGGCAGAGAGCGGCAGCAACCTGATTAACCAGTTCGTTAACATATTTTACGAGGCAATCTACCTCGGCGGTCACCCTGTTAAGATAGGCGAGATTGTAAGCAAGAATTTCCAGAAGCAGGTTTCACTGAGAAAGCTAAGGCTTCAGATGGCCTCATCTTTAAGAGGTGCGCTTTATGGTGCCCTTGTGGGCTTTGTAGGGACAATCTACATCTCTTTTGCAATCTCCGGCTCACTCTCAGAGATGTTCGCTTCAGCACAGACTGATGTTGCCTTGGAAGGTCAGTTCTCAGGCCTGGCAGCCCCGCTGTTCCCGTCCCCGGAAGAATCTGGAGCGCCAGAGTCTTCTGTAGCCTTTATGCTTGCCATTATTGTAATAGTGCATGCTTTCTTTTCGTCTTTCATGCTAAAAATGATTGATGGGGGCTCAAAGTATTCAATGTTCCTTGACTTTGTGCTTATGATAGGTCTGGGTGCAGCGATTGTGCTCTTAATGCCGTTGTTTGTTGCAAACCTAATCTCCCCGATGGAGGTATAGCCTTAAAAAGCGTTTTTTGCCTTAAAAACGAGAAAAACAGAAAACTTTAAATACTAGCGTGCATAAAAACACAACATATATAACAAAAAGCTATATTGTATATTATAGTTTAAGCAAACGAGGTGCCTATAAATGAGATATCTGAAAAAGAAAGCTGAAATGGGCGTAGGAACCCTGATAATTTTTATCGCATTGCTGCTTGTTGCTGCAGTTGCAGCTGGAGTTATAATTCAGTCTGCAATCTCCATGCAGGAGAAAGCCCTTACAACGAGCGACCAGGCAAAAGGCCAGATAGCAACATATGTTAGCTCTGTCGCTATCTACGGGTTGGATGGAAGAGACAGGAATATTGAATGGTTTGAGCAAATCATGAAGCTTGCCCCGGGCTCTGACCCCATCAAGCTGGAAGATTCTCTTGTTATCATTACACTTCATGACTCTTCAGCAACCCTGCACTATAGGGGGGTTGGCAACACTTATGACCTTAGCACTACCGGCTATATGACCAATCAGATAGAAGAATTGGGAGCGTTATCTAATGAGACGGCTTACGAATTGCAAAACAATGATTTAGATGATGACGGCTTAGTAGATTCAGTTTATGTCTCACATACAGGGGTTATAACATTTAACCTTAGCTCGGGTGTTGAGTTCACTGTGGACGGCATTGATTGTTCACCTGCATCAGCAGATATTACAGGCACTTATGCTGTCAACAATGACTATATAAGAACGGTCGAGGCTTCAGGGATATGCGGTAACAATTCTGTAGATGAAGGAGTCATAACAATAACCCCGACAAACAGGGGCAGGGGTTACTTCGCAGTTGAATATCTCCAGACCGGGCCAAACCACATTGAAGGGACACTGCAGCACGGAGACCAGGTGCAGCTTTATATGCAGCCCCCAAGGGATATTGGAGAAAACGAGAATGTGAGGATAACCTTTATCCCAAAACTCGGAACCCCTACATACATCGAGTTTACAACCCCGGATGTAATCGCAACAGAGAGGGTATCACTGAGATAAGCCCTTTTTTATTTTAATTTTTTTATGTTTAAGCCAGTTTCGGAAAACAATTGAAAAGGTGGTATTATGCCAGCGAAAAAGCCAAAAGAACCCAAAGAAAAGAAAAAGCGAAAGATTAAGTCTCATCATCTTGAGAAGTCAGCAGTTTTTCTCATGATCTCGCTTTCTGTCGTGGGAGCAATTATATTCCTTGCATCCCTATCTGTATCTTCAGGCGCAGCAGCACCAACCGAAATCCAGGTAGTGCAGATGAGGCAAAGCGGCATAATCCTGCTGCTGCTGATTGTTTTGCTTGCAAATATTGTGCAATTTGTTGTGCTTGCAAGAATCTATGAGCAACACGACGAGTAGAGGCGAGGTAATTGATAATGCTGAAAAAATACTCGATTTTTCTTTTGGCTTTTGTTTTTGCGACTTCTTTGTTGCTCTTATCTGCTTGTGATAATAATCAGAACGATGTAGGAGGCCCTTTCATAGGTGGAATAAAAGGCCTTTCAATGCAGTTTATTGAAAATGCACCTCCTGTTGAAATAATGGATTCAGGGCTTCAGCCGTTTTCTGTAGGTGTAAGAATACTGAATGAAGGCGAAGCAGATGTTAAGTCAAATGAGGCAATAGTATGGATAGACGGGTTTAGCCCAACTCTCTTCGATACCACCACTGAGCATCTAGTAAAGTATCTTGAGATAGACCTTATGAGAGAAAGAATGACTGCAGAAGACAGCTCAATAACGAAAGGGGGCTCAGTAACTGAATTCTTCCCGACAACCGGCGATTTGGTTTACAAGCATTCTGTTGCAGGAAGCCAGGAGCAGACTATAAGAGCAAACCTCTGCTACCTATATATGACCCAGGCAACATCCTCGATATGCTTTGACTCAGTGCTTTCCAGGCCAGCTGGAGAAGGAATATGCAGTTTATCAGGGTCAAAGCAGGTTTTTTCATCCTCAGGCCCGGTTTCAGTAACATCATTAAGCCAGCAGCCAGTTGGCAATGACAGAATCAGGATTGAGTTTAAGGTTGAGCAAGTAGGCAGAACCGGGAAAGTAATAAAGCCTTTCCTTGATAATTTTATAGAGCACACCTGTATGTCATCAACCCAGCATGATTACTTTGCAAATGAAGACATAGTCTTTGTGAGAGTTGACCCTGCAGGAAGCTTGGAATCCGGAAGTTTTGATTGCAGGTTCTCAACAAACCCTGAGTTTGAGTCTTCAGAAGTAAGCAAAGGCAATTACGGAATTGGGTGTGTAACTATGGCCGGAAAAAGCACATGCAGGCCAAACATCCCGAACCCCAGTCGGGAAGGCTTTGTAAGGCTTACGCCTTATTCTGATGGCGGTAAGTATGGAAATGTTGTCTGCGACTATTACCTTGGCAGCGAAGACAGAGGAAACTTTATAACCCAGCTTAATATTCAGGTATTCTACCAGTACAAAGAGTCAGCGACAAGAAGTGTTTTGATAAAGCACACTGACTTTGAATAAGAAAGCTTTATTTCTTTTACTTTTTTACATGCATCTGGCTGAGTATTCTCACTTTTTCTTCTCTTTCTCAAGAAACTGCTTTTTTAGAAGCAGAATCTTTTCACTTAAGCTATTTATTTCCTGCTTTAAACCGGTTATCTGTGTATCTTTCTCTTTAATCTGCTTTTCCAGCTCAAGGCAGTAGCTTTTCAGCTCTTCTATCAGGACATCCTTTTTATCATGGCTTTCTTTCATTTTTCACTTTCTATCTTTATCCTTGCAACAGCAGCAAGCAGGCTCTCAAGCTGTACAATTGTATCAGAGCCCTCAACCAGCCTGAACTCATGCTCTCCGCAGGCCTCAATCATCTTAAGCTTGATGTACTCATCAACCTCAGAAGATATCAGCTGCCTGTGAATCTGCTTTATCATATCAAGCCCGGAAAGGCCGTACTCATACAATGTCTTAATCATAAGCTCTCTTGCCTTTTGAATCCTGCCTTCAAGCGCATGTTTCAGGAATTCATCAACCTCTTTAGGCCTTGCACTTGAGGAAATCTCATAAACAAGCTTTTCATCCACCTTGCTTGAAAGGGATGCGCAGGACTGCAGTATGTTTTCAAGCTTCCTGCAGTCACCTTCAGAAACCTCAAAGAGAGCCTCTTTTCCGCGAGAGGTTATCTCAAGCCCCTCGCTTTTTGCAATCTTATCGATAAGCTTTTCAATCTGCTCTTTTTTTAATGGCCTGAACCTGAATACAGCACACCTTGACTGGATAGGCTCAATAATCTTTGAAGAGTAATTGCAGGCAAGAATAAACCTGCAGGTTTTTGTGTAATTCTCCATAGTCCTTCTGAGCGCCTGCTGGGCTTCTCTTGTCAGGGCATCACTCTCATCAAGATATACTATCTTAAAAGGGACATCAGAAATTGACTTGGTCCTGGCAAAGTCCTTAACCTTTGTCCTAACAACATCAATTCCTCTTTCATCAGATGCATTAAGCTCAAGAAAGTTTTCTCTCCAAGCACTTCCATAGAGCTTTCTTGCAATAATTACAGCAAGAGTTGTCTTTCCAATCCCCGGAGGGCCTGAGAAAAGCAGGTGAGGAAGGTTTTTCAGCTCCACAAAGGCCTTAGTCCTTTTTACAATCTCCTCCTGCCCAAAAACCTCTTTAAAGTCTTTGGGCCTGTACTTCTCGGTCCATATCTCGTAGTTCATCTGCCAGTACACAGGAGAATACTTTTTAAATATTGTGATTTTATCTCTTTTGAAAATGAAAAAAAAGCTCCTACTTGATACAAATTTCCTGCTGGTTCCCCTTCGCTACGGGATTAACCTCACGCAGGAACTTGATAAGCTTGGCCCATTTGAGCTGCTCATTCCTGCTGAAGCCCTTTTAGAGATTGAGAAACTAAAGCCAGCCGAAAGAAGATTTGCGCTTTCTCTCCTCGATAAGCTTAATCCCGGAGTGCTTTTTAAAAGCAAAAAAGTTATAAATCAACTGGCTTACCACGAGTTTAGCCTTGCTGAAGCAGAAATATCTCCAGCATATTGCGACGATGTTATCCTGAAGCAGTCTAAACAGGCAGGGTTCATCATTGCCACTCTCGATAAAGAGCTTATCAGGAAAGCAAAAGCGCAGGGATGCAGGGCAATCACGCTTCACACAGGCCAGCTTAAGCTATTAGGCTAGGCACAGGAGCAACAAAAAGCAAAAGGTGCAAAAAATGTTTTATGACTTAACACTAAAAGATACAATTAGGATAGACCCAAAACTCTTTTCTCTTCCACTGGAGGAAGCAGTGCTTAAGGAGCTTAATGCAAGGTACTTGGGCTATGTTTCCCAGGAGATGGGAATTGTTGTTGGCATAAGCTCGGTTGGAGAGGTTAGCGAGGGGAAGATTATTCCTGAAGATGGGGCAACCTACCACCAGGTTACCTTTAGCGTAATAACCTTCATACCTGAAATGAAAGAGGTTGTGCTGGGGATTGTCAGGAAAATTGAGGAATTCGGAGTCTTTTTTGATATGGGCCCTATAGACGGAATGATTCACATTTCCCAGACTATGGATGACTTTGTCTCATTCTCAAAAGACAACGCACTTCAGGGAAAGGAAAGCAAGAAAGTGCTTAAGCCAGGAGACCTTTGCAGGGCAAAGATAATAGCCATTAGCTTTAAAGACATAGAGAACATAAAGATAGGGCTGACCATGAGGCAGCCAACACTCGGCAAGCCGGAATGGGCCCAGGAGGAAGCTTAAAATGAAAAAGCAATTCTGCAAGAAATGCAAAATAATAGTCAGGGCAGGAGACTCATGCCCTTTGTGCAAAAGCAAGAACCTCACAACCACATACTATGGAATGGTTTCTATACTTCATCCAGAATCGTCTCATGTGGCAAAGAAGCTTGGCATAACGCAGCCAGGAGATTATGCACTTAAAGTAAGGTGAAATAATTATGAAAGAACTAAAAATCCTATCAGAAACAGAAGAGCCGCTTTTCAGCAGGAAGGCAGTTAAGGCAAAAATCCTTTTTGACGGTGCGACTCCCTCAAGGGAAGTGGTTAAAGAGGCGCTGGGGAAGACGCTTAAGGCAGATACAGCCCTTATAGCAATAACAAGGATAGATACCTTGTACGGTCAGAATGAGGCAATTCTCTTTTGCAGGGTGTATTCAGACGCAGGCGCAATGAAAGCAGTAGAGCGCAATCACTTTGTTGCAAGAGGACTGAAAAAAGAAGATAAGAAAGAGGAATGATTCTTATGGGAAAAAAGAAAGTCAAGCCAAAAAAGACACCAAAGGTGTACTCTTTTTACAAGGAAGGAAAAGCAGGAAAAGAGACCTGCCCCAAATGCGGCTCAGGAGTATTTATGGCAAGCCACAAGGACAGGAAATCCTGCGGCAAGTGCGGTTATACCCTTTTCTCAAAGAAACAAGCAGACTAGTTTTAAAATTAAGTGAGTCTTGAATTTATTTTACGGGAATGATTTTATTGCTTTTTCTCTTTCTCCTTGCCTATATCGGTTTTATACTTGGAGTTCAAAACATCAAAAATGCTTTTTGCTTTTTCAGGGCCTATGTTCTCAAGCTTAATCAGGTCATCAATCTCAGCGTTAGCCAGCTCCCTTATTGTGCCGAACTGAGCAAGAAGCGGTTTTGAAAGCGCTGGCCCAATCCAGGGAATTGATGAAACAATGTACTCCTGGATTTCCCAGAGGCTCTTGGGCTTTTTCTGGTGAAGCGAGATGCTTCTTTTTCTTTCAACCTGCTCCCTTTTTGCAATCAAGTAAATGTAAGAAGCAGTTTCCTTAGGTGTCCCTGTAAAAATCACCGGAATCCTGAAGTCAATGCACAAAGATGAGATAAAGCCCCGTATTGCGTTATGGTTAATGTTCCTCAGTGAAAACAGATCTTCAGTCCCCTGCACCATTATAACCGGGCTGCTGTAGCCAGCCCTTAAGGACTTTGCCTGCTCAAAAACTCTTTTGTCTATAAGAGAGTCAACAAAATCGCCTTTTGTCTTGAATTCAATGCAAACCTCGTCAGACAAGATAAAGTCACCAACCTCAAGCGTTGCAAGATTGAGCACAACATTCGGCATGCTTAGCAGCTCCTTGATTACCTGCGAGCCTTTCTCTCTGTTGTCAACAATTATTTTTATCTCATGCCCCCTGTTCTCACTCTCTTCAGCTTTTTGGCTTCCGTAATCCTGAAGGGTTTTACTATCTTGTTTTTCAGGCATGCTGTTGCCTCCCAGGTTAAGCCTGAAAAGGCTTTTCTTCAGCCCATCCAGAACTCTGTACATTCTCTTTTCCTTGTGGTGCGCGCTCCACCTGTACCTTTCATCCCTTGTATTCTTCGTAACCAGAATGAAAACCTTGCCAGAGTCGTGCCTGCCAGTTCTGCCCCGCCTCTGGATATGCCTTATGGCACTGGGCACTGGCTCATAGAAAATCACGTAGTCGACCATAGGAATATCTAGGCCTTCTTCAGCCACAGAGGTGCTTACCAGCACATCAAACTCCATACCGGAAAACAGAGAAAGTATTTCCTTCTGCTCTTTTTGAGATAACCCCTTCCCGTTTTTTTTTGCCTGGCCGTAAAACTCCCTCACCTTTGCAATATCCTTTAGCTCTTCAGCAATCCTTGAAACCGAGTCCCTGTACTGTGTGAAAACCAGAATCTTCGATTCAGGTTTCTCTTTCTTAAGCTTTCCAACCAGCTCCTTTATTTTCTCAAGCTTTGGATGCTTCTCCCCATTCTCGTAAATCATTTCCACAAGATGCTTAGCAGACCTGAAGAACGGGTCAAGGAAAAGATTCTTGCTGGCCTTTATGCTTGTGTGCACGGATTCCTTGTAAAGCTTATCAAAGTAATTCTTTAGTGCAAAAACATCCTGAGTCTCGAGAAGCTCAATAGCGTGCTCAATCTTGATGGCTTCAGCAGCAAGCGAGATTGCCTGCATAACCTCAAACTGCTTGTTTCCACCGGTAAGCTCCTGCCTAAGCTCAGCCTGCAGCCCGAGTATATCTCTCTTTGAAAGATCAGAAGCAGTTCTTCCCTGGAGAAACCCTTTTTCCTTGATTTTGTCAATCTTGCTTTTGTACGACTTTTCAAGAAAGCCCTTAGCCTTAGCAAAGTTTTCAGGAAGCTCAATGTAAACCCAGCTTAGGTTAATCCCGCGAATGTACGGCTTTACATCAGGGTCTTCATCAGTTCTGATTTCGATGTCCTCAATAAACAGGTTGTCGCAAACCTCCTTTATCTTATCAAGGTCAGAGCCAGGGCTTGCAGTCATTCCAATTATCTTAAAAAACCGCGACTCCTCAGAGTATCTTTTTGCAATCCACACATAAGAGTAGTTCTTAGTAGCCCTATGCGCCTCATCGAAGCCGATAAGTGAAACTTCTTTCAGGCTTATCCTGCTTGTTATCAGGTCATTTTCAAACCCCTGCGGGGTCGAGAAAACCAGCCTTGCATTAGCCCAGAGCTCTTTCCTTTTTTCAGGAGCAACCTTACCAGTAAAGACTGCCATATCCTCTTCTTTAATATTTGTCTGATTCCTGAAGACCTCAATGTACTGGTCAACCAACGGCTTGGTAGGCCCAAGCAGCACAACCTTTGATTTTGGGTAGAGGTTTAGCCTGTGCACAGCAAGCATCAGAAAAACATTGGTTTTGCCCAGGCCAGTGGGTAGCACCACAAGGGTATTTTTCTTTACACAGCTATTGAATATAGTTTCCTGGTAAAGCCGCGGCTTGAATTCCCTGATAACAACATCGTATGCGTTCATTTCCAAGAATCAAGTTGATTTATGCAAAATTTATAAAGGTTCTTAGAATCAGTGTCCAGTGAGGGAGAAATGATTCAGGCATTTGCAATACTGGATGCAGTTTCACTTGTGTTCCTCGTGCTTCCGCATTTTGACATAATTCTGGTTCGCCCGGCTATAGGGTTTATATTGTTTTTCTTCTCAAAGGCAGCTCTCTTCAGGGATGTAGCCAGCTTTCTGGATGCCGGAGTTGGCTTTTACTTGATTCTTCAGCTTTTGGGCGTAAGAAGCATTATAATTACAATAATCTGCTTTGCCTATATTGCGCAGAAATCGTTTCTTTCCCTGGCGCCTTCTTCCTGAATTGGCTTTTGGCTTCGGTTTTCAGAAAAAGAAAAAAGAGCAAAAAAAGAAAAAGCTTACTCTAAAAACGCATAAACATAGTAATCTCTGTTCAAATTTCCGGTCGGCACAATTATCTGGTAGTCTGCATCCTGGCTGTTAAATGCCTGCCCACTTTGGTTTACATACACAGCGTAAATAATCTCCGCATTTGTAGTGTCATAGAGCAAAGGAGACCTCCAGCCGCTTCCAGAGTCCATGTTTATTCCAAAAACCACAGATATGTCCTGGCTTCCGTATTGAACATTGTCCCATGCGCTTCCATCAACCTTTGTGCTGTTAACTGCTTCTGTCTTGTCATCCATTTCTAATGCAACATCCTCGGCTTCTATATGCGCAACACTTGCCCCTTGAATAGTGGTCCAGTCAACGCTTGCCAGCCTGGTCATAAAAACATAAGCTTTCGTAAAGCTAAGCGCTCCCCAATCGTAAACCGTGCTTGTGCCTGCACTATCCTTAAGCGCAACCTCCCCGGTCAGGTTTCCGTAGAAAGCCTGCCAAAGCCTGGTTTGCACATCCTGGCTGATTGTCAGCTCAGTAACATTCCCCCCCTGCGCAGGAGTGCTGGTTGCAGTGTCCCCTTCCCAGGTCTCGCTTCCTTCACGATTAAAATCAGTCCCGCTCGGGGACTGGGCAAACGCTATGCCCGCAGCAATAACCAACATCAAAGCCGTTAATAGTACTTTTTTATCCATTTTACCATCACAGAATACTTTTTACGCTACCAATATATAAACCTTTCGATTTTTTTACATAATATTTCTCGAAAGTATATATTTAAAAATAATCTTTAAAAAAGTTCTATTCGAAAAATGCTTTTAAGAAAGAATTTTTGTAGAACTACCTTGTTAAAGAATCCGGAATAAAACAAGAAAAAAGATAAAAAAGATAAAAAAGCAACTCTCTTCTTACTCAAGGTATGCGTATACATAATAGTCCCTTGTCTGGTTTCCCGTTGGAACCATTATCTGGTAGTCTGCATCCTGCCCGTTGAAAGCCTGTCCAGAGCTGTTAACATATACACCGAATACCAGGCCGCTATTAGTGGAGTCATATAAAATAGGAGACCTCCAGCCACTCCCCGAAGTCATCTCAATTCCGTAGTCAACTGAGATTGGGCTTCCATAGTCTATGTCTTCCCAGGTGCTTGCATCTGTCCTTGTATTGTTTATTGATTCTGTCTTGTCATCCATTTCAAGCGTAGTATCCTCTATTTCTATGTTCGCAACAGAAGCGGCGACAACAGTGTCCCAGTTGACGCTTGAAAGCCTTGTCATAAAGACATATGCCTTTGTGTAGGTTATTGCTCCCCAGTCAAAGACAGTATCTCCGCCAGACCCTTTTAAGGCAGTCTCACCACTAAGGTTACCATAAAACGCACTCCAGAGCTGAGTTTGGGTTGTCTGGGTAAGTGTTAGTTCTGTAACATTTCCTCCTGTTGCAGGAGTGCTTGTGGCAGTATCTCCATCAAAGCTTTCGGTTCCTTCAATATTCATTCCGGTTCCGGAAGGATTAGCGCCAGCCAGCCCCGTTGCAAAAACAATTAACAGTATTGCTCCAATAATTCGTTTGTTCATGGTTATCACCTGCATACCTGATTTCTATACTAATATATAAATGTTTCGTTTGTTATATCTTTTTCATGCAGAAGGCGGGTTTTATGTAGATTAATTATAGAAAGATTTAATAAGGGAGCCTTCCTAAAAGCATTTTAAAGCATGCTCTCGCGCAAGTCAGAAATAGGAATAGGCACTCTAATTATCTTCATTTCTTTGCTCATTGTTGCTGCGGTTGCTGCTGCTGTAGTTATACAGAGCTCAATCAGCTTTCAGGAGAAAGGCCACAGCACATTTGAGCAGACAAGGCAAAAGGCAAGCACCTATCTTAATATTGTAAGCGTTTTTGGCGAAACAGAAGATTTTCAGGCAATTGATGAGCTCGTTATACTGGCAAAGCTTTCAGGCGAGCCGATTAAGCTTTCCGGCCTTATGCTTTCCCTTAACCTGCCTTGGGCAAGTGTTTTCTACAGCTACAGGCCTAACGCCTCAGATGAAAACAGCCTTGACGGATACTTTGTGAACAAAGAGGAAGAGTTCGGCGCATTCACCAATTATTATGAGCTAGTTGACTCTACCGTTGACAGGAATAGCTATTTAGAGTTAAATTATGTGGACCTTAACTTAGACAGCCAGCCAGACCACATTCGGGTTTGCGGCTCAGGCGCAACAGCATGCGAAGGCGATGATGGCAGGTCAGGCAGGTACCTTCAGGTAAGGGTGAGTGGGGTGCCCGAGTATTATTATGTTCCTTTCCTGAACGAATCAGGCGACATATTTCAAATAAACCTTGATGTTGACCAGAATTATCATGTGATAGATTACCCGATAGGGGATTATGGCTTTGTCACGATTACAGGCTCAAACCCAGATGGAACCTATAACATTTATGCAAACAGGATTCGGTTCACGACAGTTCCGCATGAGATTACCAAAAGTGATATAGGCGGCGACCTTGAAAGAGACTACATTGCTTTCAACAGGTCAGATGTGTTAATCATCCTGTCAAACGGAAGCATATACTCCTTTGATACAGGCAAAGACATCTTTGCCGGGCCAGTAACTTTTGATGATACTATTGAGCTTCGCTCACCCGGCGTCAACTTTGGCATAGTGGAGATCCAGGGAACAACCTCAGCAAGAAACCTGATAGATGAGGATGTGCTTTTCAGGTTTACCCCGTCAAACACTAACCGCGGCTATTACTACGCGACAAAAGAGATGGGCAGTGATCCGGACAGCAACATTCTTCAGCCAAGCGACATGCTTAAAATACGCATTGAAGCCCCGGGCGATGGAATTAGTGCTTCAGAAAGGGCTCAGATAAGAATACTGCTTAACAACGGGTTTGCCGAGACTGTTAGCATCACGGTCCCAAGCGTAATAAACCAGAAGAACACGCAGCTTTACTAACTGCTTTAATTTCATATTTCATTATTGTTTTCACCAGAACGAATGCAGGCCAGAAGAAGGCACGCTTCCTTGAAAAATGACAGAGCGCGACAAAAGACTGGACCGGATTGAAAAGAAGATTTCCGAGCTTGAGGCAAAGGTGCACACGCTTTCTGACCTTCTTCACGGCCTGAAAAAAACGCTTAAGAAACCTGATTAATAATCTTCTCGGTTTCTTTTATCATGTAGCTGATTCTTTTTTCAAGTGCCTTAACCTTTTTCTCATACAGCTTGACTCTCTCGATATCGCTCTTGTGCTTGTGTGCATAGTATGTAAATCTCGCAATAAAATAGCCGCAAACCCCGATGCCAATAAGAATTAGGATAAGCGAAAATGCAATAGTCGCTTTGCTTTTTTCCTCCCCGCTTCTTTCAACCTCGGGCGTAAATACAAAATCAAAAGCAGGCTCCTGGCTGAAATTGTCATAATTAAGTTCAGCGCTTACTTTATATTCTTCAAAATCCTCAAAGTCATGCTCCAGCCTGAAAGAGTATGTTTCGCTGCTGCCTGGCTCGATATATGGAAGCGCAGGGTATTCAATGGAATGAGCAACCTCATCTTTTTTGCTGAGCACCAGCTTTGGCTTTACCCTGATTAGAGTATTTCCAGTATTTTCCATCTTCACACTGGCCACCAAAAACTTTGGGTTGATGTCAACATCAGAAATCATAGAATCCAGCCTCACATCGGGCTCCGCCGGTCCCTTCATAATTATCTTAGAAATATTCTCTACGATGTTATGCTCATTCACATACCCCTGAATCCAGAAACCAACTTCATTAGCATAAACCTCATCGATATTCAGGCTCACTTTTAGGTTTTTAGTCTCTGCCGGGCCAATCTCAAGAATCTGCGGGTCAAAGCTGACCTTGTCCTTAAGGAAATAAAAATCTGGCTCAAGCATTAGCGAGATATGGAGAAGGATGTTGTCGTTATTCTGGACGGAGAGCACAATTTCTCTTTTAATTTCACTAACATTTATAAAAAAAAGCTCTTCAGAAGAAACAGCAAGTGAAGAAGATGCAAAAGCCACATTACTCCCAAGCAAAAGCATTCCAAGCATTAAAAAGGCGCAAAAGCCCGGTTTTTCAACCCCCATAATATATTCTTATTCCTTTTTCGTTTTAAATCTTTCTGACTACTTTTTATAAAAAAAACGAAAAGTTTAAATATGACTGCCATCAGTATATATTGCAGTATATTCGTATATCATTTTTAACAGGAGGATTCAGAATGAATAACAAAACCGTATTGCTGCTGGCATTGTTGCTTTTTTCAGTAGGCATTGCCTATGCTGATAAGGAAACAAGGCTTAACGTCTCTATGTGGGAAATTGTTGACCAGAATGTAACATTTGCAAAGGATTTCTATCTGATTGAGGAAAGGGAATTCTGCAGAATCAGTGGTTATATCAATGTATCAAACCCAAGCTCTGACACTGTTTCGGACATCAACATCTTTTTTGATAATACTGATTACATCATGCCGGGCACAATCATCAATTTTGTAAACGGCAGGAACGGGACACAGATTAATGGCACAACCCCTGGAGAGGTTTTTATAATCCATATCCCTGAGCTGAGGGGAGGGGAGCATTCCTTTTTCAACTACACAATCAACTGCTCAGACGAGTCAGGAGTTGAGCCTCCTCTTGACATAGAAACAGAATACATGAATACTGAAACCGGATTTAACAGGAAAGTGCTGGCAGGGCATAACTTCACTATTATTAAGACAATTAAAAACAACCTTTGGATAAGGGTAAACGTATCAAACATAAATATCACTTTGGAAACCCTTCCTGTACTCTGGAATGAGACAGAGTTTAACTTCTCATTTGTACAGATACACAACGAAGGCGATTTTGCGAATGTTGACGGCCCAGGAGTGGACGACAGAACATGGAACTGGATAGCCAACGGCGGCACGCTTGAGTGGAACGAGACTGTTAACATCTCATTTGACATTAGCGCTCCTTGGAACGTTCCTACAACAGCGACATACCCTTTCTTAAAGGAGACTCTAAAGTATGAGATAGACTATCTTGCATCCAACATGACCATAACAGATATAAAGGCAAAGCTTGCAATGGACTTCTCGACAGACAAGGAGATAATCAGCCCACAGGACAACGAGCTGAACGTTAATGCAACCTGGCTGATAGGCGGAGATACCAGTGTCCCGCTGAACGTAAGCTATAACCTTACCCAAGTAACGCTCTGGATCACAACCAATCTGAGCCCGATCGCATACTCGGGGCACAACATCACCTATAATCCAAACACGGAGATTAATGAAACCACTTCCTGGTCAGTTAGAAACTGGAAGGTTAACTACACAGATGGCTCAGACAATGAGGACTCAAGGCCGCCTATCGTATGGATAAGGCCATTTTACCATCTTATGAACGAGTATAACCAAATTATCCAGAGCTACCTTACCACAAACGGCACAGACCTTTACATCAGTTACATCTATGTCGTGAACGGATATTGGCTCAGGGTTAATAAGTCCATAGTCAATATAGACCAGGACCAGTATCAGATAGATGTTTTGGTCGAAAACATAGGAAATGCGTGGACGCCTGAAGGGCTGGTGGTTACAGTATACGATTTCATTCCAACAGAGTTTTCAGCAGGAGGCTGGTCTAAGGGCTTTCACTCAACAGAGTCAGTTACTGGAGACGGATTTAATGGAACAGCATACATGTGGGTTATAGAAACAACAGAGCCTTACAATTCTTCGCTAGGGCCATGCAATGGGCCTGATGCAGTGTCTAGAGACCTTTGCACATGGAACCTTACTTACATAGTAAACGGAACTGGCGTTTACAGGGTATCTGACCTTTACATAGTAGGCTTAGACCCACGGAAGGTTGACGGCGCAGGCTCGCACGAGGGAATCAGGATAGAAACCCTTCTCTCCTCTCAGGGAAGCAGGGAGACTATCTTTGCAACAGTGGTCGGGTTCCTGCTTACGCTAAACCTGCTGAACCTGCTGCTTACAAAAAATATTCACGACAAAATGGGTGGTTCCGCCTAGTTTTTATTTTGTTTTTATTTGGTAGTCACACACCTTTAAAAAAAGGCGTGTTTTTAGTAAAGGAAGTGGGGGGGCAATGAAACATAGAATATTCATTTTAACAGGAGTTCTGCTGATACTGCTGGCTAACTTAGCTTACTCTCAGGTTGTTGTTTTCGACAGGTACGACTCAACATACACCTATTCAGACGGCCACATACAGGTAAGCAGGGGGATGCGCCTCAAGAACATCGGGACAAATCCCATTATTCCCGGAGAAATCCATTTCAGGATATACAGCATGGAAGGCCGTTCTCCAAGAGGCCCGGAAATAACTGGTCTGCGTATCTATGATGACAGAAATGTTACAATAGAAAGCAGGATTGCCCAGGCAGATGACTCAACCAAGATAATCTTTACGGTATGGTCGCCTCTTCTGCCTACATTCTTTAAGGACATTTACATGACATATAGAGTGCCTTTCAAGCCAGCAGGAGTGCTGTTTTATGAGCTGGATATTCCGCCCGAGGAAACCACTATTAGCATAAGGGAAAAAAGCACTGCCCTTCTGCTTCCTTCAAAGTATCACATTACTTATGCGCCAGATGCTGTTGTTGAGTCTGAAGCTGGCATGAGAAAGGTTGAGCAAGGCTCAATCACAGGCAACCTGTTGGTAGAATACTCTATGATTCCCATTCCAACAAAAAACGTAAGAGGCTCTCTGGTGTTCTGGGGAGCACTCATTGTGGTCCTGAGCCTCTTTTTGGTTAACAGCAGGATAAGGGCAAAAAGGAAAAAAATGCCTTTCTAAAATGAGAGTGGAAAAAAGCATATCCTTGTTATTCATTATTTTATTGTTAAGTGTTCTTTTTTTCCTGCCTTCTTCATTCGCCCAGCTGTACGATGAGGATGATGAAGAGCTGTTAGAGATATCCATCTTTGAGAAAGGCAAGATAATTAGCTTTTATGATGAGTTTTTTGTTTACCAGGTTCATGGGCTGGTTTATGTTGCCAACCCAAGCGATTCTCATCTTTATGACATAAGCATCCCAATTTCTTTTGATGGGCTGGACCTTTTCTCTCACGACAGCACAAGCGAGAATTATATTTCTTCCTCAAACCTTTACATAATGCAGATAGACCCTAATCAGACAGTTCGCTTAAATTACACTATCAGGGGCATTCTTGAAAGAAACATCCTTGAAGGCTATAACTCCCTGCTTGAAAGGGCAATCCTCCGCTCAGACATGAGAATATATGCCCCGCTGAAAGTGATCCTGAAAAAAGCAGAGATTGAGGACGAGGATTTCTCTGGCCAGCGAAGGAGGCTGGTTAGCGTCAGGCTGGAAAACCCCTCCGCGTTTGGGTATATTGTGGATTCAATTACACTTTTAAAGACGCCAGACATAGATGTTACAGACCACCTGGAAAGATGGGACCTGCCAGATGAAAACAACCCAGTATCTGAGATAGGCGCTTACGAGACATACGAGTATGATGTTTTTGATTACGAGCCGGAAGAGGGGCAGGTATATTGGGTAAAGACAGACATTTACTTGCGTGGAATAAAGCTGGATTCGGAGGCAAACATTACGCTCTTCACGCAGGAAGACCTTTTAGAGCCAGAGGTTAATGAGTCAGAATACCTCCTAAACGAGACATTCGGCGAACTCATGTATAAGAATATTTTTGTAAGGAGAATCCTTTCAGACAACGTAGCGCTTCCGGGAAAGAACATAACAGTAAGCATCCTTGTTAGCAATTTCGAGCCAAGAATGGCAAACGTGACCCTTTTTGATACATTCCCTTCAGGGTTCAGCTATCTTTCAGGAGCGGAATTCATCTCGGTTGCGGATAACAATTCACTGCAGTCAAAATTCAGTGTTCCAGCCAAGAGCATAAAAAGAATCAATTATGAGCTGAATTATCATGATGACGAATCCTTTGGCCTTGACTATTTTCCTTCAGCAAGAGTGCGGTTTATGGGAGATGACTATTACTCTCAGTCGGTCCCTTTCATCAGAAAATTCCTTCCAGAAAAAAGGCTTTTCGTTCAGAAAAGAGTAGAATTTCTTGAAGGCAACAGGGCAAAGATAACTCTTATCCTGAGAAATCTCGGTGATGGCCCCATAGAAAGCCTTATGGTCAAGGAATTTCTTGCAGACCTGGACAGCTTCACCGAAGTCACAATTATGCCTATTGAAAAAGGCCTCTGGAAGCTTGATACGCTCGGAAAAGGCGAGCAATGGGAAGCAAGCTATGTAACTGACTCTGTTCAGGTGCTTAGCTCACTTCCAGAGGTATACGGAATCCCAACTTTAAGTGTTTCAAAGACAATAGTGCTAAGCAGCGCAGTCCGCTCAGGCATTTTTCAATCAAGGGTTCAGGCAATCGAGATACTAGGAATTATTGCCATATTTGTCATAGCTGTCATTGGTTTCTTTCCTGGGAGAATCAAAGGGGCAAAGCGCTCAGAGGTCATTCGCCAGATTGAGGCAATCAATTTAGAGCTTCACCGCCTTAAAGGCCAGATGGAAAAGTATGCAGAGCTACATAACCAGGTCAGTAGCCACGGAGCCAAGACGCCGGAAATTCTCAGTCACAAGCAAGAAATAAGCAGCAAGATAGATTCCCTAAGCAAGAAGCAGGAGTCGCTCCTGAAAAGAAAAACCCTTCTCGAGGAAAACCTCAGGGTGCTGGAAAGCCTAAAGAAATCTTCCCAGAGAAAAAAGAAGGAATAGAAATAATTTGTTTTGATTTTCTTAAGCCAACAGCTTATTCAGAAGCCGTGCTGTTGCTTAATATTTCTGAGACAGATTCCTGCAGCAGCTGGTTATAGTCAGCAAGGTCGCCTTTGAAGTCTGCGCCCGCAAGCTCCGGAGCGCACACATGCACAGGGATTCCCCTCACAGCACAATCCATTGCGCTGTTTATTTCCATAGCAAACCCTTCAGTCTTGTCAGCAATCTCCTCGCTTATCTCAACAAGGCTAAGCATAAGCGAAGCAATCACTATTGCAATCCCACCGGTGGCTATTATTTCAACCGCAGTCATAGTTACTTCGAGGTAGTCCTGCTTATTTATAAACTTTGTCCGCTTTTTCGGTGAAAAAATCATCTAAAAATGAAATAGAAAATAAAAAGTGAAAATAGCCAAAAAAAAACTTTTCCCTTAATAAATGAAAAAGTCTTTTTTAAGCAGAATAGGCCTTTCTATTGAAAAAAACGAAAACTATAAATAATATTAGTAAAAAAAGTATACTTGTGTCTCCAAACATGAAATACACCAGCCCGAAAACATATGCAGTGCTTTACAAAATTCTTGACCTGGCTGAGTTTTCCCAGTCAAGGATCAAGGAGCAAACCGACGTTTCTCTTGGCAGGGTGAATTCCATTACTAAGTCTCTTGAAGAGTCAAGGATTGTTGTTAAGTCAAACGGGCTTTACCGCCTGGAGAGGCCAAACTTCCTGATAAGAGAAATTGCTTCCCAGGTTAAGGTAAAAAAGAGATTCGAATTCTCTATAAACCTCTCAAAAAAAGACTTCGGGAAAGAAATGAGGCAGCATGAAGGAGTCTTTTGCCTTTTCTCATCGCTTGAGCTCCTGAATGATTATTCCGACGAGCAGGCTCATATATACTACAATGAGGAAACAGTTTCATGGATAAAAAGCCTTTCCCTTGGAAACACAACCATAAGCATCTACGAGTCAAGCCTTCAGCTTTTCCCCTTTGAGATTAAGAAAAACTCAACAGGGCTCATAAGAACTCTTATAGACCTGAAATCTATAGGGTTTACTCAGGACTTAAGCAGCCTGATAATGGAAAAATGGAAAACCCTGCAATGAAAAAGCAAGACATCAAGAAAGGACAGAGAAATCCCTTGCCCAGCCCGGCAGCCATTTTCCTGCTAATGCTGGCACTCTTGCTTGTATCAGCTATGCCTGCCTTTTCCAGTTACAATATCTCCGGACAAATCCTTGGGCTTTGCTTCAACAACACGCTTATTGCGGGCCAGATGTACAACGCAAGCAGCTCCGAGTTATTAGCAGCCAACTCAACATACTCAAATTCTACCGGTAGATACAGGCTGGGCTTTCCCTCAAGTGCCAGCGAAGTAAACATAATCCTCAATGCAACAAGCACACTCTGCCCGGGAATAAATGCAACTCACACATTAAGCCTGCCATCCTCCCCAGGGCCTCTTTCATACCAGGCAAGCCAGAACCTTACGCTTAGCCCCAACCTAATCCTAACAAAGCCAATCGGGGCAACAACAAACTCGACAGTCAACTTCAGCTGGCAGATAAACTTTTCAGGCCTGGCGCTTTTTGACCTGTTTATTTATGGGGAAGGCAGCCCAATCAGCCAGGAAAACGTCCCAGGAAAGTCAGCAGTGCAGCTTTTAGATGACGGCTACTACAACTGGTCGATAGCCGCAAAACACTCAGGAAGAATCCTCAATTCCGATAATAAAAGCTTCCTTTTGGATTCAACCCCGCCGGACTGCAGCAGCTCATATTTGGCTTTACAGCTACTCTACCTGAATTCCCTGATTTCTTTGTCATGGTCCCCATGTACAGACAACATCGAGATAGCCAATTATACAATCTCAGCAAAAAACCTAAACACCAGCTCTACACAAACATACACTTCAAGCACAAACAGCACCTCAATAATCCTCGTTAGCGATGGCGTTTACAACATAACAGTATGCGCAAAAGACCTCGCGGGAAACACAGATTGCTTCCGGTCAACCACAAAGCTCGACATAACCCCTCCGGCAATAAACAGGATTATAATAAACCCCACTCCAATCACCGAGCACACTGCCGAAATAACCGTTTCTGTTAACGCAACAGACCTATTTGGCATTAAGAATGTTTCAGGAAGAATAAAGCTCCCAGGAAGCTCTTTCATGGCTTCTGAAAACTATACCCTCTCCGGTGGGTTATACGAAAAAGAATACAGCAGCCTCAATCTTATCGGAAAAGGAATTCAGAATATAACTTTTGAAATATGCGCAAAAGATAAACACAATTATACAAACTGCGTTCAGCAGAACACAACAATAGAAACAGATAACAGGCCGCCAGAAATAGATATAATACTTCTTCCGGACACAGTCTACCAGAACGATAATTTTACAGCAATCTTCAACATAACCGATTCAGACGGAGATGAGCTAAAGGTAACTATAAACAACTCAGACTTCAAAATAACAAGCAACGGCTCTCGTTACAGGTTTGACTGGGTTCCAAAGCACACAGACATAGGAAACAGGACATTCATGATTAGAGCAAACGATAGCTACTACAGCACACCAAGGATAATTTCTATTCGGGTAATAAACATAAATGACCCGCCCATCTACACAGGGGCAGCATCCTTTACTGGCTATGAGCACAGAAAGCTGATTATCAATCTGACTGCGATTGACTATGACAACGATACAATCTACTTCAGGACCTCTTCGCCAGTTTTCCCGGCAAACCCCTTAACAGGCCAGATTATAGCCTACCCAACAGAGCAGGAGAGAGGCCACAACAACATAACAGTTTTCCTGAACGATGCCCAGTCAGAGACAAACAAGAGCATCTCAATTTACATAGGCTATTGCGGAGAAGGCACCTGCCAGTCAGATTATGAAGACTGCCTTAGCTGTCCCGAAGACTGCGGCGCGTGCGGCCAGGACGGCAGAACCTTTCTTGTCCCTTTCAGGAATTGCCTCGAGTCTCCTATTATTTTCCAGGCAGTCCGGCTTGTTCCTAGGGCAACCTGCTCTCCTTCAGGCGAGATTATTGACGGGCGTGAGGTCTGCGGGCCTGTCTCTGAAGTTGATATCAGCATCTCTTTGTATTACAATAACACATTTATGGAGATACTAAACATAACCTCGGATGAGGACGGAAACGCCAGCTTCGTGCCCCAGGAAGAAGGGCTTTACAGAATCTCTTACCGGAGCCAGTCTGCAACAGACAGGAGCGTTAACCTTCATGTTAGAAGATGCTATCCATTAGGAGAGCAGCAGGACCAGGATAAAAACGCAACGACTGGCACAGGTAAAGATAAAGAAGAGGATGAGCCAAAAGAAGTAATAGAGCACCCTTCCCCGATAAAAGAAAAGATGAATGAAATAAAAGGCGCATCTTTCTTTCTGGCTTTGGTAGTGCTTGTACTCTGCTCAATAATCGGGTTCTTTTTTGCGTCAGATGCATATTATAGGTATAAGGTCACAAGAGAACCAAATAACTCTTTTGTTAAGCTTTACTCAAAGCTCCTTGAAAGCCTGGGGCAGCTGAAAGAAGCCATTCAGCCTTACCTCTCAGGCACATTTTCAGGCTTATTTTCCCTTGGGTTCCTAAAAAAGCTGCGTGATAAGGAAACATCTGTTGAGTTTGAGTTTATTTCAATAGCTGTAAATGAGTTAAGCCAGTTTTATAACTTGATAACCTATTCAGTGCTTCGCCATTTTTACAGAAAGAGCATAGAAGAAATCATCCACATAGTAGACTCAATCCCTCTTAAAACTGAGACAATAGAGCAGCTTGCACTTAAGCTAAGGCAGATAGGGCTCGAGGTAGCCATTTCCGGTGAGAACCTTATGAGCCAGCAGGAGATGGGCTCCTCCGGAATCAGGATAAAGAATGCCGGCCTTTCACTCTTAGACCTTGAGCTGATGTTTTCAAAAAGAAGCGCTTTGGTGGTGCTTCTTGACAGGCAGCCTATTGACGGAATTGCCCAAGTTTTGCCATATGTTGTAGTAGGGTATAATATTGACAGCTTTTTTGTCCAGGATTATGCCTTAGGCTCAAAGAAAAGGGCAATTGAAAAAAGCCTCTTCCTTAAGGCATGGGATATTACAGGAAGAAAGGTCGTTTTTGCAAGGAGAAAGTGATATTTTAAAAACACTTGGAAAATAGAAAATTTAATAAAGGCAACTTAAGGTAAAATCATATAAAAAGCAGATTTGAAAAGAGAAGGCAGGTTCAATGAGCATAAAAACAGGCTTTGGCGCAAAAGGAGCAATAGTGTTTCTTGTATTTTTTGCTGTTTTTGTAATAGGCAATGCGGAATTTGCGCATTCATCTGGATGCTGCCTTGTTGAGCCTTACCTTTGCTCAGATGTAGCTAATGTTTACACCTGCTGCGGGATACCGAGCGCAGATAATGAAAACTTTGAATACTGCAGCCAAAGCCTTTTTTTAGATGGAGAGCAGTGCGGCCAGGTTGGTGAATGCGAGCAGGGCTGTTGCTGCTATGGCGAAGGATACTCTTTCCTGGGCTCTAAAAGTGCATGTGATGAAGTGGGAGGCACATTATATGCAGCAGGAGACTGCAGTAAAGTATGCGGAGATCCCACATCTCCCACTGTGGGCACATGCGATTTTAGCACCAACCCGCTCTCAGACATAAGCTTCAGGAGGGATTTTTCAGGCTCGCCTGCAAAAATCCTTATAAGCTGGACTGATAAGTGCCTTAGCAATATCAAGCATTATGAAATTTATAGGAACGATGTTCTAATAGGCAATTCGTTTACAAATTACTTTGAGGATACAGGCAGGACAAATATAGATGAAGGCGAGGGCTTCCTTTTCGGCGAGAGGTACAACTATAAGATTAAGGCAGTCTATTATGACCACCAAGGCAGCGAGAGAACTCATGAGCTTGAAAGAAGAAACATATACTCTGGTGATATGGAGTGCTGGCTTAACCCGACAGTCGGCTTTTCCGACTTTTGCATAAAAGAGCATTTTTATGAGACATACATGGCTTATTTTGGATATACCGATAAGGGTGACTTCTGGTCTGTTTTTAGAGATGAAGCGAGATATATGGATAAAATGCAGAAGGGCTATAGGTGCAGCAAGGATTATGTTCTGTTTGAAAAGGTAAGCTGCACACCAGACAAGCCCTGTTCGATTAGGGGAACCGAAGCGGTCTGCGCAGATTCATCGCCATGCATAGACTATAATCAGCAGCTTGGCCTGGTTGTGAATAAGCCGGCGTGCAATCAAAACGTTGGCTGCTTTTATGAGCACGGCACTGGCCTTGCAGGATTGTGTCTTGACTGCAAAGACACAGTGTCTTCATGCTATGGCTATGCATCCCGGGATTCTTGCCTGATAGACAACTGCAACGTAGCTTTCGAGGCGGGCTGTGATTGGATATCAATAAACGATGACTTGGGGATTGGCGTTTGCATAGACAACAGCATGTTCTCATGTTCAGACTGCTATTCTGAATTCCAGGGAAATCCGTATGCGAGCTGCGCACTTATTTATGATGACCCAAGATTCTCACATTGCGTATACTGCCTGGCAATTACCAGCTGCCTTGACTATTCTGACAGGGAATCGTGCACGGGCGACCAGTCCGCAGTTATCGATACAAATACACACGAGATAAGAAGAAGCAACGACCTTTGTGGCCTTGGAGTTTGCAATTACTTTGATTATGCTGAAATCGGGGTAAGCATGTGCCAGAAGGACATAGACCTTGTTCCAGGAAGCCCTGATTGCGAGGGCTATGGTGGAGACCCCTGCGAGCTTGACATGTTCCCTCCTCAGGCCAATGTAATCTTCTCAGGAATCCAAAACAACTTTAGGATAGATGAAAAGCTGGAATTCCTTGTGATTGACAAGACAGGAATACACGATTCGTACTACCTTATTTCTCCGGGTTCAGACAAAATGCTTCCGACTGGTTATTACATTCATATATGCATTGATGGTAAAAACTGCCATTCAGAGCATAAAGCCTGGGTAAAAACCCAAAAAGTTGAATTTACAGCCTGCGAGCTTATTGACTTGGTTGGCTTTGACTTCACAGCAGAGAGCCAGACCTTAAGGTATTTTGCAAGCGACCCCGCTGGCAACGTGGCAAAAGTCCAGTCTGTTACATTTATTTCAAGGCCAGACCTCTTCTGCCAAGAGGGTGAAACAAGGCTTTGCGAGCTTCAGGAAGGAGTTTGCAAGGAAAGCATGCATGAGTGCAATGTTGTTTGCGGCACTTACGGCTTTTTCAAAGAATCCTGCATAGTCGAAGATTACGAGAATCATTCAGAATTCTATGAGCCGATAGAAGTCACCCTGGATGACGGGCTTGACAACAATTGCGACGGGATTATTGACCTGCACCCCAAGAACTGCTGGCGGGATGAAGAAGGCTTGATTTTGGATACAGATGGTGACGGGATTTGTGATAATTATGATAACTGCCCAAATACAACCGAAGGCTGCGAGGTTCAGGGATATAACGACGGAACTGACCCCGGATGCCCGAAAGATTGTGAGCAGGAGGAGTGCGTAGAAGACCTCTATTGCATATACTGCGATTCAGATGCTGATTGCGACGACGGCCTGGCTTGCTGTGCGGAAAGATGCGTAAACACATCAATAAACAATAATCACTGTGGGGTTTGCGATAATCCCTGCGACCAGGAATTTGAGTTCTGCTTTGATTCAAGTTGTGTAGAGTGTGCCAATGACCTGGACTGCGATGAAGGCTATATCTGCGATGGAGGCGTTTGCATAGAAAAGCCTGAAGAGCCCTGTGAGGTTGATGAGGACTGCGATGAAGGCTATATCTGCGATGGAGGCGTTTGCATAGAAAAGCCTGAA
>CAYUJZ010000004.1:43231-60065 GCA_964445165.1 uncultured Methanosarcinales archaeon
GGACTGCGATGAAGGCTATATCTGCGATGGAGGCGTTTGCATAGAAAAGCCTGAAGAGCCCTGTGAGGTTGATGAGGATTGCCAGCTTGGAGAAGTGTGCCAGGGCGGAATCTGTGTTGCAGAGCCGCCTGACCCCTGTGAAAGCAATGATGACTGCCAGCCAGGACACTTCTGTTTCAACGGCACCTGCAGATATGATGGCCATCCACTGGAATGTGAGAGGGATGCCGCAGGAAAGATTATTGACTCAGATAATGATGGAATCTGTGATACCTTGGATCTCTGCCCCAACACGCCGGAAGGCTGCCCAGTCCAGAATTATACTGATGAATTCCCCGGCTGTGCAGCTTATTGTGATGATATCCTTTGCGAGCATGACGCAATCTGCAGCAAAGACCCATCAGACCACCCTGATGAATGTGAGATTGATGAGTTTGGCTGGGTGATAGATTCAGATAATGACGGCATCTGCGATGCCTTGGATATGTGTCAAGATACTCCCGAAGGCTGTGAAGTCCAGGACTATGGAGAAGAAAATCCAGGCTGCGCTGCAGACTGCGAGAGCCCCTTGTGCAAAAAAGACAAGATTTGCGCGCTTCAGCCTTCAGACCATCCAAGTGAATGTGAAAGAGATGAATCTGGATGGGTTATAGACTCTGATAACGACGGCATCTGCGATGCCTTGGATATGTGTCAAGATACTCCCGAAGGCTGTGAAGTCCAGGGCTATAATGATTCTATGCCCGGGTGTGCTGCAGACTGTACGGACCCTCTTTGCAAAAAGGATAAGTACTGTTTCCTCGCCCCGCAAAACCATCCTGATGAATGCGAGGTTGATGAGCTTGGCTGGGTGATTGATTCAGACGGAGATGGAATCTGTGATGCCTTGGATCTGTGTCAAGATACTTCAGAAGGCTGTGAAGTCCAGGGCTATAATGACATGAGCCCCGGCTGTGCAGCTGATTGCGATATGCCTGAGTGCACAGATGACGCTTTCTGCAGGAAGCTGGACAAATGTGAAAGAGATGCATTTGGCAACATAATTGATTCAGATGGAGATGGCATCTGTGATGGGGTTGATGTATGTGAAAATACGCTTCCAGGTTGCCCTGTTTATCCATACTCGCACAGGCTGGCAGGCTGCCCGTCAGACTGCTCCCACCCACGGTGCATTGGAGACACTTATTGCGATTGCCTTTCATGCGATGATTGCATGACATCATTCCCGGTATGTGATGCTAGCAAGTGCAAGTTCTGCAATTTTGGAATGTGCGCTATAGGAGACTTTGATGGCTTTGAAAAATGCTATGACTGCTCCAGGTTTGTTAAATGCTCAGATTATTTAAGTGAAGCAGACTGCGAGAGGAATCCCTGCCTTGCAACAAGAGAATGCGACTGGGTTAACAACAGTTGTGTTCTTGCGGGAACTATCGATAGGCCTCCCTCAAAAGACCAATGCTTCAATGGGATATTAGATGGCGATGAAACAGATGTTGACTGCGGCGGAAGCTGCAACCCCTGCTCTGAGGGAAAGGCTTGCATAGTTGATTCAGACTGCAGGTCGGGGCTTTGCTCTGAAGGCGTTTGCGAATACCCCGGAAACTGCTTTGATGGGATACAGAACCAGGGCGAGAGCGATGTAGACTGCGGAGGGCCGTGCGATCCATGCGAAGACGGGTTAGGTTGCTTTGAGGATTTGGATTGCGAAAGCGGCTTCTGCAATGATGGCAAATGTGCTTCACCAACATGTTTTGATAAAATCCAGAACCAAGGTGAAAGCGATGTTGACTGCGGCGGTCCCTGCACTCCTTGCAATGTTGGAAAGCAATGTAACCGTGATTCAGACTGTGCATCCGAAGTTTGTGACCCAATTACCGCAAAATGTGTTGAAAGAGATTCAAACGAGGTGCCAATAAAGCCTCCACTTGACCCCTATGATGATGAAGAGCCAAGAAAAGGATTCCCCTGGCTATTGCTAATCATTATCCTTGCGTTAATTGGAGCGGTTGGCTTCCTTGTATATTACTTCAGGGGGCCAATAGATGATTTCATGGAGAGCTCGAAGCTGGCTCCTGCATACCGCAAAGTAAAAGAGTTTTTTGCTAAGGCGAGAGAGTTCATTGAGAATCTGCTGGCTAAGCTGGGATTAAATATTGTCAAGAAGCCATCGCGTGAAGATTATTACCATCCAGCGTCCTGGGACAGCCAGCAGAGCATTGCCTCTTTGCAAAGGCCATCACAGCAAGCATCACAAAAGCCATCTGCGCCTGCCCAGCAGCCACAACTGAGAAAGCCAGCAAAGAAAAAAACCCTTGATAAAAAAATAAGGGATGACTCCGAAATTTTTGACATTTTCGAAGAGCCAAAGAAAAAATGACACGGATCAAGAATTTAAGCAAATTGCACAAAAAGTCGGCAATTGAGCTTAATTTTCAATTCTTTCTAGGGATAATCATTGTTATAGCAGTGCTATTACTGGGATATAAGGGAATCGAAGCTTTGGTAAGCTTTTCTAATGAAAATGTAATGATTCAGCTTAGGTCTGATCTTACTGGCTCATACAAGAGGGCGATAGACCTTGGCAGAGGCTCAAGCTTTAACCAGACAATATCTGCCCCAACAGGGTTTATATGCTTTTACGACCCTCATGCTAAAGGAAGCCTTGATATGCTTAAGCATTATGAAGCCGCACTTGATGAAGAAACAAACAATGTTTTTCTCTTGGTAAGCGGCAGGCTTACCCCGTTAATGAGAATGAACCTCAACCAGGAAAGCATGGAAAAATGCTTCGAGTCAAGTGGAAGCATAACATTGAGCTTTGAGTCTTTTGGAGATTCTGTAAGGATAAAATGAAGTCTCAGCTTAATATATCCTTTAATTTGGTAATCTCGATAATCATCGGCATTGTGGTATTCATAATTGTTTTTAACTTGGGCAGCTCTTTTTTCTCAATATCCAGCGAGGCATCATCAATCAGGGTATACAATCATTTCGACCTTCTGGTGAGAAACCTTCAGTCTGAGGCAAACTATGCAAGAGCAGTCCGGCTTTCAAAGAGCTATTCCTTTCAGTTTGATGGAGAGAGAATTCTCCTGAAAGGATTGCCGCAGAGCATAGATGCAAGAGACTCGCTCGTGGTTCTCCCAAAGGAATTTGATTCAGAAAGGCTTGTTTTTTTCAGCAGGCGCTCATCTTATCCCTTAAGCAATACAGATTATACATATATTGTCCCAGACAACAGGAAATTTTTCATTTTTGATGACCAGACCGGACAAGATTCCGAGTTCTCATCTGAGATTTTCGACTTTCTGCCAAGAAGGCGCGTTTACAACCCCGTTTCAGGAGAAGAAGAGCTAATGCTTGATAAGTACCTGGTTAAAATGACAGATATAAATGCTATTATCACTGCCTGCAGGACAATTTATCCCTGTTACATCATTTACGTAAATAAAGACCCGGATTTTGGCCTTGATAACCTTAATGCAAAGATATTCCAGATAAGAGGAAACCCTGAATCTGGAAAAGCAATCCTGCATTCAACAAGCGAGGAGTTCTATTACTTCAGCATGGAAAGCCTGATGGCGGCAATAGTCCTTTCCGAAAAAGAGCTTTACAATGCAGCACTCAGAAAGATAAATAGAACAACAGCATTCAATAACCTGCTAAATAATAATCATTTTGAATTGCTGAAAAGCATTAACCCTTCGGATTGTGAGGACTTTCTTGAAGATGCAAAAGATTTATCCAATAAAATAACCCAAAGCTTTTCAGATTTTTACAACAATCCTGACTCTTCATCAGTATCAGATTTAAAACAAAAGCAGGAAGCTTACAACCAAGCCCTGCTGGAACTAGACAAAAATGGTTGCCTTAGGTAAAAAAACCCAGATAAAAACCCTTCAGAACGCAATGCTTTTAGTGTTTTTTGTCATTGCATTGATAATATTTGCAGTGTTCTTCTACTCAAGCACCACTCATAGGATGCAGGCAGACATCGAGCAGATGCAGTACAAGCAGGGCATATTAACAGTAGCAGGAATAGCGAAAATGGGAGAATACAGCTGTGTACACTCAGACTACTGCATAGATTATTATAAGGCAAAAGCCTTTGTTGAGTTGCAGAAAAATTCCGCGGATTATGCTGACTACATGTTTTCACGGCTCGGCTTTGCTGAGGTTTACCTTTACCAGCAGGAAGGCTTCTCTTATGACTTGAAGCTTGAGCTTTACGACCGAAAGCCCGAGGCAGGCATCTTTTCAAGAACACTGAGGTTTAACATACCCTGCATAATCTATAATGCATCTTCCCGGAGGGGATCATTTGGCTATTTTAACATAACAATATACCAAAGGTAAAAAAATGAAAAAGTCTCAGGCAGAAATACTTGCAGTATTATTTATAATCTTATTTGTTTCAATTTTTGTAGTGTTCTTTTTGTTTTTTATGAATCCTGACAGAGCGAGGGAAGACGACCAAACGCACTTAATCCTGCTTTCAAATGCATTCTACTCATCATTGTTTAACAGAGTGCATTTCAGTGATTGCACAAGCAAGTATTCCTTTATCAGGCTCATTGACGAAAGCTTTTACAATGAGAGCTTGAAGTGTGACTCAAATGAGCCAGCTTTGGATTTCATTAAGAAAAAGATAGAAGCCTCTCTCAACGCATCTTTCGGGATGAATGGCATAAGTTATATTTTCAATCTTACTGGTCTGGAAGAAACTGAAATTTCTTTCAGAAGCTGGAATTGTGAGTCAGGCACAACGTATAGTCTACCAACACAGCATATAAACCCAAGAGGGCTCGGAAGGATTGTAGTAAATCTTAAGGTGTGCAAGTAAGGCAGCAGCAAGTAGAGAGAGAAAAGCAGCGTTGTGTAAGCTTAGAAAAAAGAATAAGAAGTAAAATACATTTAAAGCTCTTTCAGCAGGTTTTCTATCTTCTCAATCTGGACTTCTATCTTTCTTATCTTTGTTTCAGTCGACACTCCTTTTTCCTTGCTTCTACCATGCGATGAAAGCGGCTTTATCTCTGTTTTGCTTATTGGCTCAAAGTCCTGGTGAGGCTTAGGCAAGTAACTTGGAAGCTCTCTGAGCGTATTTTTTATAGCGTTAAGGTTATCAAGGATAAGGTTTGAAGTGGCAGTAATCTTTTTCAACTTATCCTTGCTGTTTTCATTCTCTTTCAGAAGCACGAGGAATTCTTTAGCACAGCCGAGCAGCTCCTTCCTGAATTCTGCAGAATCAGGTATTCCTACATACCTCTCATTTTTTGGCATTTTCCGGCTTTGCGAAGGCATTTTTACTCGTCCCTTGGCCTTGTGGCCTTTGTCATTAGAGAATCAACAATTCCCCTAATCCTTTTCACTTCAGTTTCGAACCTTTCGAGGTCTTTTTGCTCTTCAGCATTCATTTGCCTCATTTCTTTTATGGCTGTTTCAGTCTCTTCAACCTTCTCGTTTAGGAACTCGATGCTTTTCTTTACCTTTTCAAAATCCTCAATCTTAAGGAATATCGGAATCTTGTCTTCCATTATTCTTCACCTCTGACTATTTCATCTGAAGCTAAAACCCTGTTGAGCGATGAGTTTACAAGCTCGTTTATCCTGCCAGTCTCGTTTCTTTGTTTTGTCAGCCTCATATCAATCTCTTTGTGCAGCTCAAGGCAAGAGTTGTTATATTCTGAGAGGGCCTCAACTTCGTTTAGCACTTCTTTTAAATCTGTACTCTTAATAAAGTATTCTGAGTTTCTCCATCTCACAATAAAAGTTGCTGAAAGATCTTTCTGCTCGGGCTCGGCTTCCGCATCAGGCACTTTCTTTTTCTCGGTTTTTCCTTCTACATCACCTTCCCGTGCTTCCCCTTTTTCTATCTCACCCATCATTGATTCGAGCTCATGAAGCTCCTTGTCAAGATTGAAATCTTCTTCAGAGAATTCTTTCTTTTCCTCAACACTCTCGGTGGCCTGTGGTGATGGTGCTACTTGCAGCTGTTCCGATTCTTGCCCCATCTTCTTTGACAGAAGGTCGTTTATGTCCAATTGGCTTTCTTCTATCTCTTTTGGTTTCTCCTGTTTTTTCTGCTCTTCAGCATGAGGCTCTGGTACAGGAGGGGATTCACTCCCTAGCGAATCCATGTTCATGGCAGAAGGGCTCTTTGGCGGAGCCGGAGGCTCTAAGTCCAGGTTAGGCTCTTTTTTGTTCTTTTTAAATAATCCAAATGGCATTTTAAACCCCCTTCTTCTGTTTCGAACAAGATATCTATTAAAATCTTTTTAACTATTCCAAAATGGTTTTTTGGGTGTTTTGAGTTTTTTTCAGTATTTTAGTTTCTTTTTTGGATAAATTCCTTATTTCCCTGGCCAAGGCTTTTAATTAAATGTGCCTTTTGCTTTACTATGAAACAAAAAATGCCGCCAAACATTTGCTTATGTTTTCTCTTATTGATAATCTTTTTTTTGCCGGCTGTAACTGCAGATGAAGAAACAGAAAGTTCAGCAGGTGTTAGGATAACCGAGATAATGTATAACCCCGTCGGGCATGACAAAGACTATGAGTTTCTTGAAATATGCAACCTTGGCATGGTTGAAATAAATATCTCCGGGTATTATTTTCAGGGAATTACTTTTGCTTTCCCTAGCCAAACTCTCATCTCTTCAAAAGAATGCCTGGCTATAGCAATATCAATAGATGGGTTTCAAGAAAAGTATGGCCTTTACACGCCTTACAATTACAGCGGCTTTCTGGTAAACTCAGGGATGAAGATAGCGCTTATTGAGCCTTTTGGCAACACAGTTGTTCATGAATTTACATACGATGATAGCTTGGCAAAGGGAAATGGCTATAGCATAAGCATATTTAATAATACAGCTCACGAAACCCTGCCCAATCCTTTTGAATATCCTTACTGGGACAACCTTTCCCTGCCTTCTGGAAATTTCACAGGTGAGCCGCCAGAAGCCCAAGAGCCAGTTAATGACACAGATGGGAATCATTCTGAAGCCCCTGGCCAAGAAGAAGAGCAGCCTGATGAAGATGAAGCAGATGAATCCAATGGAGAGTATGAGGATAGTGAAGAAGCAGAGGATAGCGAAAAAGAGGAACCTGAAGAGGAAGATTCATGCCTTCCTCCAGGAGAGTCAGCCCCGGAAGAGGAAGAAGAAACCGAATCACACGATGAAGAGCATGATGACGATTCGCCAATTGATGAAGATGAAGAAACAGGCTCAATAAACTGCTCTGTTGCTTTTTCGGTATCATCAATTGATGAAAAAAACATTAAATATAGGCTTATCTCATCTGTGCCTTATAAGTATTGGATAGAGGACGTTTTCGGGAATGTAATTAAAAATCCTTTAATAAGCTCTACAACATCAGTAAAGTCATTTACAACTACAGCATATCCGATGTTTGTTATAGTTTACCATGCAGAGCCGAAAGAATGTGAAGAGCAGTACCAGTTCATAAGGCTGCCCGGGTTTGAGCAGGAAATATCAAACTCATCCTGCATTATTTCAATAGGCTCATCACAAAAGGCAACACTTAGCGCAAAATTCTTTCTGGATTCAAAAAGCTATTCCATTGATTGCAAGCTGGACAAGAAGACAGTTTTTAGTCAGCAGGCTACCTTAGATTATTCAGGCTTTAATTACGCTCATGAAGCAAGCTTTACTTTGCCAGAGGGATTTTCCTCAGGAACTCTTGACTGCGAATACAAGTCTTCATCTGAAAAGTTTTCATGCCAAGCAGAGTTCTTTGATGCATCGGAAGAAGAGCCGGAAAAGGAAGATAGCAAAAAGCAAGATGAGGAATTACCAATAATCGGCATATCATCCTTTTACACGCTGCAGAAATACTTTTTAGGCATAAACAGGTTTTTTATTAATCTTAAGGGGAGCCCTGAGAGTCTTGAAAAAGCTGAAGATGGCCCAGTTATCCTAATTTTTGAAAAAATAGCTGAAATAAGTATTGCAAATCTGTCAAGGCTTTCATTCAACTTGTCCCAAATCCAGCCAGAGGGCAGGCTCCTTGCGATTCTGGAGCAATCCGGCTCAGTTATTGACCAGAAGCACCTGGACTATTCTTTTGAGCTAAGAGATGAAGACATGTTTCTCGATGGCTCACAGGCATCTTCAGGAGGGCAGGTTTCTAACGATACAGGCCTTATAACAGCCAGTATTGCAGCATCCCAGCAGAATCAGGAAGTTCCTCCAAGGCTCGACATTGTGCTTAAGAATAAAGAAGATAACGATGAAAGCTCTGCGCTGTTCTCAGATGCAGGATTTCTTATGATTTTTTCAGTTGTAATTATAGCATCAGCAGCAGGGTTGTTTATTCTTTCAAAAAAGCTGGGCATTTTCACCCGGCAGAAAACAGAAGAGCCAGCTTCTAAACCTCAATAACCTTCCCTTCGTTGTCAAGCTCAACAAACCGGATAGCGCACCCGCATGAAAGAAGCGCAGAAATCAGCGCAGTATGAATCTTACCTTCCCCAGAACAAATGTTCAAAGCAACCTCAGGATAATCAATCAGCTCATTAACCTTTTCATATATGTCTTTCTTCAGCCCAGTTATATCTTTATTAAAGTCAACCTCTAAAAAAACATCATTTGGCCCGGGTGTAAACCTTTGCTTGACAAAAGAGTCTCCTATCAGGATTACTTTCTTCCATTCAAAAGCCCGGGAGAGGGCAAAAACCCTGCCCCATGTCCCCTTGCCTGTTGAAAGGATTGAAACAAGTATAGTCATATTTTAGTATAGAATGGCTCAGTTAAAAAAACTTACTAAAAAAAAATAAAAAAGCTTACATGCCCATTCCCATTCCTGGGCCACCCATCTGAGGCATATCTGGCTTGTCCTTTTCATCGTCAGGCCGGTCAACCACCAGGGCTTCAGTTGTGAGTATCATTCCCCCGATGCTTGCAGCATTCTGTAGCGCTACCCTTGTTACCTTGGTTGGGTCAATCACGCCTGCCTTGAAAAGGTCCTCGAACTTTCCGGTTTTTGCATTGTAGCCGTAATTGATGTCTTTCTTCATCAAAATTTCATTCACTACAATAGCCCCTTCTTTTCCTGAGTTTCTGGCAATCTGCTTTACCGGCTCGCTTAAGGCCCTTTTGATAATCTGCACTCCAACCTTTTCATCGACATCAGACACAGACTTTTCGAACTGGTCAAGCTCTTCTGAAGCCCTCAGCAGTGCAACACCGCCTCCAGGAATAACTCCTTCCTCAACAGCAGCCCGTGTTGCGTGAAGCGCATCATCAACCTTGAATTTCTTGTCTTTCATCTCAGTCTCTGTGGCAGCGCCAACCTTAAGCACAGCAACACCGCCAACAAGCTTTGCAAGCCTTTTCTGCAGGTCTTCTTTGTCAAACTCAGAAGTGCTTTTTTCTATCTGCGCTTCGAGCATCTTTATCCTATCTTCAATCTTTTTCTTGTTGCCCTTGCCGCCCACGATAATGGTATTATCCTTGTCAACCTTAACTTTTTCAGCCTTTCCAAGCATATCAATGGTGACATTCTCAAGCTTCATGCCCTTCTCCTCGCTGATAACGCTTCCTCCGGTAAGGGTTGCAATGTCATCAAGCATCTGCTTTCTCTCATCGCCAAAGCTTGGAGCCTTTACAGCAACAACCTTTATAGTTCCCCTAAGCAGGTTCAGGATTATTGTTGCAAGCGCTTCCCCTTCCAGCTCATCGCAGATAATCAGCAACGGCTTGTTCTGCTGGGCAACCATCTCAAGAACCTTCACAAGCTCCTTGATATTGTTTACTTTCCTGTCATACACAAGAATAAGCGGGTCCTCAAGCTCGGCAGTCATCTTCTCAGCATCAGTTACCATGTAAGGGGATATATATCCCCTGTCAAACTGCATTCCCTCAACAACCTCAAGCGAGGTCTCAAGAGACTTGGCTTCTTCTACTGTTATTACTCCCTTGTGCCCAACCTTTTCCATGGCATCAGCAATAAGCTTTCCGATTTCCTCGTCGTTGTTTGCAGAGATCGTAGCAACCTGAAGGATTGTTTCCTTGTCATTAACTACCTTGCTTATCTTTTCAAGGAATTTCACAACAGACATTGTTCCCTTGTCTATCCCCTTCTTGACAATAACCGGGTTAGCCCCCGATGTTATGTTCTTTATTCCTTCCTTAACAATGCTTTGTGCAAGCAATGCAGCAGTAGTAGTTCCGTCCCCGGCAACATCCTGCGTTTTTGTGGAGACCTCCTTAATTAGCTGTGCTCCTAGGTTATCGGCCTTTTCCTTAAGCTCAATCTCTTTTGCAATCGTTACCCCGTCATTCGTGACAGTAGGCGAGCCAAAGCCCTTGTCAAGCACAACATACCTCCCTCTCGGCCCCAATGTAACCTTAACAGCGTTAGCAACCACATCAATGCCCCTTATCAGGGCCTTTCTTGCATCCTCATTAAACATAATTTCTTTTCCTGCCATTTTTCATTCACCTCCTTACTCCAAAACAGCCATAATATCCTTTACATCTACGATGAGATGCTTCTCTCCATCAAGCATTAGCTCTTTCTCACTGAAGCCCCCATAAATAATCCTATCGCCAGGCTTTACAGGGAAAGGCAAATCCTTTTTGTCCTTGTCGTCATACTTTCCAACGGACACAACAGTCCCTTCTTTCTTTTCCTCGTCAGCTGTATCAGGAAGGTATATTCCTCCCTTGGTCTTCTCCTCTTTTTTTGTGGGCTTTATCAGCACCCTCGGTCCCAAAATTCGCATCTTCATTTTTCTCACCTTCGTTTATTTTAACTCATCCTTGTCAAGTTTAAATCAACAAAGAGAGTTTTTGTTTTTATTTAAAATTTTCGGTTTTATGATATTAAATAGCTCTATTGTTCTGCTTTTTTTTGCTTGCTCTTTTTTCGTCGCTCTTTTCAAAACCTTTTTAAATCCCTGCTCTTTGGCGTTCTTTCCGGTGAAATTATGGCAAAGTTAGTTTATTCTTTTAGCGAAGGAAATAAAGATATGAAGCCTCTCTTAGGGGGCAAAGGTGCAAACCTTGCTGAGATGGATTCTCTTGGAATCCCTGTGCCTCCAGGATTTATAATAACAACAGAAGCATGCAGGCAATACTACGAAAACAGCAATGTGTTTCCTGCCAACCTAAAGCAGGAAGTCCTGACTCATCTTGAAGAAATTGAAAAGAAGCTTGGCAGGAAGCTTGGCGACAGCAAAAACCCTCTTCTTGTTTCTGTCCGCTCAGGCGCAGCAGTTTCCATGCCGGGGATGATGGACACGATTCTTAACCTTGGGTTAAATGACCGGTCTGTTCTAGGGCTGGCAAAATCTTCAGGCAACGAGAGGTTTGCGTATGACTCATACAGGCGTTTTATCCAGATGTTTTCTAATGTGGTTCTTGGGCTGGACCACTCAGCATTTGAAAAAATCTTGCATGGCCTGAAATCAAAAAAGGGCTACAAGCAGGATACAGAGATGACAGCAGAAGACCTGAAGGTACTGGTAAAAAACTATAAGCAGGAAGTTAAAAACTCATCTGGAAGTGAATTTCCACAAGAGCCCCACGAGCAGCTCTGGAAATCAATTGAAGCAGTATTTAAGTCCTGGAATAACAAAAGGGCAAAGGAATACAGAAGAATTCATAATATCTCCAGCTTAGCAGGAACAGCAGTAACCATACAAAGCATGGTATTCGGAAATCTCGGGGATACTTCCGGCACAGGCGTTTGCTTCACGCGAAATCCTTCAACAGGCGAAAATATCTTCTTTGGCGAATACCTCAACAATGCACAGGGAGAGGATGTTGTAGCAGGAATAAGGACACCAAATCCAATAGCAGAATTAGAATCAGATATGCCTGAAATATACAGAGAGCTTTTTGCAA
Source organism: uncultured Methanosarcinales archaeon (assembly GCA_964445165.1). GTDB lineage: Archaea > Nanobdellota > Nanobdellia > Woesearchaeales > JASKKU01 > DSBS01. The sequence goes on from CAYUJZ010000004.1 coordinate 55,101, forward strand.
TAAAGGACAAGCTCGAAAAACATTATAGGGATATGCAGGACATAGAGTTTACAATACAGGAAGGCAAGCTTTACATCCTGCAGACAAGAAGCGGAAAAAGGACAGGTGTTGCAGCTGTAAGGATTGCAGTAGAAATGGTTGATGAGAAGCTCATAAGTGAGAAACAAGCCATCTTAAGGATTGAGCCAAACTCACTAAACCAGCTTCTTCATAAGAGAATAGGCCCTGCTGAAATAAAAAACAAAGAGCCTTCAGCATCAGGCCTTCCCGCTTCTCCAGGAGCAGCAGTAGGAAAAATTGTCTTTACAGCAGAAGATGCATTTGAGTGGGTAGAAAAAGGCGAGAAGGTTATTCTTGTGAGGACAGAAACCAGCCCGGAAGACATAAAAGGAATGAACGCAGCACAGGGAATACTCACTTTAAGAGGCGGCATGACATCCCATGCTGCTGTTGTTGCAAGAGGAATGGGAAAATGCGCTATTGTAGGGTGCTCAGGCTTAACAATTGATGAGAAAGCCAAAGTGCTGAAATCAGCAAAGCTTGAAATAACCCTAAAAGAAGGCGACTGGCTCTCCTTGGACGGCTCATCGGGAAAGGTGTATTTTGAAAAGCTTCCAGTTACAGAGCCCGACATATCGAAAGAATTCTCAAAAATAATGGAATGGGCAAAAAGTTACAAGAGGCTTGGAGTAAGGGCAAATGCGGATAGCCCAAAGGATGCAGAGACAGCAAGAGGCTTTGGCGCAGAAGGAATTGGCTTATGCAGGACAGAGCACATGTTCTTTGAAGGAGACAGGATAAAAGCAATGCGCGAGATGATAATTTCAGACAGCAAGGAAGGCAGGAAAAAAGCCCTTGACAGGCTTCTCCCGATGCAAAGAAAAGATTTTATCGGGTTATTTGAATCGATGCAGGGCCTTCCGGTTACAATCAGGCTTCTTGACCCACCCCTCCACGAGTTTCTCCCAAAGGAAGAAAGCGACATAGCAGAAATAGCAAAAGAGCTCAGGATAGCCCCGCAGGAGCTAAAGGAAAAGATTGAATCCCTGGAGGAGGTAAACCCCATGCTTGGGTTCAGGGGATGCAGGCTTCTGATAAATTTTCCTGAAATTGCAGAGATGCAGGCACGGGCAATAATCGAGGCAGCCTGCATAGCAAAAAAGAAGTCAGGCGCGGAAGTCGAGCCAGAGGTAATGATACCCCTTATTGGGCATGTAAACGAACTGAAATGGCTTAAAGAAGTTATTCGGAACACAGTTGAGTTAGTGCTAAAAGAGCAGAATATAAGCTTAAGCTACAAAATAGGAACAATGATTGAAGTTCCCAGGGCTGTGCTAGTTTCTGATAAAATTGCAGAGCACTCAGAATTCTTCAGCTTTGGAACTAATGACCTAACCCAGATGGCCTTTGGCTTTTCAAGAGACGACTTCGGCAAATTCCTTCCACAATATATTAATAAAGGCATTCTCGAAGAAGACCCTTTCAAAAGCATTGACCAAGAAGGAGTAGGAAAGCTTGTTGAAATGTCAGTAGCACTTGGAAGAAAGACAAGCCCCAAGCTAAAAATAGGCATCTGCGGAGAGCATGGCGGAGACCCCGACTCAGTAAAGTTCTGCCATAAGGCCGGGCTGGACTACGTCAGCTGCTCTCCTTATAGGATTCCAATAGCAATCCTTTCAGCAGCCCAGGCGGCATTAAAATCAGAAAACAAATAAAGAACTAGGCAGCTGGCTTGTTATCTCTGTATTATTTTAACGCTGCCAGAAGAAACCTGCCTGTAAATATAAGACATCTTGATATTCATTGCAGCTAAGTAAGGCTCATCCTTTTCCAGCCTCAGCCTAACCCTCCCCAGCAGGTTCTCATCAAGCTTAATTATGTTGCTTTCTAGGCCCAGCCCAAAAGCCCCAGATGACATCTCCTGGTTTCCTATCATAAATGAGTCTATAGCAATTCTTGCGTAATCATCAGCCTGATGCTGGCTCGTCTCCCCAAAAATATCAAAAATGTCTCTTTTTAATCCAAAGCAAGTGTCGAATAAGTCTGCTTCGCTTCTTGGCGTATCTGTATACCTCTCGATATTCCCCCTGCCCCTGTTTGAGAAAGTAAAAACCATGTCAACAACTACTATCTCTCTCCCTAAATAATTCTCTGTGTACTGCCTGACTGTTATCTTGTCCAGAGAGACAGGAGAGCCCTGCCCTTGGCTAAAAGTAATATCGCTTACCTTGCAGACATCAACATATCTTTGGTGGTCGGTTGTTGGGTTGATGCACAAGCTTGCATCCACGTGTATTCCAGTTGAATAGCAAAAATCTATATCTGCCTTTGCCTGTCTTGAGGTTATGTGAAGAGGGAGCACAGTATCAAAATTAACGGTTTCAATCTCTGTCCGGGGGTACGGGTTTTCAATACTCATCCCCGGCTGAAAAAGCATAACCCTTGCATTATTTGAAAGGAAATCTTTCTCTATGAAGGTTTTCTCACCCTCAAAATCGCTGAATCTCATATAGCTCTCCTCAGCCCTTATAATCCCGGCAATAAAGGAGTCATAAGCTCCAAGATTGCTTATCTTTATGAGTGCAGGAGCTTTTTCACCAGAAAAAACCTCCTCTGTAAGGAATTCAAGCTCTATATTAACCCCGTTGTAGCCGCTTTTGATTGGCGGTGCCCCCCTTCCTCCATCGGTACATCCCGAAGCCAAAACTGCAAGGGTAAGCATGAGAAAAGCCAGATATAATTTTCGTAATCTTTGCACTTCCATCATCCTGGCTCAATAAAATAGAACACTTCTTTTTTAAATCTTTTCTTATTGTGCTTTAATTCGAGCCTTTTCAGGGCAGATTCTATCTTCTCTGTGCTTTTTGACCTTTCCATTGTGGACACAAAAATCCTTCTCCTGGCTACCCTGGCCATTTCCTTTATCCCTTTCTCCACATCATCAAAATTTTGGACAGCGGTCAGGCTTATGCAGTAATCAAAAGACTTGTCTTTAAAAGGAAGCGCTTCAGCTTTTCCAACAGTTTTTTTGTATGGGTTTCTGCCTAACAGCTTTTCACTTGGGTCAATGCACGTTTTCTTTCCCTTGATGATTTTCAGGTAAGAGCCAGTCCCTGAGCCCACATCAAGAATCTCATCCATCTCATTAAATTCGTGGCTTTCAGAAAGAAACCTTGCCTTTTCAAGCTGCTCCTGCCCGTATAAATCCTCATACCCCTTAGAAATCTCATTATAATAATTCATCCTTTTTCAGATTCAGGTTATTTTACTGCACTTTAAATCTTTCGCGCAGTTATTCTTACCTCAACAGGCCCGTAAATCTCATCCATTGTGCCAGTAACAGATATGAAAGAATGCGTAACATACTCTGTTGCAGCAAAAAATTCTCCGACCGTAGTTGAGTAGTTGTAAAACCCTTGTGGATGGGTGCTGTTTGCAAGGCTTACCCTGAATGCAAACCGCCCGTAGTAGTCTCCGGTAAATGTGCGAATCTGTTGCATTAGCTCATCAAGCTTATCGATTATTTCATTTTCTTCATAGTCCCCCGATTCAGCCAGCACAAAATAATAGGCAGTTATCCAGTCAGGAATCGTGCTTTCTTCGCTAATTATCCTGTCCCTTGTGAGATTTCCCAGAATCTCTTTCATGTTTATATAATCAGACTCTTCATAAAGCGTAAGGCTTGTAATGTCGCTTGCCTTGGTTGTTGAAAAAAAGTCAATTATATCCAGGCTTTCTTCTACAGTCTCCATTCTTACCTCATCCGTTCTTGTGCTGAAGAAAATAAAGGCAAGAATGGAAAATACAAGCAGACCGATGACAATGTCAACCAGAAAAAACTGCGACCTTTTACCTGAAAACCTTTTCAATGTCATTTTCTGAAAATCCGCTCTTGATGAGGTATTCTTTAATCTGGTCATCAGAGAAGCCTTTTTCTTTGAGGCTCTCGATGTCCTGCTTAATCTGCCTGATCATATTATTCATATATTCTTCTTTTATAAAGGCAAGGTATTTGGATTCGGTGTAGCCTTTCTTTATTATCTCGGACTTGATGTCATAGTAGCCCCTGCCATCGGAAACAAGCTTTTCAACGAGCTTTTTCAGGTAGCCTTTCACAATTGATTCATCAGGTGAAACAGCATTGCCTTGCCCTTGCGGGCTTTCTTCTGGCTGTTCTGGGTCTTGCATGCCTGAAGCATACGCAGGTGTGTAACCCTGCACTTTCTCGTGGCTGTCATACCTGTTTTTAAACATGACCTTCTCAACTACCCGCCTTCTTTTTTTATTCTTAAATGCAATAACAAGTATTATGATTATTGCAAGGAGAAGGGAAAGGAAAATCCCGCCAATTGCAAGCAGGTCCTGAGTTATTAATCCGGGCTTTTCTTCTTCACATGGAAGGCACGGCCCGCCGCAGTCTATCCCTTCTTCGTCTTGGTTTTTTATTCCATCACTACATGTTGGCGTTCTGCAGATTCCATTGTAGCAGTATCCGCTTAAGCAGTCATCATTCCTGATGCATGTCCTTGAGTCAGGGCATTTTGAGCAGTTTAGCCCTCCACAGTCAACATCTGTCTCATCCTGGTTTTTTATTCCGTCCCCGCAGGTTGCTTCCCTGCATATTCCGTTCACACAGTTCTTTGAGATGCAGTCGCTGCTTGACTTGCAGGTTTTTCCAGCCTCACATGGAGAACAAATTGCCCCGCCGCAGTCAACATCTGTCTCATCCTGGTTTTTTATTCCGTCGCTGCATGTTGGTGTCCTGCAGATTCCATTATAGCAATAATTGCTCTGGCAGTCCTTGTTAATTATGCACGACCTACCTCCAGAGCAAGGGCTGCAGATAGTTCCCCCGCAGTCAATGTCAGTTTCATCCTGGTTTTTTATGCTGTCATTGCAGGTAGGCCTGGCCTGGCAGGTTCCATTCAGGCAGTAGTTTGTGATGCAATCTGTATTGATAAGGCA
>CAYUJZ010000004.1:60165-65071 GCA_964445165.1 uncultured Methanosarcinales archaeon
TTTATGCGTATCTTCGGCAAGAACAATTATTGAAAAATCAGTTTGCGTGAATACAAGCGATTCTGAGGCATCGTCTTTGCTGGCACTTAATTTTTTTCCATTTGAAAAATCCATATTTCTTGTTGTAAAGTCATAAGGAATCCTGAAAACTGTCAGCTTGTTTGGATTAGAAATATCCAACCCGCCATAGCTAAAGTAAATGGTGTATGTTAAAGGCTTGTTTATTTCCAGGGCATAGGCTTTCTTTGGCACGTACCTTCTGCTTTCCCCTAAGCTTAGTTCAGAGGAATTTATTGTTGTTAGGGTTTTCTCTTTGAATTTAACTTCTATTCCGTCAAGAGCGCTTTTGTTAGTCATTTCGGTTAGGATAGTTATGTCTTGGTAAGTGAATTTCAGCCTAGTGTCTTCATTTTCCGGCACATATATTCTCTTTTGCTCGCTGTCAAACGAAGCAGGCTTAAATCCATGCAGGTCTCCAAGGAAAACCCGGGTGCTGAAAATGTAGTAAGGATAAAAGAAGCTTAAGTTTACTTGGGAGGTTGGCCTTATGCTTACAGTATAGTTCTTTTCAGTTGAGCCTATTCCATCGCTGGCATTCAGGGTTATATTTACATCTCCAACATGCTTTGTGTTAATTACCAGCCTGCATGCCTCGTTGCTTATTTTTGAAACTGTAACGTTGCTCTGGATTTCTTCAGGGAAAACAGCCGATATGCTGCAGGTAATATTGGTAAAGATGTCTGGGTCACTTATGTTTATTGTTTCTGAAAGAACAATGCCCGCATAGCCATAGCTGCTGATTGCATCAGTTTCAAAGATCGGTGCCCTGTTTAAAATGCTGAAGCTTTTTGTAGAAGACTCAACAGAATTGCCTGAGTTGTCAGTCGCCTTTATCTTATAAGTAATTATGCTGCCCGGCTTAAAGCTTCCTGCAGGAAGGCCCTTTATCCATGTTATCTCACCCAGCCAGCTCATATTCTTAGTGAAGCTTTCTTCCTGGCCGAAGTAATTTACTGAATACTCTACTGTTACTGTATCAAGGCCTGAGTTGTTATAGCCTGCTGGGAAATCGCCAACCTCTGCCAAGAAGTTTGGCTCATCAGTGTCATAAAGCGTGTCATCACCCGTAGAGCTTCCCTTGTCTATTCCAAAATCATGAATAACTGGCGCCTCATCATCAGCGTAAAACACTTGTGAAAGCGTGAATGTGTGGTTATTCTCGCTGTTAATTAAGCTAACAGTTACAGTATACCTGTCCGCTTTCCATTCTGGCTTGGTTAGGTTTAGCTGTATTGTGAAGATTTCATACTCTTTTTTGCTCTCAAAGCTGTAGCTTTCATTGAGCATAACAGCACCGCTTGAGTTTTTGATTAGGATTGAGGCATTTGTAAACGATGCGGCAACAACATCAAAATCAATGTCAGCCTGCTTGTCATAATAGTCATTAAGCCTGGCTGTAAACGCTTTAGGCTCTCCCTCATCTATCATTACTGAATATTCTTCTGAGGTGCTTCTGTTGAACACATCTTCAATATATACCTTAAGCCACATTCCTTTATCATTTTTGTTTGTAAGATTGATTATCTGCTGTCCCAGAAGGACACCGTCTCCTGCTGAAGTTACGCTTAAGCTGACCGTTTTGTTGAATGTTGCGTTTCCATAGATGTACTTAGCTCCTCCTGTTTTTATCGGGGCAAAGGTGCTGATATTTACTTTTATCTGGTCATAGCTGCTGAAGATCAGCACATCTGATGCAGGCTCCGGGTGTATTACTCTTATTGAAGGGCCCTTATTGGTTTTAACTATATTTATCTCTTTGCTTAAGTCTTCATCCTGCCAGTTTCCAAAAGCATCTTTGCATGAAATGTAAAAGGTATAAGCGGCTTCTTGCTCGGTCGGAAGGCTGCAGTTGTAAAGGTTTGTATTATTTACCCTCTCGTTCATCTGTTGGCAGTCAGCAATAGAGTACAGCTCTGTATATCCGATGTTGTACTCAGAGGCCTTGCATATTGCGCCGTTCTCTGCCCTGAAAAAAACAACCGTATTGTCGTCTTCAGAAAGGTCGTAGTAGCTTCCAAGCCTGAATATGTTTCCTCCGCTTACGCTTACAATCTGAACCGTGTCGGGAGGTATAATGTCCCTGTATACAATCCCGTTGGACACTGAAATGTTTGAAGTAAGGCCCACCCCGTTTTCAGCCCAAACCCTGAGGAAGTAGGTCATTGAGTTTGTGAGGTTCAGGTCATTCAGCCAGATTTCCCGTACATTCCATTTTGTTGTTCCAGATTCAAGGACATTATTCTCTTCATCAAACAGCTCATAATGGTATCTGCTGATTCCGCTTTCAGGGTCAGAAGACTTAGTCCACTCAAAATAAAGGCTGTTTACAGATGTAAAAAAGCCCTGGTCAGAAACAACTACTGGGCTTGGCCTGGTTGTGTCAACATAAGAGATTGTGTTGTTGCTGTCGATAAGCTCTCCTGCATAGTAAAAGTCCCTGAAGTTTCCTGCCTTGTCCCAGGTTCTTACATAAAATTTGTAGCATCTCCCGTTTGTTGCATCATAATATTTAGAAAACTCCTGTGTAACGCCTGTGTAGATTATTTCTTCTTCACTAAACCCGCCGCAGCTAAGGTTGCCTGTAATCGGGGCTGACATTGCATAAATGGCTCCTCTTGCAAACCCGGAAAGGTCATCATTGCCAAAGTTACCGGTTAAGTTAAGCTGGCTTGAGTAGAAAACTTTCCCGGTGGGATAATTTATCCATCCGCTGTGTGGCTTTTCCCGGTCTACAGTGAAATTTATATAGCTGTATTCAGATGGGCCCCCGTCATTGAATGCTCTTAAACTGACAAAGTAATTTTTTCCGTGCTCAAGGCTTATATCGCTAATGGTATAATTATTCGCAGTTGACTCTGGCTCCCAGTGCCACTTGCAGCTCCCAAAGTCATTGTTAACCATCTCGCCAATGCAGCCTTTATATTCTAATATGGTTGAGTATTTGGTGGTGTAGTTCCATGCTACCCTTAGGTTGTTTGCAAGGTTAGTATAATTTGAGTTAGGAATTAGCTCAAGATACTGGATGTATGGCTGGGAAAGGTCTAAAAAGGTATATATCCTTGAGTAACTTGGCTCTCCTATGTTTCCGAATGAATCTTCCGTTATCACCTTGAGTTTATACCCGTGTCTTGATTTTGGGTTTTCGATTGTCAGGTTAACATAAGTGTTATTTGTGCTTCCGTTAAGGATTGCCTTAAACTCGTCCTCCTTGTCTCTCTCTAGGCTCTCCAGCAGCTCGTAGTTGTAAATCACATCGTTCTGATCATAGACTTCCGACCAGTTGAAAAATAAGGTTGGTTTGTCCGTGATGGTGAAGTTCCTAAAAGATATCTTCTCTACAGGGTTTACATGGGTGTCAAGCTCTACAGCGACAGTTTTGCTTGAGGACTGCCCAAAGTTATCCGTAAAATGCAAGGTTAAGTTGTACTTTCCGTCATCCATCTCGTTGTTTGAGTAATTCAGGAAGTACTGGTGCTTGTAGGTGCTCTGGTTGAACAATTCATTTGTTACCTTTTCTGCGAGGGCTGTGGCATTTACATAGTCTGTCTGGTTTCCTGCGCTTGAAAGGTTCATCCAAGACCTGCTGAAGTTTATTTCCGAGTAGTCCTCAGCCGCCACTCCAATTGAAACCTTATCATTAAATTCAGCGGTATCAGGAGCAGTTATGTTGGGACCCTGGCTGTCATAAACCAGCACTTTCCTCAATACAGAAATTCCGTCCTGCCCATACTTGCTTGTTGTTATGCTTATGTTGTTTACCCCTGGAAAAAGGCTTAATGAGGAACTAAACCACCCTTCGGGCTTGTTTCCTTCCGCATATATGTAAATCGTTTCATCAGCTGAAACATTCGCAGCCAGGCACGGGGATAGGTTAAGCCTCGTCCTTGTGTCCATGTTTTTTTTCTCGGTTATCCTGTAAAGCGTATGGTTATTGAGCATATGCTCTTCAAATCTAAGGTGATTGCCAGCAACAGTCTTTTGAGTATCTGCCTTGCTTATGAAAACATAACAGTCGCCAGCGTTCTGCTTCTGGGCAGCTTGCGTAGTGTTTACTACAGGGTTTGCAGGCGTTTGGGTTATGCTGATTGTGCTTGCTACCTTGCTGTCGCTTCCCTGTATAGCATATACATCTATTAGCACCCCTGGAAGACTTACGAAGCCATATATGCTGAAAGGCAAAACATTTGTCAGAAAGTAATCCCTGCCTTCAGTTTCCCTGTAATTCCAGTGTATTTCCCTTGGAAGGTATCTTGCAGTTATGCTATGGAGCAGTGCATTAGTATTTCCTGCAACATCAGAACAGCCCACCGTTATGTTTGCTTTGTAATCGTGAAGATAGCTCTGCTGGCTCCCAGTAATATTGAACTTAACTTCTGAGATGCCCGGGTCAGCGTTTTTCGTCTGGTTAAGCGTCCCGTTTATGTAGAGAGAGCATTCCCCTTCAACAGAAGAATTGTAAAGGTATTCCAATGTAATATTCTTTTCGGTGTAGTGTGTTCCTGAAGTTAAGGTTATTCCAGGTGCAACATTTATGAAATAGGACTCTTTTATGCTATTATCCCAGTTTCCAGCCTTGTCTTCAACATAAACGTTGAATTCGTAGTATCCAATCTCTGAAAAATCAGGGTTAAACCTGAACCTGTTTGGAGAGGTCTCCTGGATGTTTGCGCCTAGGGTAAGGTGGGATGTGTCAAAGCTTGTCCCGGACATAACATAAGATATGACTGAGCCGTTAGGCGTTGTCATGTTTACTATCATTCTTTTTCTGTTTACCTCATAGTTGTCTGTGGCGTTGAATGTAATAGCCAGCTTTGTGTTGTAGTAGCCTTTTGGAGAGAATTGTATC
>CAYUJZ010000005.1:0-55026 GCA_964445165.1 uncultured Methanosarcinales archaeon
TTGATGAAATAAAGAAAGAAGATCAGATACATTATGATTATTACATTAAGCTCTTGAAACTGCAGCATTTGCTGGAGGAAAGCAGGTTTGATGAAGCAGATAAGCTTATCAGTTATCTAAGCAAAAAGATTTCACAGATAGGGAATGAAAATGAAAAATATAAAGAACTCCTTTCCTCACTCTTAGACAAGCTTAAGAAAAAGGCGGAAGAAAAGAAATCTTCCTCATTTATGTATAAGGTAAAAACCAGGGTAAAAGGACTGGCAGATCTTCTTAAGGAAAAGTTTAGCCAAGATTAAAGCTTTTGTCAAAAATAGCTTTCTTAATTGTGCCTACATCATCTTTTAGGAATTCCAGTTCTTCTTTCTTGGCTAGGAAATCGAGTTTTGACTCAATCTTTGTTAAGCTAACAAGCAGCTCCTTTATTGTGTCCTTGTTGCTGTTGGCAGTATTGAAAGACTCATTAATTTTCTTGAGGGATTCCCTAATGTTCTGGCTAATTATCTCAACTTTTGACGCTGCTTTATCAGTCTCACCGCTCATTTTCTTGATTCTTTCTTCAACACCTTTTATCCGTTCTAGCTCCTTAACAACATTTTCAAAGCTTTTAATCCTACTCATTGTGTTCAGGTATTCATTTAGCTTATCCTCCAAGATTTGGAGTTTATTCTCAACCTTTCCGATAATCGCATCCTTTGTTATCATCTCCTTATTTATATCCTCAAATCTTTTTTCCATATTCTTCGGGCTAAATGTATTCACGATGAACTTAACATTATTGAAGTCTTCTTCCATCTTGTTGAAAACACGCTCTCTTCCAAGCACTGTGCTTCGGAGTTCTCCTATCTTCTCATTTATTGCCTGTATTCTTTCAGAAGTCTCATCACCTTTTTGAATTAGCATCTCTATCTTTCCAGACAGCTTTGATGCAAAGATAGAGTCCTCCTCAACCTGTTTTTGAAGCTTCTTTATCTTTTTGGATACTTCTCTCTGGCTTAATAAATCTATTTTCTCTTCTTTATCTTTGTCATTGTCGTCTTCCTTGCCCTTGTTTTTGTTGAAAAGCGTGCCAAATACTGACTTGTTTTCCTTATTTTCCAGTTTTTCAAATTCTTCAGGGGTGAAAATATCCTTATCTCTGTCAAATCCTTTTTTCTCTTCCTTCTTTTCGTCTTTTGTTTGCTCTTCTGTTGGCTCTTGCTTTTGTGGCGGTTCTTTTGCCTTTGCTTCTTGCGCTGTTTTTGGTTGCTCTTCTTCCAGTTTTAGCTTTTCCTGCTGCTCCTTCTGTTTTAATCTCAATTCATCCAGCTTTTGCCTTTGTTCTTCTTCCTGTTTCTTTTGGATTTGGTCGGGTTGTTTTTGTTCAAAAACTTCCTTCTTCTCCTGTTTGCTTATAGCTAATAGCTCTTTTAAAATATTTTGATCCAGCTTGAATTTTTTGAGTTTTGCAACAATTTCCTCATCATTCTTGCCCTCTCTTCTAGATGTATAGACAATCTCTTTTGCTATTTGATACTTAAGGTTCTTTAAAACATTCAAGACTTTCTCTCGTCTTCTATTTTGATCTACAGAATCGTTTACTACATCCTTAGAGCGGTTATACTCTTCCCCAGGCAAAAAACCACCTTTTTTTGATATTGCAGTAATTTAAGTTAATTACTTTTATAAATCTTTTTACTCGAAGAGGTTCTCCACTTTAAAATTACGACAGAAGCAGGCATTTGCCTTTTGCAAGTGTTAAAGCTGGTTAAAGAAGTTTGCTGCCGGCGGGGGGAATTGAACCCCCGACTTCCAGATGCCTCAGCAGAGCGTTTTATCATTGCACATGGCTCAACACTCAAATCTTATGAGTCTGGCGCTCTAACCAGGCTAAACTACGCCGGCGCATCTGATTGAGCAAAGCCTTTTCTTTTAAAACTTTTTGCTTCTCTTTCTCCCAAGTGTCACTTTCCAATAGTAACCTTTAAATACTGCTCTTCTTTCCTTTTCCATGTATGAAACCAAAAATAAAGAATTATAACAACACTTTTTACAGGCCTCCTGATTTTACAGGGCTTTCAGAGCTGATACTTTTTCCTGACAGTGAAGTAAAAAGGAGAGGCTCTTATGATATTCCCAACAGCACGATATGGGTTTTTGATACAAGAAATCATAAGCATAAGTATATTTCCCAAATACTTCATGATGATGTAGGGTGCGGTATGACTGCATTTATTACTGAGCCTCTTGATATTAAAGCAGCCGCTGATAATGTTTTAGGTGAATTAAAAGGAAAAAAGATACTAGGCCGGGGAAATCATTTTGTAGATTTCTGCTCTGGAATAAAGTCTCTTAGCGAAGACTACAAAAGCCATAACCTTATGCTTTTACATACAGACGTAAAAAGCTATAATCCCGAATTGCCGACAAGCATTGATGAAGCCGTTCAAAAGCAGCGTGATGCTGAAGAATTCAGAGAGATGCTTGGTTCAAGCCTTCTTGAAAAGCTTGGCGCGAGCTATCAGCTCTTGGGAAACTGGAACCACAATTCTGTTGAGTCTATTGATGCTGATGATAAGGTTGTATATAGAAAAGGAGTTGTAAAGCTAAACCCGGGTGAATTGGGGGTTTTCCCTGCCAGCCTTGGAAGAATGATTCTTTTTTATACTCTAAATGAAGATACTCCACCCGAATACAATTCTTTTCCACATGCAACAGGAAGAGCAGGGCCGAGAGGCGCTACAAAAGTTTCACTGGAGGAAGCTTCAGAATTAAGAAACAGCTTGTATATCCCTGAAGAAATAAAAGACACAGCGCTGCGTTCTGAGCATCCCAGCTGCTACAACGATTTTGAAAATATCTTGAATAAACTATCTAAAAAAATTCATCTTATCGGAGAATCAGAAATTCTTGGCTACGTCGGCAAAGTTTAAGCTGCAATTAAGTGAATCTCTTTCTTCTTTCCATGGATTATGACAGTTAAATTTATGTGGGGCTCTTTTAAGTCTGTGTTCAGGTCTATTTCTGGCTCCTGGGTTTTTCTCCACCATCTCCTGAATATAACCCTGTAGCGTGGGTCCTCCCAGCTATTTATAATCTCAGCTTCTCTCTGAAAATCGGACAGTTGCTCTTTGCTCATTCTCACACAATTGCCTTTAGCTTCATGCACTTTGACTACTAAAGGCACTAGTTTTAAAGAAACAGCCTCCTTTGCTGCTTTTTCCTGCTTTTTCTCAGAGTCATGAAAATCTTTAGAAAGCTTGCCTACTTCTGCAATCACTGCATTGAGCTTTGCAAGAGTATCTCTCTCATTCTCTTTTTTATAAAGAAAATTCTCAATTATTTTATCAGAGCCAGCAATCACTTTCTCTATGTCTTTCAGTAGCTTTAGAATCCGCTTAAGCTCCTGTTTCTCTATCTCACTTACAGGCCTGTTTTTATTAAGGTTTTCTGCATGAAAGAATCTTCTTTCACTCTCTTTTTCAAGCTTAGTCAAGGCATAAATAAGCCCTGCTTCTTTATTTTTAATGGTATCATCAAGAAAGTCTCCCTTTTCTTTGTGAAGGAAGCCCGTAGGGCCAGCTTTTCCGCGCTTAATCTTAGCAACCATCTTTTTATCAACAATCTCTTTCTGAAGTTTTCTTATTTTTTCTAATTTATCTCGATTCTTATGGGCTTTTTCATTGATTTCAGAGTAAAGTTCAATAATATCAGGATGTGGCTCATTTCTTTGAAATAGGCTCAAGACATATTCAAAAAAGCTCATTTGTTCTCTCCTCCTCTAAAAGGGCATGTTTCACTTGACTCTACCACAGAGCGCATTACCCTTACAGCCTCAATAGGGTATTTGCCTATGGCTGTTTCTTCAGAAAGCATCACTGCAGACGCATTGTCAAACACAGCATTCCCAACATCAGAAACCTCAGCCCTTGTAGGTGTTGGGCTTTTTACCATGGATAATAGCATTTCCGTAGCTATCACGAGAAATTTGCCTTTTTCTATTGTTTTTCTTGTAAGCATCTTTTGGATGCAGGGCAGCCTTTCAAGGCTGACAGACTCTCCCAGGTCTCCCCTGCCCACCATAATGCCATCGGATGCGTCCAGAATCTTATCAAAGCTCTTTACCCCTTTTTTGCACTCAATCTTTGAAATAATCATTGTGCCCTCGGGAAACATCTTCCTTATCTTTATTGCTTGGGAAGCAGTTTCAACAAAAGATACAGCAACAATATCGGGAATCGCCATCCCCTCAAAAATCTCCCATTTGCCAGGCTTCAGGTCAAACAATAGCAGGGCTTTGCTTTTTCTTCTCTTGTTTTCTTTCTTTATTTCATCTGTTAATGCTTTGTACTGCCTCTTTGTTCCATAGGCAGAATTAAACCTTATGATGTCAGCACCCTCCTTGATAAGCATCTTGAGCACATTCTTGCCAAGGCTTGCAGGGCCTGCAGTTGCAATGATTTTTGTTTTTCTTGCTCCCATTCTGCTTCCTGTGTTCTTTTAAGTTATAAATCTTCTTTTTTAGTAGAATTAATTCTCAAAAAGCTTAAATACAACCAGTAACCTTTGCGAAATGATGAACCAAAATCCAGCAGAAACAAACACAAACCCGACAAAACTTTTCTTAAGAGACCTTTCAGAGATGGGCTACTCCTCTAATTCATCAACATATAATGGCTATTCTGGCTCATCCTCAACTCAAATCAGGCTTTTTAAGGATATTTATGTCGCTTTTTCCGAAACTGAATTAGGTGAGCTAGCTAATGAAAGCCTTCATATTGGTGACATGCTTATAGATAGAGATCCAAAAGATAATAATAGATTGGTTTGCATCCTAAAGATGGAAGAGCTACGGTTCCAGAAAGAGCTTGAGCCAGTATTAGAAAAGCTGTCAGAAAAATACAATATGAAACTTGTCCTCAATAAACTTGCATGCGAGATAAGCCCAGATTTATCTGATGATATTGACCTCTTATTATTCAAGGATTTTGAAGATTATGAATAACAAAATTTAATAATAAAAAACAAAAAAAAACTCAAACGCTTAAACTAGCCGAAAAAGAATCAGAACCTTCTTCTTTTAGAGTAGCACTCTTTGCAGTACACTGGCTTGCCTTCAGTTGGCTTGAAAGGAACTTCACATTCCTGTCCGCACTCTGAGCAGACTGCCTTGTGCATCTCTCGTGGCCCAAAATTGTTTCGGAAGCCACCTCTGTTAAAATCTCCCATTTTTTTCCTCCGTTTTAGCATAAAAGAATTCTTTAAGAAATCGGTTATGCTTAACAAAGGCGTAATTGGGTTTCTTTATAAACCTTGCGGTTATCTTCTCTGCCTGTTTCCCCTGTTTCTGTTAAAACCCCTGTTTCCCTGCTGAAAAGGCCTGCCTCTCTGCTGAGGTCTGGAGAAACTTAGCTGCTTTACCTTAGGTGTTTCCAATCTTTCCACAGAAAGCGACCTGTCCTCAAGAATCCTTGCAAAATTCTCATAGTCATCATCAGAAACCAGGGAAATTACCTTTCCCTGCTCTCCTGCTCTTGCTGTCCTGCCTATCCTGTGCACATACTCCAATGCGGTTTTAGGCAGGCTGTAGTTGATTATAAGGGTAACATCCTTGATGTCAAGCCCTCTTGCAGCCACATCTGTCGCAACAAGTACAGAAAGCTCCTTCCTGTGAAACGCATCCATCACCTGTTTCCTTACATGTTGGGTTATTCCCCCATGAAGCGCTTTTGATTTTATGGATTGATTCAGCAGGTTCCTGTTTACAGAGTCAACAAGATGCCTTGTTCCGCAGAAGACGATAGTAAGCCCATCAGCATGCTCCTTAAGTATATGCACAAGAAGCGAGAACTTCTCACGCCTGCTCACATCATAGTAAAACTGGGCAAGCTTGCCCTCATCAACATGGCTCTGCATCCTTACCTTTTTTGGATGGTTCATGTAAGCATCAACAATATCCATTATTGCAGTAGGCATGGTGGCGCTAAAAAGCAATTTCTGGCTGTCTTCAGGAATTCTCGATATAATTCTCTTAATATCATCAATGAATCCCATCTCGAACATCTTGTCAGCTTCGTCAAGCACAAGCATCTTTACCTTGCTTAAGTCCATGGTGCCTCTGGAAAGATGATCTAATAGCCTGCCCGGTGTTCCGAGCACAACATCAGCCCTTTCAAGATTGCGAATCTGAGGCATTATTGAAACCCCTCCGTAAACATCAACAATCTGCATTTTTTTGTACTTTGTAAATTTCTTAAACTCCCTGGTGACCTGGTTGCATAACTCCCTCGTGGGCAGTATAACAAGCAGCTGGATGCCTTCTCCAGGCACAACCTTTTCAAGAGTAGGAAACCCAAAAGCAGCGGTTTTCCCCGATCCTGTGAAGGAAAGCCCTATTAGGTCTTCCCCATTCTGAATCATTGGTATGGACTTCTCCTGAATCTCTGTAAATTCATCAAAGCCCAGGTCCAGCAGAGCCCTTTCAAACTCTGGCTTTAATTTTATTCCGTTCGTTTTCATATCCACAAGGATTTTGAGGTTGCTTTTAAATCTTTACAATTTAAAAAAAGAAATTTTATTAATAAGCCCAATGCCAACGCTAACTATGGCACCAATTATAATAGTTCTTATAATAAGTGTCCTCGGGCCAGTTGTTGGCTCTCTAATTGGCGTTATAAAAAAGCCAACCTCTAGCTTCATTCACTTAATGCTTGCTTTTGCAGCAGGGGTTATGCTTGCAGTATCTTTTCTTGAGTTAATACCTGAATCAGTAGAGCTCTCTGGGGCTTTTCTTGCAGTAGTTGGAATCGTTATTGGTTCGGTTATTATGTATGCTTTAGATAAGCTTATTCCGCATATTCACCCGGAATTATGCAGCCAGGAGCAGGGCGCGAGTCTCAAGAAAACCTCAATCTATTTAATACTTGGAATCTTCCTGCACAACTTTCCTGAGGGCATGGCAATTGCAATTGGCAGGGTTACAGACTTCAGGACAGCTCTTATAATTGCAATCTCAATAGCAATCCACAACATCGCAGAAGGCATCTGCACAAGCGCCCCTTTCTATTTCTGCACAAAGAAAAGGCTCAAGTCTTTCCTTGTTTCATCTATGACAGCAATTCCAATTCTGGTTGGCTTTATAGTAGCTTATTTCGCTTTTGGCATGCTCAGCCCAACTTTGGTTGGAATCATTCTTGCAGCCACAGCAGGCCTTATGATTTACATCTCAGCAGATGAGCTGATTCCAAGCGCCTGCAGCAAGGCTAGAAAAGAATGGAGCCACGCAACAATCTTTGCACTTATTGCGGGTATTGTGCTTGTGATGCTTTTGGGGCTGGTTGTGTGATTCTCTTGGAAAAGCAAAAACTCTTTAAATCAGCCAATCTTTACAGGTGTTAAAATGAGCCCGGAAGAAAAAAAACAGCTGATAGTAAGAGACCTGCAGGAAGTAGTCGGAGAGGAAGAGCTTCTTGAAATCCTGAAAAAGAGGATCCTTAAGGTATATTGGGGCGCAGCAACAACAGGCAAGCCTCACGTTGGCTACTTTGTACCCATGTTTAAGATAGCTGACCTGCTGAATGCCGGCTCAGAAGTCACAATCCTCTTTGCAAACCTTCATGCCTACTTAGACAACATGAAGACAAGCTGGGAACTCCTGGAAAAAAGAACCGAGTTCTACCAGCTTGTAATAAAAGAGATGCTTAAAAGAGTTAATGTTCCTCTTGAAAAGCTGAAATTCATCAAAGGCACAGACTTCCAGCTTCAGGAAAAATATACGCTTGACATGTATAAGGTTGCAGCCCTTTCCACTGTGAAAGATACACAGAAAGCAGGCGCAGAGGTAGTAAAGCAGATGGAGAACCCAAAGATGAGCAGCCTGGTTTACCCGATACTGCAAGCCCTGGATGAAGTCTATTTAGGTGCAGATGCACAGTTCGGGGGAGTAGACCAGAGGAAAATCTTCATGTTTGCCCGAGAATTCCTTCCAAAAATTGGCTATAATAAAAGGATTCACCTAATGAATCCAATGGTGCCAGGACTTGGACAGGGCGGCAAGATGAGCAGCAGCGACCCAAACTCCAAGATAGACTTTGAAGACTCTGACAAGGAAATTGGAAAAAAGATTAACAAGGCTTACTCTGAAGATGGCGTGGTTGAGGATAACGGCCTGCTTGCAATGGCGAAATATGTAATCTTTAAGTTCCTTGAAAAGGAAAAAAGAGACTTCAAAATCAGCAGGCCTGAGAAATATGGAGGCAATGTTTCCTACAAGTCCTATGAAGAACTGGAGCTGGACTTTAAAGACAGGAAGCTTTCCTCCATAGACCTTAAGTCAGGGATGTCTGAAGAGCTGATTAAGCTCATAGCACCAATCCGGGAAGTTCTCCTTAAGCACAAGAAGCTGATACAGGAGGCATATCCAGAAAAATAACTTTCTATAATTCTGATTTAAGCTTTTTCATCTTTTCCTTAATCAGCTTTACCAGCTCCGGCTGGCCGCAGTAGTAAATGTCAGGGATGCCAAGGCAGGCAATTCTATTCTTAAGGCATTCAGCCGGAAACCTCTGCTGCAGCTCATCCTGCTGGAAATCTTCCATCACAATAATTAATTCTGCCCACTCAACATCATTTTTAGATACAGGCGTTAGGCTGAACAGCCCGGCATACCTAATTTCATATTTGTCTTTAAAGAGATTAGCAGCAGTCCTGCTTCTGTGTTTTCCCTGGTTGCATACAAAAAGCATTCTCATTGTGAAGGAGGAAAACACTTGGCTTTTATTATTCCTTCAAAAATCAGAATTCAATACATAACTAAAGCATAAAAAAGCATAAAGGCAGCCTGCGGCAACAGCTCTTTGGAAACGCCAAATTTAGCTGCTTAAGGCTAGAAGCACCTAAGGAACCTGACAATCAAGCCACGCTTTTTCTCTCTACTTTGGATAGCAATTCTAACAGGCTGATAACTATCTTTGATTCTGTGCTAAGCAATAGCAACCTGCAAATCAGCGACAGGGCGCAGTATTCGCTGGATAAAATCATCTCGCTTGAGTTAGCTCCGCTCCTTGAAAGGAATTTTTGAGTTTTTTCTGCAAACATTTATTAACAACCTTCAGCACAGTCATTTTATGAAATACCTTTTTATCCTTCTAGCGCTGTTGCTTACCGGCTGCCAGGCAGTAAGCCTGCAGGTTGAAAAAAGCGAAAGCCTTAGAGAATACCTGAAGGAGTGCAAAGAGTCAAAACCAGACTTTTCTGATTTCGATAAGTATAGTAGACCTTAAAGAAACCTTTATAAACAAACCTCTTCTTCATATGGCTGCTGGTGGCGGTGATGTAATCTGGCAGCATATGAGGTTGTGGCCCTCACAGTCCGGGTTCAAATCCCGGCCGTCACCCTTCTCAAATATTTTCAAGAATGCTTTTCAGCAACAAAGCCCGTTCAGAAAAAGGAACACTGCTCCAATTTTTATCCTTGTCCAGCATTGAGCACAGAATCTTTTCTGCATCACAACTGAGAGCATCACCCTTACCATCTGCAATCCTGCCAAGGTTTTCAAAGGTTTTCTTCCTGTTAAGCTCAACAAGCCTGTTAACACTCTCTTTTTCTTCAATTTTCTCTACAGCCTCTTTGACTTTCTTAATAATATAAATACACTTAACAGCATCTCTCAGCAGCCTCTCTTCCATAGTCAGTTCCCCGTCAAGAAAAGAGCATGAGTTATGCAGCTTATCAATGAGCTTGATTAGGATTATACATCTCCCGGAGTCATCAACCCCTTCTTTTACAATATTCTGCACATAGCTCGCGTAGCTCTCCTTTCTGTTTCTTGTAAGCGCAAGAACATTCTCAAAGACAATTTCCTGCTCTTCATCTTCAAGCCCAAGTTTTCTCAGGTACTCCCTAAACTCCATTCTCAGTTCAAGGAAAAGCCTTTCCTTCTCTGCCTCGGCCCATTCCCCGCCTCTGATAAGGAAATCCCTCCTGTCCTCAATCCAGTCATGGCAGAACGCAACCAGCTTTCCGGTCTCATCTTCGTTTTTTAACAAAGAAAACAGCCATGTTACAGATATCTGGTGCGATATCGTAGGCTCAAAGTTTTTTCTGAGGTCTTTAGCAATCTTCCTGTAAAATTCAATTTCCTTAAGAATTATCTTTGATGCAAGCATTGCATCTAGCCCGAATAACTCAGAATTATTATTTATTTCCTTGTATACAGGCTCCGGCTCATTAAGCACCATCAGCTTTCCGGATAAAGCAGAAATCTTCCTGAATCCTTTCTCAATCTCTTTGAGGTTATTAAGCATGCAAAAGAGCACAAGATAGCTTTTATATATTTTTTCATTAAAAATAAAGAAAAGAGTGAATCCTGGGGGCTTCGAACCCCCGACCTTCCGGTTAAGAGCCGGATGCTCTACCAGGCTGAGCTAAGGATCCATGTATCTTTGGCATTCTGCTTTTATTTTTAAAGCTTTTGCCTTAGCTACCTTAACCTGATGGCATCAAGGTTTCTTGGAACCATAGTTTCAATCCTGTAAGCCTTGTGCAGGCTGCTCGCAAGGTCAATTGCCCTTGACACCTCACCATGCAGAATAATAACCTTTTTTGGCTTTGGGTTCAGTGCACCGACAAAGCCCATAAGCTGCTTTCTGTCACTATGCCCGGAGAGCCCCTCTATTGTAACAATCCTAGTCTTTAGCTGGAGCACTTCATGCCGGTTCTCCCCAGATGCAAAGGCAACCTCTCTTTCCCCGTTCTGTATCCTTCTTCCAAGAGACCCCTCACCTTGATAGGAAACAAACAGAAGCAAGTTCTTAGGGTTATCGCCGAAATTCTTAAGGTATTCAACACTGGGGCCGCCGACAAGCATTCCTGACGTTGCAAGCACAATGCATGGCTCTCCATCAATAACCTCCTGCCTTTCCTTGGCAGAGCCAACCTGCCTGAAAACTTCCGAAAGGAAAGGATTTAAGTCCATATGAAAGATAAGCTTCCTTAAGTGCGGGTTGAAAAACTCAGGATAGGCAGAGTAAATCGCAGTAATGTCCCAGACCATCCCATCAATAAAAACAGGATGCATTGGCAATTTTCCCTCCCTCATTGCCTTTTCAATCAGCATCATAACCTCCTGCGCCCTTCCAGACCCAAGCACAGGCACAAGCACCTTGCCGCCATTATTCAAGGTTTCTTTCACAGCCGAGATAAGCATCTCCTCGCTCTCTTTCTTAGTCATAAGCACATTGTCTTTTCCGCCATAAGTGCTTTCAATAATCAATGTTTCAAGCCTGGGAAACCTTGTCTCTGCCTGGTCAAGCAGCAGGCTTTTCGCATACTTTAAGTCTCCCGTGTAAAGGATATTGTGAAGCCCGTTTCCAATATGCAGGTGAACCATCGAGCTTCCAAGAATGTGCCCGGCGTTGTACAGCGTTATCCTGATATCAGGAGTAATGTCAGAAACCTCCTCATAATTAAGCGTTACAGTGTGCTTGATGAACTCCTTAATGTCATCCATGGAAAATATAGGGTCTTTCCTCTTGTCCATCATGACTTTTATATAATCAATAAGCAGCATTGCAGAAACATCCCTGGTTGGCTCAGTGCAATACACAGGGCCCCGGTAGCCGAACTTAAACAGGTATGGCACAAACCCAACATGGTCAAGGTGAGAGTGGCTGATTATCACAGCATCAATCTCATCAATCTTAAAATCAGGAGAGTCCAGGAAAGGGTACCCGTTGCTTGAGTCAGTGATGTCAACGCCACAGTCAATCAACACCCTTGATTCCGGAGTCTGCAGAAGCAGGCAGCTCTTTCCCACCTGCCTGGCCCCACCAAGAAAGCTCATCCTTACCCACTCTTCCCTTTTGTTTCTTGTCCACCCATCGTAAATCCTGTGCCCGACTTTATTTAAGAAATCCCTCCTGTACTCAGACTCAATAAAGAGCACTTTTCTTATGTCATCCACAATCTTTGACTTGACAGGCGGAGCCCTTCTCACATTAGGTATCCAAAGAGTTTCCTCTTTAATTTGCTTTAAAAGTGAGCCTTCCTTTCCAATAACCAGTCCCGGCTTAAGCGCCTCAATAACAACCACAGACCTCGCCGGATCAAACAGTATATCCTTTATTTCAGCTTCTTCAGGAACCATGTCCCTTATGCTTTTCTCAACCTCTTTCTGGCTTTTAAGAATGCTTGGGTCAGCCCTAAGCTCAATTCTTTTCTTGAGCATGTCAACAGCCCTTTTAATGTCATCCCCGGGGTCAAGCAGGTAATTCCTGTCAGTAGTATAAAGGACAATATTCGCACCCTCAAAAAAAGCCTTGCTTATCCTTTCCTTTTCAACAACTTCATAAATCTCTTTAATAATGTCTAGCTTCGGCATTTACATAAACCTCATCCATTTTTTCCAAAAATCACTCAAAAGAAATTTTTTAACCAATCTTTTTTATCAAGCTTAGCTTCCGGGCTTATTCAGGCTTCTCTATGCTGAACTCCTTGTCAACATCAACCTTAAAGCCGCTATCTGTTACGCTTACAATCTCTATTCCATTTCCAGACCCTATGTCCCTGTTCAAAGCCCCATAGAGCGCCTTGTAGGCAAGCTTAACCCCTTCTTTGGCAAGAAGCCCCTCTTTATACTCGTTTTCAAGCATCCCATAGGCAAACACGCTTCCGCTACCAGAACAGATAAAGTTTTTGTGCTCCGAGACAGAGCCGTCCGGGTAAAGGTCATATAGTGAATACCCCTTTGGATCCTTTCCCCCAAGCACAAAATGCGTAATTGATGGAATTGCAGAAAATGACCTAATCTTCTGGTAAACTATCAGCCCCAGCAGGTTTGCAATCTCGCTCACGCTTGGGTCCCTTTGGCACCTCAGTGCAAAAAGCTTAATCTCTGCCTTTATCAGCTTAATCAGGAGCTGGGCATCAGAAACCGACCCGGCAATAGTAAGAGCCAAGTTTTTGTCTATCTGGTGAATCTTCTTAGCCTTTTTGTCAGCAATAAGATAGCCGGCAGTAGCCCTTTTGTCAGAGCCAAGGACTACGCCATCCTTGCAGATTATGCCTACAGTTGTTGTGCCAGTTTTAAGAACATTTTCTTCCTTAATCATTTCTTAACCTCTTTTCAGAAGAAACCAATAAACCTGTGTAGGAAGCATTTTGTTTAAATATTTTTCCCTTTTTCGTTTTACAATTCCAGTGAAAAGAGAAATCTTTTTAAATGTAACCTCCAAAGAGCATTTAAGTGAGAGCATGGCAGAGCGAATGAAGACAGGCATTTTAGGATTTGATGATTTAATAAAAGGCGGCCTTATTGTAAACTCAATAAACCTGGTAACAGGTGGTCCCGGAAGCGGAAAAAGCATTTTCTCAATGGCCTTTTTGTATATGGGAGCAAGCAAGTTCAATGAAAAAGGCCTTTACATAACATTTGATGAAAACATAGATGACCTGAAAAAAGATGCTGCCGAGCTCGGCTGGGATTTTGGTGAGTTAGAAAAAAAAGGGCTGGTTAGGTTTGTTTACATACACCCTTACGAGCCTGAAATAAACCAGCGCATAGAGTCAGAGATTGTCTCTTTCTCACCAGAAAGGGTCGTTGTGGACTCAATCTCAACCTTGAGCATGTCATTTGCAGATGCCTACGAAGTCAGGAAGGAGCTCTACAAGCTAGCTTTCTTTTTCAAGAAATCCGCCTCAACCACGCTTCTGACAAGCGAGATGCAGTCAGAAAAAGACATGTATTCAAGATACGGCGTGGAGGAATTTGTTGCAGACTCTGTATTTGCATTCCACTACGGAGGCTTTGGCGGTCCCGACGACAGGACAGTCAGGATAATAAAAATGAGGCGCTCTGGCCATGAAGACGGCCCAATACCTTTCAAGATAACTAGGAAAGGAATTGCGTTCAGCAAAGAAGCCTCAAAAATAAAGCTTTAAGGTGAGTAAATGAGAAAATTACAAAAAGAAAAAAGCATCAGGCAGACAATAAGGGCAGTCTCAAGGCGAATCACTGATGCAGAAAAGCAGTTCATAAGCCTTAAAGTAGAGAAAGCCAAGCTCACAAGGGAAAAGGCAAAGCTTGTGCTTATAGGCTCATTTATGGTGTACTTTGCAGCAATATTTCTCTCAGTTATGGCTTATTCCGGTGGGCTTAGGGACAAGATGATAATCAGCTTCATAATTGGCGGAGCCACAATAGTATTTATTGTAAGCATCTTTCCTTACCTTCTTGAGACCAGAAAAGAGGAGAAAGAGATCTCAGACATGATTAATGAGCTTACAGACTCAGACAACTTCGGTGATTAAGCAAGTTTAGAAGTCAGAAATAAGCTCATGGATGACCCTTAGCTTTTCTATCTTAACAGGCCATACAACCATTGCCCTGTCTATTCTCTTGACCCGCACAGAGCCCTGCTCTTCAAGCTTTCTTATGTGATACATCATCTTGGAAATGTTCGCAGTGCTTTCCTTGATATCAAGAATCCTGCAGATCTCAGTAGGGTAAGTAGGCCACTTGCTTTCAATTATCCTAAGAATCTCCGCCCTTAAGCTCTTTCCCCTCATTGAGCACACCAATGCATAAGCCTTTTTTCAGCATTTATAAATGTTCTTCTTTCCGGCACCTAAAGCCAGGTAAAGCCAAGTAGAAAGCTTTATTTATTAAAGGCATTTTGTTGAGGTTATGGCAAAGGCAATTGTTGACAAGCCAATACAAGAGGTAGTGTTAAGAAGATATGAAAAGCCAGGCGCACTTTCAGAGAGAGAGCTCGTAAAAAGGGTATGCCTAAGCCTAGGCCTCCTGAACCCGGGAGACTCAAGGGACGTGGTAGTGGACATCCTTTATGTTTTTCTTAAAAGGAAAAAGAATTTTGACCTTAGCTCACTTGAAAAGGCAGTTTACAGGGCAAGAAAAATGTTTAAGAGGCCGCAGATTGGAATAACCCCGTCAAACATCACAAGGCAGCTAAGGAAGCTAAGAGAGCTGCAGATAATCGAAAGGGCAGATAAGCTTTACAAAATCCGTGAAAATCTCTCCCTCTCAGAAATCTTTGAGTCAAAAATCGAGAGAATACTTATTGAGCCAACTATTGAAAGAATCAAGGAGTACCTGGCATTAGCAGATGAAAAGCTCAAGTAACCAAAGTCAGCCAGGAAATAGCCTTTTTTATAGCCCTTTTTACACTGTTTTCCCTCGAATAAAACACAAAGTTTAAATAATACCTCCTCCTAAACGCTTCAGACGGTTTTAGAGGTAAAAAAATGGGACAAGTTGTTTTTAAAGCAGGAGTAAAAAAAGAGCCTGGCTTCTTGTATTTTGTAGACAAGAACGGAAACATCTCCAGAGTTGAGATGGCCAGAGGAAAGAGCAAGTCTAGGAAGAAGAAAGAGGTAGTGTTTAAGGCAGGAATCACAAAAGAGTCCGGCTTTCTGTACTACGTAGACAAGAATGGAAACATCTCCAGGGCCAAGATGGCCAGGGGAAGGAAGTAAGCCTTTCTAGCTTTCAAAAGCTTTTTATTTTTTTATTTTCTATCTTTTTCTTATGAAGTATGAATTTAGCGATGATTCAGCATTGTTGCTTGGCTCTGCAAAGCGATTTTTCAGGGAAGGAAGAATTCTTGAGATGGGCTCAGGCACAGGCGAAATAACCCTTAAGCTTGCCTCAGAGCATCCCGAAAGCACCTTTCTAGCAGCAGAGCTGGATGAAGAATCAGCCAGAGAAGCAGCGAAAAGGCTTTCCCAGCTTGAAAACGCAAGATGCATTCAAACAAATCTCTTCTTAGCAATAAGCCCTGAGGAAAAATTCGATATGATTCTGTTTAACCCGCCTTACCTTCCGGATGACCCTGAGTTTAGAGACAAGGCACTTCATGGAGGCAGGAAAGGAAACGAGCTTACAATAGAATTTTTAGGGCAGGCATTCCAAAGGCTTAACAGCACAGGCATACTGCTTTTTATAGCAAGCACCCTTTCATATCCAGAAGAGATTGAATTCAGGATGCAAAAGTTAAGCCTGGTATTTGATATCGTCGGCACAAAAAGCCTCTTTTTTGAGAAGCTCTTGGTATATAGGGCACAAAAGGCAAAGCAGAATGAAAAAAATTACAAGCAGTGAGACACAGTATAAAATAGCACAGCTAAAGGAAAAGTACCCGGCTGCAAAGCAATTTGCAAAAGGAAAGCGGAGCATTGTATTCTCGTTAGGAAAAAGCAGGTGCATAAAGCTATCTCTGGGCAAGGTAACCCTGGATAGAGAGTACAAAACCCTTCAGCTGCTCAACAGGCAGGGCATTGGCCCAAAAGCATATTCCTATGACAGCATGCTTGACTGCCTTGAAATGGAGAGAATTTATGGCAAGCTGATTGAAGAGTTTGCCTCGCAGGAAAAAAGCAGGATAAAGGTCCTTTCCATAATATACGCTGTGGCAAAGCAGCTTTTTGCCCTTGACCAGCTTAGCCTGAGCAAAGAAGAGATGCACCACCCTGCCAAGCACATCATTATCTCAGAAAAAGGCCCTGTGCTTATAGATTTTGAAAGGTGCCATTACTCAGGCAAGCCAAAGAATATCACCCAGTTTTTTCAGTACCTTACCCAAGGAGCCCTCTTTCAAATAATCAGCAGGCGAGGCTTTGTAGTGTTAAGGGAAAATCTCAGAAAAACCCTTAAATCCTATAAGGAAAAGCCTTCAGAGCAGGCATTTTATGCTCTCTTATCGCAGCTTTGTTTATCACCAAAAACAGATTTTGAAAAGATATACACAGCAGCAAGGCTTATACCAAAAGGAAAGCTTGCCACCTATAAAAGCATCGCAACGGTATCAGGCACACTCCCAAGAGTGGTAGGCTTTGCGATGAGCAAAAACCCTTTCGCACCTATCGTGCCCTGCCACAGGGTAGTCGCCTCATCAGGAATTGGCGGTTTTGCATCAGGAATAAAAAACAAAAAGAATCTCCTTATCTCAGAAGGCATAAGCCCAGAGTCACTTAAATCCTTTCTTATGCCGCCCAATAAGCTAGCCAGCTCAAATGCATTATTTCTAAAGAAGCTAAAAAAGAAGCCAAAGCAAAATCAGAACTTGTAAAGGTTAAGGAAGCTCCTTACCTCATTCTTAAGCTCATTAACCTCTGCATTAAGCTCAGAGGCAAAATTAGACTGCTCTCTCTTGAATATAATCTTATCAAACACAGTCTTCATAAAAAAGTAAATAGGCTTAGCATCCCACCGGTTCTGGTAATCTGTTTCAAGCACACCAGCAAAGCTGCATTTTATATTGCCCTTCTCAACAGCAAGCTTTTGCCCTTCCTTCTCAATCAGGACATTCTCTACATCAGAGAGCACAACCTCAATTTTTATGATAAACTTGGCATAGTCGCTTATCTTCTTGAAAGGCTCAAGCTCATGCTTTGCAAATGTTTTTGTTTCATTATTCTTCTGGAAAGCGCTTTTTTCAGATTTTTCATACCCATTATCCTTAAGCCACCTGTCTATCACAAGAAAAAGCTGCTTTGCCTCAAAAAAGCCCTTGTAGGATATTGAGCTTTTCTCTGCCACAATGCTCTTCTCAGCCATCAGAATACACCCTTGTCTAACTTCATGTTAAGCTTATGTTTTATAAAATCTACGAAATGAACCGCATCATAATAAGCCTGGCCCTCATATAGCATGT
This sequence comes from uncultured Methanosarcinales archaeon, assembly GCA_964445165.1. Classification (GTDB taxonomy): domain Archaea; phylum Nanobdellota; class Nanobdellia; order Woesearchaeales; family JASKKU01; genus DSBS01. The sequence goes on from CAYUJZ010000005.1 coordinate 17,650, forward strand.
CAATATCCCTTTTAAGAACCCATTTGTTAAAGAATTCTTTTAGCTTTATTAAAAAAGGAGTTGATTCCCATTCGCTTTTATCTTTAAGGTAATCCTCGTACCCCAGCTCAACATCTGGCTTAACCTCAATCCTTACCCTAGCCTTAAGCATCTTCTTTTTTGTGTTGCTCTTTATAACCTCTACTTCTTTCATATTCCAGAAATAAAAATCCACATCAATTTTTTGCTTCACATAATGTGTTATTTTCCTATCAGTTTTCCAGGCGATCTCAAGCTCAGGCGGCTTGTTTTTGTACTTGGTTTCCTTTACCTCATACTCTCTCTCAGTAAGCCAGTCATTCATCGCATTGTAAACCTCATCAAAGTCAAAGATGCCGTCAAATTTTATCCTGAAGGTTTCAAGAGGCATACAGCCTTTCCTGCTAAGCTTATATAAATACTTTCGCAAAAATCTTTTTAAATTAGCCCTTTCTTTTCATTGATGATGCTATTTAACAAAGAGCTTTTGGAAGAGCTTGGAGCTAGGGCAGGAGCAAAAAGCAAAATCGGCAAAGAGGAAAGAGCGCGGTCCTTTGAAGGCTTTGGCCCGGTTGCTTTCAGCAAAGATTCCTTCTTCACTCTATCACAAAAAGACACGAAGGCTTACAAAGCCGCTCTTGCAGTTGATGGGGGAAACCAGCCCCTGCTTGAAGGAGAGTCTTTTGCCCTTGACTTCATAAGGGTTTCCTTTTGCCTGTTCTCAGATGGAAAAATAAAAGAGGCAAAGTCATATTCAGGCTTTGTGCTAGCCTATCTTGACAAGTTTGCGTATGGAAAGGACGAGCTGGCCATAAAAGCATTAGTTTTCGACTCAAAAGGCCTTTCCGGGATTTCTGATGGCTCCTATGGCTTCACCTACGAAGCAGACAGCTCCCAAGTTTTTTCAAAGATGAGGGAATCAATAAATGCAGTCCGGAGGAGCATAGAGCTAAACCTGTGCCTGCAGGAGGCAGGCAAAGCCAAAAACTCGTTTATCCTGGCTGACGGCCCATTGTATGACAGCCAATCTCTACCTTTGATTAAAAAGCTCTCTGCAATATCTGCTTCAAATTCACTTATGGTTTTTGGAATATCAAAAACAAGCTCGCTTTTTACAGAGTCAGGCAGGCACCTCCCTTCGCTTCTGATGTCAGACTCACCTGAAAGCGAATGGGGCATTCAGATAGCAGAAAGCACATTTTCCCCAAAAGCAAATGTATTCTTCGCAAGGCTTCACAGAAAGTCAAAGCTCTGCTTTCGCATAGATACACTAGAAGACGACCCCTCATCCCTTTCAAGCCTGCTGCCCCTTTCAACCCATTCTGCCTTTCTTGGCTACCCCTACCCGCTCATAGTTGCAGATAAGACTGCAAGAGTGAAAAACCAGGAAAAGCAGTTCCTTTCGACATATTTAAAAAGAGCGATAAATGACAAGCAGTTTGACGTAGTTGAAAACCTGCTTAATGCGCATAGCTTTTTAGACACAATAGGCTAGGCGGTTAAGCAAATGCTGCTAATAAGCCCTAAAATAATAAAAGGGAAAAAGCCAAAAAGGAAAAAGAAAAAATGAAAAGAGTTTTAGTGGCTTGCGCACACTCAGATGACCAGATCTTTGGCCCAGGAGGAACCCTTTTTAAGTATAGCTCAGATGAGACAGAGATTTACACAATAATTTTCTCTTTTGGGGAAAAAAGCCATCCGATGTTCAAAAAAAAGGTAACAGCAAAAGCACGGGTAAAGGAAGCAAAAGAAGTAAATGCCCTCCTTAATGGCAAAGACCTGATTTTTCTGGGATTAAAAGACGGACAGTTCCAAAAAGAAATTCCTAAAAAAAACACAGAGGAAAGGCTTTTGAAGCTCATAAGAAAGTTCAGGCCAGACAGAATACTGACGCATAGCCCAGATGATCCCCTCCAAGACCACAGGGAGGTTTATAAGTGTGTGCTCTCAGCAGCAGAAAAGCACAATTTCAAAGGTGAAATTTTCTGCTTTGATGTATGGACCCTGTTCAACTTGAAAAAGTCAGGCCTCCCTAAAATCTACGTTGACACATCCGAATTTTTTCATAAAAAAGTTGAAGCCCTGAAAATGTTCAAAAGCCAGAAGCTATCCTTTTTAATCCTTATCTTGCCAACATTCCTAAGGGACTTTATCAACGGCCTAAAGAACCACTCAAAGTATGCAGAAGTCCTGTACAAGGCATACTAAAACCATTGAAAATGAAGCCCAAACTACTTATTGTAAGCGACTCTTTCCTTCCAAGATGGGACGGAGTTTCAAGGTTCCTTTATGAGCTTCTGCCTTACCTTAAGGACGATTTCTCAATAACCCTTTTAATTCCGGATTTCGGAAAAATTCCTTCTTACAAAAACCTTGAGCGAGTGAAAATTGAACGAATCCCACTCTCAAAAAAGACATACTCAGACTACCAGCCCCCAAAGCTAAAAACACTAAAATTAAGAAAGCTTGTGAAAAAGGCAGACATTGTATTCACAAACACCCTTGGGCCTTTGGGAATTCAGTCAATTATTTTTTCAAAACTCCTGAGAAAAAGCCTGGCTTCCTTTGTGCATTCAATAGAATGGGAGCTCTTTTCAAAGAGCATTGCAGGAAAGGCCAAGAAAAAGCTCGTTTACTTTATAACCAAGCCAATTGTAACCTTGCTCTACAACCTTACAGATATGCTTATAGTCCCAACCGAGGAAGTAGCCTCAATCATGTCCAGAAACAGGATTCTCTCCCCAAAAACCATAGTCCGGCTGGGAGTAAAGACTGACTTCTTCAGGCCGCCAGAGAACAAGAGCAAGGCAAAAGAGGAACTCGGGCTGAAAGACTGTCTTGTTGTTGGCTTTTGCGGAAGGCTTGCTCTGGAGAAAGACCCGATGACATTGCTAAGGGCTTTCAGGCTTTTTCTTGTTAAGAACAAGGAAGCCAGGCTTCTTGTTGTTGGCTCAGGAATTAAGCTCCTTGAAGAAAGGTTCTCAAAATCAAGAAATGTTGTTTTTGTTGGCAGGCAGGACGATGTAAGGAAATATTACTCTGCAATGGATGTTTTCTGCTCCACTTCGCTTACAGAGACAACCGGCCTGACAATCCTGGAAGCAATGGCTTCAGGCATTCCAGTAATATCCACAAAAGTTGGCGTTTCGACAAAAATAATATCCAACGGAAAAAACGGGTTTCTCGTGGATTTCAAGGATTCTTACTCGATATCAAAAATTCTTCAGAAGCTAGGCAGGGACAGGGTGCTCAGGGAAGAAATCGGAAGAAAAGCAAGAAAAGCGGTTGAAGAAAACTTCTCCTGGGAAAAAACCTGTGAAGGCATAAATAATGTCTTGCATTCCATGCCAAAAAGCTAGCTGAATTGCAAGTTGATTATTATCAGGCTTTGAGTACCTCACCTTCAACCTTCAGGGATATTATCTTGCTTAAGTTGACTTCCTTATCCATGCTTACTCCATACAGGTAATCAGCACCGCTCAGGACTTCGTCATTATGGCTAATCACAACATACTGCGCCTTTTTGCTGTACTCCTTTATCCAGCCAGCCAGCTCCCTGGAATTGACCTTGTCAAGAGCCGAGTCAACCTCGTCAAACACATAAAACGTTGAAGGCTCATAGTCCTGCAGCGCAAAGATGAACGAAAGCGAAGTAAGGGTTTTCTCACCGCCAGACAGGCTTCTCAGCTCAATAAACCTTGATTTATTGAGCCTAACCTTGATTTTAAGCCCTCCCTCAAATGGCTCTTCCGGGTTTTCCATCTCAAGAAATGCCTCGCCCTTAGGAGCAAGCTTCTGGAAAATTGCCTGGAATGAGTTGTTTATGCTCTCAAATGTCTTAAGAAACTTTTCTTTTCTCTTGCTTTCAATCTCGCCAATAAGGTCAAGCACATCTTCCCTCTCCTTGCTAAGCTTTGCAATCCTTTCAACCAGCTCATTAAACTCCTTCTCAGCCTGCTCAAACACCTCAATCGCCCTCATGTTAACCGCGCCGATGGATGCAATAGCCTGCTCCAGCTCAGCAAGCCTGGTTTTTATCTGCCTTTCACCCAGGCCAACAGGCTCAAGGTCTTTGTACTGCTTCATTTCCTCATCAAGAGTTTCAATCTCGGTCTTAAGCTGAGCCTCTTTGTATCTTATGTTGCTGATAGACTTCTCAATCTCCCTTGTTTCAGTATCCAGCAGAATAGCCTTATTGTCATGCTCCTGATTTTCATTCTCAAGCCTGTTTCTCTTTTCAATTAGCTCCTTGAACTCAGAGAAGAATTTTTTCACAATCTCTTCTTTCTTGCTGATTTCCTCTTTAAGAGACTTCAATCCTGCCTGAATGCCTTCAAGCTTCTTTTCAAACTCCTGCTTTTGCTTATCCAGGTCTTCCATTATGGCATCAGAAGACTTCTTGTCATGCTGAAGCACCTCTAGCTTGGTGTCTATCCTGCTTAATTCAGACTCAAGGCCCGCAATCCTCTCATTAATCCCTTTTCTGCTCTCTTCATATGCCCTTAGCTCAGCAAGCTTTGAAGGGTCGCTAATCTCAGAAAGCTTATCCCTGAGTTGCTGCTTCTTTCCCTTAAGCTCAGTTATCTCCTTAAGCAGGCTCGAAATGCTTGCCTGGTTTTTTGCTATCATCTCATCAAGGTTTCTTACTTCCTTTCCAATCCTTTCCTTTTCCTCAGCGCTTGCACTTAAGTCAGAGTCCTGGATGTAAAGGCTTTTTTCCCTTTTGATAATCTCTCCTTCCAGCTCAGCCTTTTTTGCCCTTAGCTGGTCAATCTTCTCCCCAATCTCGCCCTTTCTGCTTTCCATCGAGCTAATCAGGCCAGACGCATCATTAATCTCCTTAACAAGCGCATCAAGCTCGCTCCTGGCATTCTCATCCTTGAACCTGGCAGCAGCCTTGCCCTTTGAAACATGCCCGCCAAACATCACGCCAGAAGCCTCAGCAAGGTCACCCTCAAGAGTTACCATTCTCACATTTCCAATTCCTATCTTTCTTGCAGTATCAATATTATCCACAACAAGTGTGCCGCCAAAAACATACTCAAAAGCCTTCCTGAATTTATTGTCAAACCTAATCAGGTCAAGTGCAGGCCCTACAACACCCTGAGCCTTTGCAACAGCTTCCTTAGCCTGCTGGCTGATTCCATGCGACTTAATCTTGTTTAGCGGAATAAAAGAGGCGGTTCCCAGCTTGTTTTCTTTAAGAAACCTAATGCATTCAGCAGCAACCTGGTCATTTTCAACCACAATCTGATTCATCCTTGAGCCAGCAGCAATGCTCAGCGCAAGCTCATGCTCCATGTTTGCAGAGCCAAGCTCAGCCACTGTTCCATAAATTCCCGGCTTCTGCTGCTTAAGCTCCATTATCTTTTTTATTGCGATGTTTCTGCTAAGCAACTCCTCCCTTTCCCTGTCCTTTATGTTAAGCTTGACCTCTTTCTCCTTCAACTCAACAAGGGTTTTTCTAAGCTTAATCAGCTTGTTTGCAATCATAGAATCCTCATTTAGCAGCCCTGCAAGCTCCATTGTATCCTTTTTGAACTCCTCTTTCAGCTTCTTAATCTCATCAATCTCTTCCTTGTGCTGCTTCTCAATCTGCTTCATCTTGGCAATCCTGGAATCAATTCCCTCAAGCTCCATCTCAAGCCTGTCCTTTTCCCTGATGAAAGACTGCTGCTTCTCTCTCAGAGACTGGATCTCCTGGCTTTTCTCTTCCGTTTCTGCATCAATGCTTTCGATTTCTTTGTTAATCTCGTCAAGTGAGCCAAGGTTCAGCTTTTCGTTAAACCTCTTAATGTCAGACTCTGCCTTCTCTTTGTTTGCCTTCTCCCTATCAAGCAGCCCAGAGACCTCTTTTCTCTTTCCCTCAAGGCTTTTGATATTTTCCTGAATCTCTTTTAGTGACGATAGAACATTCTCCTTCTTAGACTGAATGTTCCTAAGCTGCTCATTGAAATTGTTCTGCTCGGAAACCATGGTAGCCATTTCAATCCTTTTCTGCTCGAGCTCCCTGTTCATCTCAACCTGCTCTTTCTCTCCCTTGTCTTCAATGGTTTTAGTAATCTTCCTGATTTCCTCCTTATTCTTTGCAATATTCTCTTTGAGGCCTTTAATCTCCTCATTCTTTTTCCTGATTTTTTCCTCACTGCCAGCAACCTTTTCAGACGCCTGGGAAAGCTCAGCAGCCTTCTTCTCTTTCTCTTTCACAAGCAGGCTAAACTTAAGCCTCTCTATTTCAGATGACGCTTCCTTGAACTTCAGTGCCTCTTCCCTGTCCTTTCTGAGCTCATCCATGTACTGCTTTCTTTCCTCAAGAATTATCTGTGCGTCCTTTGTTCTCTGCTCAACATTCAGAAGCTCCTGCTCAGCTTTTTCCTTCCTTTCCCTATAAACAGAGATTCCAGCAGCCTCTTCCAGGATCATCCTTTTGTTAACGCTTGACATGCTGATAAAGCTGCTGATGTCATCCTGAAGCACAATATTGTAACCATCTGGGTCAATCCTTGCAGCAGAAAGAATTGTAAGAACCTCCTGCCTGGTTTTCGTTTTGTCATTAACCCTGTAAACGCTGTTTCCCGCGCTCTTAACCAGCCTGCTTACCTTAACCTCATCAGCATCAACAGGAAAGATTCTGTCAGAATTGTCAAAGACAATGCTGACCTCAGCCTCCTTTGCAGCCTTGCCTTTCTTGCCCCCATTGTAAACCAGGGCAGATAGGTTTTCAGCTCTCATGCTCTTAGCACTGCTTCTTCCAAGAACAAAGCATACAGCATCAATCACATTTGATTTTCCAGAGCCGTTTGGCCCGATAATTGTGTTGAAAGTATCTCCGAACTCTAGCACGGTTCTTTTCCCAAAGGTCTTAAACCCATGCATAATCAGCCTCTTTATCTTTGTCATCCACTCGCTTAAAATCTGATTTTATTTATAAACTTTGTTTTTACCCAAAAGAGAAAACCCCCAATTCTTGTTCTTTTTTTAATAGCGAAAAGCCAATTCCTTTTATTTTCCCTTCAAAAGTGATAAACTTTAAATATTTAGGTGTTTTTAACACTTTTATGAAATATGAGCTGGGCAGGGTTTTGAATGTTCTGAGAGAGTCACTTGAGTTTAGGTTTTCCCCAGTATCAATGGGAGAAAAGCCAGCAAAAGCCAGGTTTACAGGCTATGGGCTTAACAGAATCCCGGGATTGATGCTTTCAAGGCTAGTAGAAGTGCAGGTTTCCGGCACGAACCAAGCAGCGAAAGACAAGTTAGTCGTGCTCTTTGCTGATGAGGGCAACGAAGACGATCAGGACTTGTACAGGAGCTTTGTCCGATCAGGAAGCAAAATTCTCGTATTCTCCAGAAACCAGAAGTTTGAGGAGCTTTGCAGGATAAACGAGAGCCTTTTCGTAAAAATGCCTGAGTTGAAGTATCCGGAGCTTACCTTTTTCTCCCAGTTCCTTATAGCAGCAAGGGCATTTTTTGACCTTGGGCTGGTCTCAACATTCCCATCAGAATCCTTGTCTTCATTCATTTCAAAGATGGACTTCTCAGCAAGCGTAAGCAGCTTTCATGAGAAGATGTGGCAGAAAAACATTTTGCTGCTCTCATCAGAAGAGGCATACCCACTTGCAGAAGCATGGAGAATATTCATAACAAGGTATGCAGGAATCCCAGCTTCACTGGACAGAATCATTGACTCGCTTTATTTCAGGCTGAGTTCACTCTCAAAAGACTCTTTTGTGCTTTTCTTTATTTCAGACACTGATTCAAACATACTGAAAAGAAAGCTTAAGGTAATCCGGGAGGTCCTTCCGTTTAACTCAACCCAGATGGTGCTTAAAGGAGAGTTTGCAATCTATAAGGTGCTTCTTTCATCGCTTCTTGGGTTTTTCCTCTCAATAGAGCTCTCAGAAAAGGAAGACCCGCTTGATTACAGCAAAGTTCTTAAAGATTACAGCTCAAGGAGATTTGTATGAGCAGGAGCATTGCACTTGACATAGGCGGCACAAAGATTTTTCTTGGAAAGTTTTCAGGCAAGAACCTGGTTTCAGTTAGAAAGCTTAAGACAAAAAGCCTTAGGCAGCAGCTTTTCTTTGAGCTGGACAAGGAACTTAAGAGCCCTGCCAGCAAAAAAAAACAAATCCACGCAATAAAAATTTCCTGCGCAGGCCCGGCAGACTACTCAAAAGGCATCCTTAAAAAGCCATCCAACCTAAAGCCGGCAGGCTTTAAGATAGTTGAAGAGCTAAGAAAAAGATACAGCACAAAGGTCTTCTTTGAGAACGATGCATCCTGTTTTGCCCTCTACCACGCAATTTCAGGAAAGGCAAAAAAATTCAGGATAGTTTCAGCCCTGACTCTTGGGACAGGCATAGGCTGCGGCCTCACCATATCCAAAAAGCCCTTCCGCGGAAGAAGCGATGCCTGCGAGCTCGCCCATATCACATTAGGAGGCTCAACCCTTGAGCAGGCTTACCGGCAGTTGCCCAGAAAGCATAAATTTTCTTCTTTTCTTGAAGCAGCACAGGCACTTTCTTCGAATGCTTCAAAAAGCACTAAATGCCGGGCAGAAAGCCTGTTTACAGAGCTAGGCAGGCTTGCTGCACTCGCCTGCTATAATGTAAGGCTTCTCTACGACCCCGAAACCATAGTAATCGGAGGCGCTGTTGCACATGCAGAGCCGCTCATGCTGAAATCTTTCAATAATGAAACCAAAAAATTAAATAGAAAGTTTGGTTTTGGTGAAATAGGCATAGTTTTTGATGCAGATGAGCTGGCATCCCTGAAAGGCGCGGCACTCCTTTAAAAAAGCAGGGCAAAAAGATAAAATGAGCATTTCAGAAATAATACAGGAAATCTCAGAAATGGAAGAGCTTAAAGGCTACTACCTTTATCTTTTATTTTACAACATTGACTCAAAGAAAGAAAGCCAGGAGATAGGCTTTTACAGCCCTGATGAGAAAAAAATCAAGACAGTAAGCATTACCAACAACAACTCAATCAGGGAAGAAGATGAGACAATGTCCGGGGAAATCCCGGTCCCGCTTGATGTAGAAAAGGTAAAGCTATTTAAGGAAGAGGTAATGGAAATCCTGAATAAGAGATTTTCGCTAAAGGTTGCCAGGCTTCTTATGATTTTATCAACAGAGCAGCCAATCAAAGAGCCAATTTGGACAATAACAATGATGAGGGCAGACAACACAATTTACAACCTAAAGATGTCAGCAAATGATGGCAGGATAATTTCCCAGGGTGAAGTCAGCCTTTTTGGCTCACCTTAAGCTGAGCTATATCAGGCCATATCAAACGCCTGGTTAAGCCAGCTTACCTGCTTTTCTTCACACTGATTCTAGGGCATAAGCCCTTTATAGGGCATCTTGAGCAGAAAGGGCTCACAGGCAGGCATATGTTCTGCCCAAAGGCAACCAGCAGCTTATTGTATTCAATCCAGCACCTCTTAGGCAGCACCTTCATCAGCTCCATCTCGCTCTCAAAAGGGCCTTTTGACTTAATCAGCCCAATCCTGTTGCTAATCCTGTGCACATGAGTGTCCACGCAGATAGCAGGCCTCCCGAACCCCTCAGCAATCACCAGGTTTGCTGTTTTCCTCCCGACCCCCGGAAGCTCAAGCAGCCTTTCCATAGAATCCGGCACCTTGCAGCCTTTCTTTTCCAGAATCTCCGCAATCTCCTTAATTCTCTTAGCCTTTGTCTTGTAGAAGCCAACAGGATAAATCAATTTCTCTAACTCTTTTGCATCAAGCTCAATAAGCTTTCTGCAGGAATCCGCAGCCTCAAAAAGCCTCCTCGATGCCTCAATAGTAACCCTGTCCTTAGTCCTTAGGCTAAGAATGCAGCTAAAAAGCACATGAAAAGGGCTCCTATTGAAGTGGCTTACAGCAGGAACCTCAAAAGGCTTCACCGCTGTTTTAATCTCATTAAGCACAAGCCCTATGTTTTCAGCCGAAATTACCTTTTTCATGCCTAAATCACATCCCGAGAAAAGGCTCTTTATTAGCTTTGCCTATTTTGTTCCCCTTTCCTCTTTTGTTTTTGATTGTTTTTTATTCCCAAATAGAAACTTTTAAATACTTTATTTTTAAAGTTTAGCCTGAATGGATAACAGTAGAAATCTCCTGGTTTTATTAGGCATCCTGGTTTTTACAGTCTCAACAGCAATCCAGGCTGGCCTGATAGTTGATATGGCTGCTCTTTCCGCTAGGCTGACTAAAACAGGCGTAGGCGACATCCATTTCTGCGTGGAAGATCTTTCTATTGAGAGAGTTTCCCATACCTTTAATATACAGGAAGGACAGGTCCTTTCAGGGATTGAAACCGTACAGGTCAATGTGTCAAATTATATTTCTTCAGAGAATGTAACTGTCTACTATACACTGACCGATAGAACGGGCGGGCTTCATTTTAACAATAAAGCAACAATGAATGTATTAGGGGAAGGAATGGCCCAGTTCCTTTATCATCTTAACACTATAGATTACCCGGAGAGAAATTGTTTTTATAGTTTAGAATATAATTTGCACACCAATAGAAGTTCATGTATTAAGAGATATTCTGCTTTTCGCGATGAACTATCCATTAATAACTTTGATAGCCCTCCAAGATGGGAGCAGTTCAGGAACGAGAACTCAACCGACTTAGATGCTTTTTCTAGTTGGGTAAGAATAAGCGACATCACTCTTTTTAAAGAGGATGTAGGCAGGCTTGAGTTTGGCGGTTACTGGAATTTTGATGATGCAGACCTGGATGCCCACATTATATTTGATCAGAAAAGGTTTGCAGTTAGCCCGAATCATCTTTATTGTTTTCATAGGCCAATCTTTGTAACGTTCTTCAATTTTACCTGGCCAGTTCCTATGATGTATAAAAATGGAGTGTATTGCGATGGTCCTGAAGACGGCTGTGAGCTGATTGATCATAATACTGATGAGAATACAGTTTCGTATCAACTTTATGCTCCAGGAAATTTTGAGTTCTTAAGAATTCTTGGTGCGAGTGTTCGACTAAATGTATATTCAAAAGATGAAGAGTCCGAAGAATATTATATTAATCAGAATTTCGTTTTAGAGCAAGATATTTTTTTCCATACGAATTATACTGTTTCAGGTGAATTTATCAACTTCAGCAAGGTAAATTGCTCTCTAGCAATAATAGACAGAGATGACGGTGAGAGAGAGATTGCTCGTTATGGTATGGACTTGAACATTTCAAGAGCAGTTTATTATGAGGCTCGTCATTACTCTTTTATAGACCATTGGATAAATGTATCCTCAAGTTCTTTTGGCATTGGGTCCTACCTTGCCCGGGCAGAATGCAATGCTTCTGATGCAGATCCAGATGTTCCCTTTAGACAAGACGGATTTCAATTCTATGTTGACCCATATCCTGTTGATGTGGCTTTCTGGTCAGAGACTCAACCCCTTGAAACGAATTCAACGAACTTTTCAGAGAGTATCAAAAAGCAGTTTTCAATTGGCAGCTCAAACAGGAAGATAAGATATAATAATGATACTCCTCTGGCTTTTATTTCTGTTGCATTCAAAAACAAAACATCGTCTGAGCTTCAACCGCTTACTAATCATTATGAGTGCTTTGTAAATTGGGGTGATGGGACCCAGCAGAACATAACCCTGAACACTTCGGATATGATAAGAAACTTAACAGTTTGCGATACTCTTGGTTTTAATTGCACTGAGCACATTATTGCAGAGATTCCACACAGTTTCGAATGGCCTGGAGATTATGTGGTTTCCATTAACTGTGGTCTTATAGAAGGAAACCTCTTCTCGAGCTTTTCTGGTCAAACAGCCGTTAATATTACTAACAGGCGCCCTCTTCATATACACCCTATACCGGATGTTACCTGGCTCCAGGGGAGGCAATACTCCCCTTTTCACCTTGACTGGTACTTCTTTGAGCCAGATGGCGAGAAGATGACTTTTTCTGTTACCAACCCTGCCCCGATATTGGTATACATAAACCAGGAAACGTCTTTAGTAGAATTGATTTCAGATGATGATTTTTCGGGTACTGTTACAGTATATTTTACGGCAACTGATCCCTGGGGGGCATATGCTACATCTAACCCTGTAAACCTTACTGTTATCCCTTTCGAGAAAGAAGAAACAAAGGAATTTGATGAAGATGATGGCCTCTATGGAGAAGAGCTCTTCTTAGAAAGGTGCCAGGAGAAGTGGAACTGCACAGAATGGGGACCCTGCCTTCCTTCTGAAATACAGCTAAGGACTTGTGTTGACATGGAAAGCTGCAATACTACTTTTAATAAGCCGCCAGAATGGAGGTTCTGCTTTTATACCCCGACCTGTTATGACGGCCTGAAAAACCAGGGAGAATTAGGAGTTGATTGCGGCGGCCCTTGCTCGCCCTGCCCAAGCTGTAATGATGGAATCAAAAACCAGGGCGAAGAAGGCATAGACTGCGGCGGCCCTTGCCCGCCCTGCCCAACATGCTATGACGGAATACAGAACTGCCACATTATGCCAGACGGCAATATACTTTGCGAAGAAGGCATAGACTGCGGCGGTCCTTGCCCACCATGTGTTGACGAGCAAAGGCCGGGCATTGTGAGGAGCATGTTGATAAACCACCTCAACGAGTTCCTTATATTTGGCGCCCTGGCATTTCTTGCAGCATCAATTCTTTTAATCGCAGCTTCAAAAATCCCAAAAGTCGCCCTCTTTTTGTCTAAGGCATTTGACAAAATGCTGAATGCGCTAACCCTTCCGACTTTCAAGGAATTCAACCTTTACACCGAAATCATGGTCAAATTAAGCAATCTTGAGAAGTATTTCGAAAAAGGCAAAAGGGATGTTATTCTTTCCAGGATAGACAGTACATTCAAGAAGTTTTCAGGCTTTTTGTTTTCCTGCCCTGAGGGAAGCACAGAGCAGGAGGTAATCGAGAAGGCAAGCCAGAGCAGCCTCAGAGAAGCTGACAAGATGCTTATAGAGCTATTCCTGACAAAGCTTAGCCTGGTTAAGTATTCCGGAGATGTCAAATCTGTCTCTAAAGCAAGATTGAGAGACCTCTTGGTAAAGCTTAAGCTTATAGTCATGAGGAGCAAGGACCTGCTCTATAAGGTTCAGGTTGAGAAAGAACTGGATGCTATTAGGGTTAAGATGTCTTCAGCACCCAATGCAAGAAGCTTGGCAGAGTCAAGGCTCCTTTACAATATAATAAGGGAAACTTACCTCTTTTCAGGCTATGTTGAAACAAAAAAGCTTAAAAATGCGCTTCAGGCATACGAAAACATACAAAAATTATATAAACAGCTAAGATGGTGGAACAGGATTAAGGTATACCCCAGAATCGCCCCAAGGGCAAGAATGCTTAAAGAGATGATGAGGAAGAACAGGCAAAAATGAATAAATTAAGGCTTTACTCGCTGATAGTGGGTATTCTTGCATTAGTTTATGTGTATACTTATACCCTTCCTATAGATACAAAGCTACAGATAGTTGATTTCTTCAGCCTGAGCCCCGGCAGGGATATGATTACCGGGCATCTTACAAAGGGAGAATATCTCGGTGAATGTACAGAGCCTAACCAATTACCTTATTTCAACGACTCTTTTTTCGGAGGAGTAATCACCTTGTATGTTAATGAAAGCTTCACTCACCAGATTGGCTATGTTGACCCTGACGGTGATCCAGTTCTAGTTTTGGCAGAAGGGTCTTGGGATAAACTAACAGAACCTAATGTTTTGAACTACAGCGGTTACCTGAACCTTACAAATCTCAGAAAGCAGGATGTTGGAATGCATATGGTTACTTTTTATGCTCATGATGCTTGTAATTATCCTCGGGGCTGGGTAGACTCAGACAGCGTTAATTTCTCAATACTGAACATCAACGTCCCGCCAGAAATAATAGGTTACTCCCCGGAAATAGACCCGCCCGCAAATGTCTCACTGAAAGAGGGCAATTCCACAAGCTTCAACATAACAGTATATGACCCCGACCTGCTTGTTAACCCTAACTTCTACAATGAGACGCTTACATACAATTGGTATCTTGACACAGAGCTTAATTATACATCAGGAGCCAGCCGGACAAATATTTCAAGCTTTACATTTTCTCCAGGCTTCTGCGACTCTGGGCTATGGAATGTTTCTGTGAATGTTACAGATAAAGAAGGAGAATCCGAAATACATTATTGGCTCGTTGATGTTGAGGATGTCAACAGGCCTCCACACCAGAATGCGTCTTTTCCCCACAACATTACAATCAATGAGACAAAGGACTGGAGCACAGACCACATAAATGTCCTGAATCTCAATGATTACATCATAGACCCTGATGTTATTGAGTGCAGTGATCAGGATGATAACATAACATACATAAGCCATCACCCTTTTGTGCTGGTTGATCAGGCAAGCGGCAATATAACGATAAACACAACTGAGTATTACTTTGGCAACTTCACAGTTAATTTCACAGCAACCGATACCAAGGCAGACTCCCTAGTTACTGGGAACTTATGGATAATTGTGGAAAACATTCCTGACGCTCCCATATTGAACTCAACAAGCCAGATGATAGCTTCGGGATACTTGTTTGAGTACCTGATTTCTGCGTTTCATCCAGATGGATTTAATATGAGTTTTGATTACTCCCTGCAATATGACAGCGATGAAGTAGAGCCTGGAAGCGTGGGTTTTGACACAAGCACGGGAAACATAAGCTTTACTCCGGAGCTCCAAGGGGCAAACACCCAATCAATAATCAGGATAAACATAACCGCAACAGATGATGGGCACAGGACGGACGGAGAAGGCCCCTTCAACTCTTCAACCACATTCAACCTTACAGTGTTTCTGAATGAGCCTCCCCAAATACTCGACTGTAGAGACATTACCACAACAGAAAATCAGATGACAACCATTGATTTCAGGTATTTGGATCCCGAAGGGGACGATGTTGAGATCTCCTTTTATAATTCATGGTTCTCATTTAGCATACATAATTCCACCCACATCAGAGCAGAATTTACGCCCCTGGATGAGCATGCTCACGAAATTCATACTATTACAGTAAACCTAACTGACATTTGGGACATGTCGGGCTCATGCACCTTTGACTTAACTGTTATAGACATAAACAACCCGCCAGTACTGGAGATCTCTGATTTTCATCCCCTAAGAATTGGTTATCCTTATTATTACGAGGCGAACGTTACCGACTTAGACCATAATGACATTCATAACTTTACTGATAATGCAACGTTTTTTAATATCTCAACCCAGAACAGGAAAGGAATCATAAACATTTCCGAAGTAGAAGAAGAGCATGAAGGGCTTCATATTGTAAACATAACTGTCTGTGACGACGGAAACCGCCATAACCACACGATTGAGTGCGACACAAAGATAGTAGAGTTTTTGGTTGAAAGAAACAGCCCTCCTTATTTTATTGACCTTCAAGATTACTTTGAGTGTGAGCAGTATAGTGTTTGCATAATGGAATTTACCGCAGGAGACCCAGAAAACGACATACTGAACTTCTCCGTAAATGTTTCTATTTTTAACATAACTTCTACTTTTAATGAGACAACAAACCATACACTCGGAAGAATAAACTTTACACCATATATGAGGCCAGGAACAATAAACTTTACTCTTACAGTAACAGACCCCTGGGGCGATTTTAACTCTACTGAAGTTATCCTGAACATAACTGAAGTTAATACCCCTCCCGAGGTTAGTCCTGAGAACAGCACCTTGAACATTGTTACCTGGGTTAATGAGCCAACTGAAGTTCATATTTATGTACATGACAGGGAAGATGATGAAATTGGGATAACTTTAAATGACACAAGCCTGTTTAATCTTGAAGAAATCAGCAAGTCAGACCATGGAACCTATTATGAGACCTACTTTAATGCAAGCTTTACCCCTTTAGACAACGGCACATGGATTATTGAGATGAACATAACTGACGGGACCCATTATGTTTATGAGAACCTTACAATTGAAGTCAGGCCTGAAAATCATCCGCCTGTTTTTGGCAACTTCTCTCCAGCTGATCCGGACGGCGAGCCGCTTATTCTGTTGGAAAAGGATACTTTGGAATTAGCTTTTGACGTTTCTGACCCTGAGGGAGATGATTTTATTGTTGAGATTTTTCTTAATAACCAGCTCGCAAAAGAAAGCAATGAGACCTCCCAAAATTACACATTCACCCCTGGCTGGTATGATGCAGGAGAGCATTATATAAAAGCAGTTGCAACAGATGAATATGGAAAAAACAGCTCAGTAGAGTGGAGAGTTCAGGTGCTTAACCGAAACAGGCTTCCTATTGGATGCAAAAGGGTATTTAATTCAACAATGGATTTGGATTGGCTTAACAATAGTATCCTGGATAATGTAGAAATGCTGGTTTCTGGCGAATTTGCCCTTGAAAGAAACCCTTCTGGAAATTATTACCAATCAGGCTATTTAACTTTCCCAACGATTTACTTCAGGACAGAGGATGTTATTAACCCTTCCGTAATCCTGAGTGCTAATTTCTCAGAATATCTGGAAAATTCGACATCCTGCTTTACCAACTTAAGCATACAATACCGCTACGGCCGAAATTCTCCACCTTTGGAGATGATAAACCAGCTTATCTGGTCAAGTTGGTCTCCGGAAAATTATACTCTGAATCAGGGTCTGCAGATGCCCGATAATATAACCCCGAAGTACTGGAACTTCAGGGTAAACTTTCATACAACCTGCCAGAACCACTCCCCTCTGCTTGAATCAGCGCATTTTAGTTATTCTCCTAGGAAAAAAACCTTCCTTCAGGGAGCAAACATGTCACAATGGGTCTTTATGGATGATTTCTTTTATGACCCAGATGCCGATAACCTGCTTTCTTTTGATTACAATACCTCTTTAGGCCCAGCAAACAGCTCTCCGGTTTCTGTTCACACTGACCCTCCCGGCAGGACTTGGCCTCCAAACGATTGGCTTTATATAGCTTCTCCAACACTTTACACCGGTGATGTAATTATCAATCTTTTTGTTCATGATGAATATGATGCGGATGCACAATGTGCCTTTAACCTAAGTTTTATGCAGAGGCCTTCTGATGTTGGGACTCAGATAAGGTACGAGATACAGACAAGAACAGAAGTAATCTACGAAGAAAGAATTGTTGAGAAGGAGATTCCTGAGTTAATTTCCTTTAACCTTTTGGTTCCTGAATCAGTTACTATGTACCCGAACGATACAATTGTTGTTCCTATCACTCTGGACAATTACGGGAATCATACTCTTAAGAATATAAAGCTTTTTGCAAATTCCTCGCATGAGCAGGCAGAATTGCTTTTATCAAAAGACGATTTTGAGTTAATCCCGGCGGGGCACCAGGAGAGGACTGAGCTTTTTATTACTGCAAAGAACATCCACGGCCAGTTTGATGTCTGGGTTCAGGCTTATGTTGAAGAGCCGCATTACAACGACACAGCAAAGATAATTATGGCTACCCTTGAAAAAGGAGAGCACAACTCAACCCAGCTCAACACCAAGGTTACATATACTAAAGACCTTCTTAGGGCAAACCTGGAATGTGCAGAGCTTTATGAGATGATTGACGAGGCAGAGCGGCTGATCCAGCAAGGAAATCTCTATAGCGCTGAGGAGATTCTTCGCTCAGCTACAGAAGCATGCAAGTACATAGTTTCCCTGGAGAGGCCTCAGGATATAACAGTAAGCAGGAGAGCCACAGACATCAGGCTTTCATTGGAAAACAATGCATTCATAATCATGTTCCTTATTGCAGCTTCTTTTGTGCTTCTTGTAGTATTGATATACTGGATAACCCTCCCTAAAAAAGAACTAAAATAACTGAATAAGATTTCTTTTGGATAAACAGATTAATCTTAGCAGCATATAAGCTATTGCTTGCTCTTCCTTTTGTTCATCTCTTTTTTTATGTCAATGAAAAGCTCAAGGATGTCTCCTTTTATTGATTCTTTTTCCTTTTCATCAAGATATGAGAAGTCTCGTTTTATTCTTTCGTAAGCTTTTGCAGCTTCCTCCAGGTCAGACCGGTCAAGCAGAAGGTAAGCATTTATTATCATTTTTTCAATACCCTGTTTAGTCCTGTTTTTCTGCCAGAAGAATTTTCGTTTCTTTTTTTTGCTTTGCTTCTTTCTGCTCTTCTCATCTGCCTGCTTTTCTTTTCTTTCATTTTCCATCTCGTTGATAATCCTTATAAATTCGTTTATTGACTCAGTTAATTCAGTAGAGGTGAGCTGGCTTGATGAGAATTCCAGGCTGGAGACCTTGTTGTTATATTCAGCAAGGGCTTTCTTGAACTTGCTTGAGAAGGCCCTGCTTTTCCTGATTTCATTGTTTATTTCCTCAAAAGATAAAGAATACCTTTCCTTGAGCATCTTAGAATAGTACCTTCTCAATGCATGAATAAAATTAATGCATGATTCGTGAACCTTGGTTTTTGATAGCCGTTTTTCAATAGTCCTCAACTCTGAGAGAAGGATGCTTGCAGGGGTTTCTTCTTCTTCCTTCTTCTTGCCAAAAAGAGAAAACAGCCGCTTCTTTGCCATATTTTTCCCATAAGGCTTTTTAAGTTTAAAAAGTTATTCTTAACTAGGGGATTAATAAAGAATTTTTTATATGATGCTCGATGTGAAATCAATATGGCAGACACTCTCCCGGTTGAAGAAGCTAAAAAGATAAAAGAGCAGGTTGATACAGCCAAAAAAGAGATTAAAAAGATATTCATTGGCCAGGATGAGATTGTAAACAGCTTTCTAACATGTATGTTCTCAAACGGCTCTGTTCTTATCGAAGGAGTCCCGGGCTTAGGAAAGACGCTTCTTGCACGTACAATTGCTGCAGTCCTTGGATGCAAATTTTCCAGGATTCAGTTTACGCCAGACCTGCTGCCAACAGACATCATTGGAGTTACAACATACGAAAAAGAGAGAGGCTTCTATGTTTTAAAAGGGCCGGTGTTCAGCAACATAGTCCTTGCAGATGAGATTAACAGGGCTCCGCCAAAGGTTCAGTCAGCCCTTCTGGAGTCTATGCAGGAGAAGCAGGCAACAATCGGAAAGGAAACATTTCCCCTGCCGGTTCCTTTCTTTGTGCTGGCTACAGAAAACCCGCTGGAAAGCCTTGGGACATACCCTCTTCCAGAGGCGCAGCTTGATAGGTTTCTATTTAAGATTTTTATCTCTTATCCCGGATTCGACGAGGAGCTGATGGTTCTTGATACAAACATCACTTCGAAGAAATTTGAGGATTACAGCATTCAGCCAGTTCTTTCGTCATCTTTAATCATGGACATACAGAGCAAGGTAAAAGAGGTTTATACAGATGATAAGGTAAAGCATTACATAGTCAAGATAGTGGATGCAACGAGGAATCCAGGGAACTATAAGCTTAAAACCGGGAAATATATCAGCTATGGCTCATCTCCAAGGGCTTCCATCGCAACTTACATCAGCAGCAAGGTGGATGCATTGCTCTTGGGCAAGAATTTTGTTACGCCATTCAATGTCAAGAGAGTTGTAAGGCACATTCTTAATCACAGGATCGGCATAAACTTTGAGGGAGAGTCTGAAGGCATTAAGCCCTTTGAGATTATTGATGAGATAATGGACAAGATACCTGTGCCGTGAGTGATTCTTATGCTAACAGAGCTCAAAGTAAACCTTAAGCCGCTTGTAAAGAAGCTTGAGGTTTACAGCAAGAAAAATGTAAGCGGTGAGCTGGCTGGAGGCTACAGGACCTTCTTTAAGGGGCGCGGCCTGGATTTTGATGGTTACAGGAAATACGAAGTTATGGACGACTCTAACCAGATTGACTGGAAGGCAAGCCTGAGGGCCCAGGACCTTCTGATTAAGGTTTTTCTCGAAGAGAGGAACCTGGATGTATTCATCCTCTTTGACACAAGCGCAAGCATGTGCTTTTCTTCAACAGACCAGCTTAAGTGCGAGTATGCAGCAGAGGCGATAGCAAGCATTGCCTTTGCTTCAATTCAGGTAGGGGACAATGTAGGCCTGGTTATGTTTAATGACAGCGTAAAGGCTATGATTAAGCCAAAGCAGGGAAAAGCCCAGTTTGGTAAAATTGTGCACACTCTGTCAAACCCCAAGCACTATGACGGCCAGTTTGACCTTAAAGCTGCAATCAGCGTAGTTAATTCAGTTATGAAGAGGGAAGGCATAGTGATTATAGTCTCAGACTTTATCGGGTTGCCTGATAACTGGAGGACTTTGCTGGCCGGGCTTACCTCAAAGTGCGACCTTTTTGCAATAATGATAAGAGACCCCAGGGACGAGGAACTCCCAGATGAGCTGCAGGAAGTCTCGGTCTCCGACCCCTACTCAAATGAAACTGTGCTCTTTAACACAAGAGAGTTCAAAGAAAGGTTCAACAGGAACGCGATTGCAATAAAAGAGGATATTATTCATAACATAAAGCTTTTAAGGGGAAACTTCCTGGAGCTAAAGACAACAGAGCCCTTTGAGAAGAAAATCATATCATTTTTTCGCAAAGCAGCTTAAGATAATCAAAAATGGCATATCTGGCAATAAACAATGCGGAATTTCTTTGGCTTCTGGTTCTGATAGCCTGGATAATCCTTACGCATTTGTTCATTTCTTCAAAGATAAAGAGAAAGGCATTTGCCTTTGCAAATTTTGAGGCGCTTAAGAGAGTAGTCTATTCCAAAGAGAAAAGCACGACTAAGACGAACAAGGTTTCGCTTAACTTTGACATTCTCTTTGTAAGAATTCTTGCAGTTATGTTCTTTGTTTTTGCACTGACGAATCCTGTTCTTTGGTATGAGGGCAGTGTTTCAGAGCAAAATTATGTTCTTGCAATTGATGCTTCCAGCTCTATGCTGGCAGACGACCTTCCACCAAACAGGTTTCAGCTGGCAAAGCAGCTTTCAGAATTCTTCTTGAACAGGGTCAGGGAAATAAGATCTGAGCTGGGCCTGGTTTCTTTTGCTGGCTCTTCACTGATAATCTCTCCCCTCTCGACTGATTATGACCGGCTCGGGCTTCTTATCAACTCTCTTGAAATCTCAAGAATCCCTGGAACAGACCTGGGCCAGGCAATTATAACTTCTGTGAACCTGATAGTTGCATCCGGGGAGCCTGGTGCAGTTGTGTTGGTTACAGATGGCAGGTCAACTGTCGGAACCCAGATTGAGGAAGCAGTTTACTATGCAAGAGACTCAAAGGTGCCTGTACACACAGTAGGAGTAGGAACCGAAGAAGGAGGCCAATTTGTAGGAGCTGGCTTCACTAAGCTTGACGAAGAGGCGTTAACAGCAATTTCTGAAGCAACAGGCGGAACCTTCTTCAGGGCAGAAGATAGGGACGAGTTTGGAGAGGCAATGAGAGACGTGTTTGATATCAAGAAAGGTCAGGTGCCATTTGACTTATCAGTATTCTTTCTTATTCTTGGGCTGATTCTTGTGCTGGTTGAGTGGGGGATACTTAACACGCGAAGAAGAATCCTGCCTTAAAAACAATAAGCTTTAAATATAGTTTAGAACTTCTGCGGTTTTCAAGGGACGGTAGCTCAGCCTGGGAGAGCACACGGCTGAAGACCGTGGTGTCGGGGGTTCAAGTCCCCCCCGTCCCATATCTCCAGGAAATCATAAAAGCTTTTTCTGCTTAACCGCCTCGTCAAGGTCTTTAACAAAAAGAGTTTTTCTCTTGTGCTCCCTGCAGTAGAATGCAGCGCTCTTGACAGTATTTTTTATCTCTTTTTCGAAGTGCTCTGCAAGCTTCTTAACAAAACCCTTGCTAGCCTTTATGTCCTGCTTTTTTATAATTTCCCTAACCTGTTTTTTAACAATAAGCCCCCTCATGCCGGCAATATAATAAGGCCAGAGTTAAATATCTTTCTAAAACTTACTTAAATTCCAAGAAAGCCTTCTATTGCTTCATCAAAGTAGAGCACAGGAGAGCGGAACATTTCAACCTTTCTCCCGTCAGGATAAACAGGAATTAGCAGCTGGTCTTCATCCCTGAAGCCATCCCATGAAATAAGCACAAAAGCCAGGAACAGGATTAGAATAATCCCGGCGCTGCCAAACAGCAGAACCCTTCGCAATATTTTTCTCATCTGAGCAGAATGAATCCAGTAGTATTATAAAAAATTTTTGAAAGAAAAAGAGAAAAAACTAGGCTTATTCAGTCTCAACCCTTGGGGCAAGAATGAACACCATCTGAATCTTGTCTTCCTCAACAAACTCAATCCTGAGCGGATAGTCAGCACTAAATCTGATATCAATCTTTTCAGAAAGCTTTGAGGAAATCATCTTCTTAAGGTATTCAATCGAGTATTTTGACTTGACTTCCTTCTCCTTACAAGCGACAGATGTATCATCATCCTGCGGGATATCTACTTTTACCTTAGAAGTATCCCCCTTTGCCTCAATTGAAAACACTCCATCCTTAACCAGAAACATCACAGACTCAGACACAATGTCTGCATCGTCAATCGCATCCAGGATTACTTCAGTAGATGTTTTCACAGTTGCCTTGAACTCAAGCTCAGGAAGCTTCTGCTCGCTTTCTTCAATATCAATCAGGGGAAGGAAAAAAGTTCTTGTTACCTTGCCTTTAAGCACAACCTTAAGCCTGCTGTCATCAGATAGCTCCAGGCTAAGGATATCAGTTTTTTTAGCTCTTCTGAGAATCTTCTTTAGGTTAAGCAGGTTTATTGCAAGCTCGCTCTCACCATCAACCTTATACTCAATGCAGGCGCTCGAGAACATCTTAAAGATAATCATAGAGATATTTGCAGCATCCATTGCAATCATTTCAAGCGCAGTAGCGTTAACCTTAAACCTGACTTCGCTTACAAGCTCAGAAATTGTAGATATGCTGTCCCTTAGTATGTCTGGCTGGGCCAAAGTTATTTTCATGGCAATCACTTTTGAGTATCATGCTGTTTTATATTTAAATTTAACTGTTTTTGTGTATCTTAAGGATAATAGGAATAAGGCAGAGAATTCAGCTAACAAAAAATATTTAAACAATTGCTCAGTTTCTTTTAAGCTATAATGATTGATTTTGCAGAGTTATCTGAAAAAGCAGTAGAATGGATTATCGAGTATTCCCCAACCTTTCTAGTTGCAATTATAACGCTTGTTTTGGGTTTATGGGTAATAGGCATTATCAAGAAAATCTTTGTGCGCCTGATGACAAAAAACAGGCTGGAGCCCTCTCTTAAGTATTTCCTGGCATCATTTTTATCTGTTTCACTAAAGATTCTGCTCGCAATAACCATTATTGGAATGCTTGGAGTAGAGACTACTTCTTTTGTTGCTGTAATTGCAGCTATGGGCTTTGCAGTGGGCCTGGCGCTCCAGGGCAGCCTTTCTAATTTTGCAGGCGGGGTTTTAATCCTGATAACAAAGCCATTTAAGGCAGGCGACTTTATTGAGGCCCAGGGATTTTCTGGCACAGTAAACAAAGTGGAAATCCTTGCAACAACACTAAAAACACCAGACAATAAGACAATTATAATCCCAAATGGCTCTTTGTCAAACAGCATAATAACAAATTTCTCAACAGAGAAAACAAGAAGGGTTGACATGACCTTTGGCATAAGCTACTCAGATGACATGAACAAGGCACATAAAATCCTTGAAAGCCTGGTCAAAAACGATAGCCGAGTCCTAAAAGAGCCAAAATCCCAGATTGTGGTCTCAAAGCTCAATGACTCAAGCGTAGACTTTACAGTGAGGGCATGGGTAAATTCAGGAGATTATTGGCCTTTCTTCTTTGACATGCAGAAAAGGGTAAAGGAAGAGTTCGACAAGAACAAAATATCCATACCCTTCCCACAGCAGGATGTGCATGTTTACAGGCATTGATGCTTTTGCTAAGGGTTTTTTCTTTTCATAGTCTTTTCTCTGAAATCCAAACAATAACATTTATAAATAAACCCAAGTTTCACAAGGCTTGTGTAAAAAATGGCAGCAGGAAGAGTCAAAAAGAAAAAATGGTTCACGCTTTATGCTCCTTCAGTGCTTGGAGGAATCGAAATAGGCGAATCCCCGGCATTTGAGCAGAAAGAGCTCTTGGGCAGGTTCGTTACCCTGAACCTCATGGCACTTACCAGGAATGTAAGAAACCAGGACTTCAGCATAAAATTTGAGATTAGCGAGCTAAAGGACAAGGATTCTGCAGGCTCAAAAATAATTGAGTTCTACATGAATCCCTCATCTGTAAAGAGAATCATAAGAAAAAAAAGAGACAGGATAGACGACTCGTTCGCGCTAACCACAAGCGACGGCACAAAAATCCGAATTAAGCCAGTGATTATCACAGCAACAAACCTTTCTGCAGCCAACCAGACCCGAATTATGAAGGCAGCAAGGCACTTCCTTTTCAATAAGATAAAGAAAACAAGCTATAACGACCTTCTAAACAGCCTGGTAAACCACACCCTCAAGAAAGAAATGGCATCATTCCTAAACCTCGTTGCACCAATAGAGAGAGTAGAGATAAGGTACTTTGGCATAGAAAATAATGTCAGGGTAAAAGAGCTTACAGAGGCAGGCTTCTCAGGGTTTGAGCCGCCAAAGGAAAAGCCCCAGCCAAAGAAAAAGCCAGCAGCAAAAAGCGAGCCCAGAGAAGAACAGGCAGAGAGCGAAGAGCAAGGGGAGAAGCCAGAAGAAAAGAAAGAAAAGCCAAAGAAGAGATCACCAGAGCCAGAAGAGAAAGAGCCCGAAGAAGCAGAAGAAACAGATAAAGAAGAGTAATTCTTTATTTTTTAATTAATGATATTCTTTAATTAACCTTTTTGAATTAATTAATATAGGATTAAAAGAGGACAGAATAGATTAAATTTTTTTATCCGTGAGCTTAACCTTGCTGCCAAGAGACTGCCCAGGCATTCCGCTTTCAAAGATAACACGAACAGCTCCCTTTGAGCCATGCGGAGCACTAACCTCTCCGGAAATTGCCTTCTTTGCAGGGCTCTCCCAGGCAACGCTTTTTCCTACAAGGGCCTTAGCCTTCTCTTTGCTGTCAACACCCTTAAACTGCACAATCATCTGGTTTGCTGACGTTTTCTTGAGGCTTCTCCTGAAGTTAACAATCACTCCTTCCATAATGCTCACATCCTAAGAGATTTGGGTTTTATTTAAAAACCTTTTCCTTAAGCAGAAGCCCAATATATAGAAACATTTTTAAACTTTAATACAGAGACACAAGCCATGCCAGCAAAATCAGGCTCCAGAGCAAGGAAAACCCCTTCTAAAAAGAAAAGTGCTTCCTCTAAGCCAAAAACAAAAGCAAAGAAAGCGAAAAAGACCAAAGCCCCAAAAAGCAGGGAAGCAGCCAAGCTCAACAAAATCTTTGACGAGCTAAAGGAATTCAGGAAAGAAGCCAGCATGCTCTCAGAAAGGATTTCCAGCCTGGACAGCTTTAAGGAACTTAAGCACGCTTCAGAATTCAAAGACTCATTAGATAACCTGACATTTGTGGTAAACCGAGTTTACGAGCTTTTTTCCCAGGCCAGCGATGAGATGTACCAGGAGCACGAGCTCAATTCAGAAAGAATCAACCCCCTGGCATCAAAATTGGACAAGCTGATAGAGTTAAACACAAGGCTTTCTGAAGGGATACTCGGCTTGCTCAAAGAGCTTAAAGAGCTCAAGTCAAACGAAATCAAGATAGAAAAAGAGCTCCAGACAGTAAAGCTCCGCTCAGACGTAATCGCACTAAAGGAAGCAGGCAAAGATGTTATAGAAGGTGCACATGACAAGCAGGAAAAAACCCAGGAACACCCGCAGCAGAAGTCATCAGAAAACCCATATTACCAACAGCAGCCCGAGCAGGAAAACAGCAACAGCTTCCAGGTAACCAACCCTAAGAGGATTCTCCCGAAGTAAATCTACCTTGGCTTAAAATTAGATACAATCTTTCTCATCTCTTCAACATACTCACTGGCTTTCTCCTTTAGGTTATCAATCTCTGCCCCGGAGATGCTTGTAACCTGGTTATGCGCCACCTTTTTGGAAAGCTCATAAATCTCCTTTGCAAAATCCGCATGCTTCTGCTCAATTATTTTGGTCTTAACGAACTTCTCCTCAATCAGCCTTGGCACTTCCTTTGGCGTGGCAGGCATTTCACCGATTCTCATCAGGGCAGCATGCGAGGCATCAATCATAGCCCAGTAAAGCTCAGAAACCATCCTCAGGAATCCATACTCCACAGTCCTTAGGTTCCTTGGCGCCCTCTCATAATAGGCGTAGATAGCTTCCTGGCTCGGCTTTATCCGGCCCTGAAAAAGCAGAATCTGCATCGGCTCAAAAAACCCAGTATCAATCACAGCATAGCCATCACGCAAGATATTAACCAGCACAGGGTCTCCTGTTTTAGAGTGCTCCCAGAAGTTGGTAAGCTTCATTGTTGTGACATGAATCCTTTTCGATATCTTCTCCAGAATCTTAGCAGTCACAGTCCTGTAGGTCTCAGAAATCACATTATCAACGCTAAACTTTGCATCATCTATCACAACCAGCACATCAATATCAGAGTGCGGGTCAAGGTCATTCTTCTTAGCCTGAGAGCCAAAAACAGCAATAACCTTAATCATCTCCCCAAATTCCTTAATCATTTGTTTAGAGAAAGCATACACAATTTCAATAGCATCCTTGTCATAAAGGCTTTTCGTATCAGGCTTCATTTTTTTATCACACTCCTTGTAATTTTTTCCTAAATCTTATATTTATCTTATTATTCATGAATGATTACTCAAGCGGAAGCTCGCTCCAGAACTTCCATTCCTGTGTAGGCGCATAACCTCCAACAATATAGTTAGGCCCTGAAATCTTGTCAAAATAAGAGTGCTCAATATTCGTCCAGGAAGTCGCAGGCTTGTAGCCAGCCCCCCTTATTCCAATAGGCACATCAAACTTCTCCCACACCTTTGTAAGCTGCCTCGCCGGACCTTCATCATGCCCTTCCGAGATTATGTCAAAGTTGACCTTATTTTTCTTAAGAATCTCAATTGCCTCTTTCAAAGGCATACCCCCCTGGCCAGCCGGAAGATGAGAGTGCGCTCTTCCAAAAGAGTCAACAAGGTGCACATGCCCTAAAACACCTTCTTCGGCGAGCTTCTGAATCTGCTTTTTGTACCACTCATTGAATTCTTTTATCCTCTCCTCTTCATTCCTGAATTTCTTCCCTTCAGGGTTAAAGTATCTCATCCACATCCCTAAATGCTGGGTATCCAAAGTTGCTTTTATATGATCTTTGGCTATCTTTTCCGCCTCGGATTCCTTCATTTTGTACTCCTGCTTAAGGCGTTCTTTTAGCTCATTCCTGGAGTCCTTAACTATCTTAATCAGCTCTTCAGGGTGGCTTCCGTAGCCCATCTCAGGAAATACGTTCTCAGGCGCGATATATATCGGTTTCTTCAGCTTCTTCGCAACAGTTTCCCTGTAGGCATAAAGCCCTGCCTCTGCAAGCCCTCGGCTGCTCCTCTTCTGCCCGAACTCATCCACCGGCTTAATCCTGTCAAGCTGCTCTTTTAGCTGCTGGGCGCGCTGAAAATAGCTTGAAGCTGTTTCAGACATGTGCAGGTATTCTTTCTCAAGCTGCTTCTTCCTCTCACTTAGCACCTCTATAATATTTTTCCTGTCCGGCGGAAGCAGGCCAGCAACATCCGGGTCTCTCATAAGCTCTGTGAAATGCTCATTAAACTTTTCCTCTCCTATCTTGCCTTTTAGGCCTTCATATCCTTCCAGCACTTTGTTAATCTTGTCAATCTTCTCCTTAATCTTGTCAATCCCATGTGCATAGTACCTTCCCATTCCCTCAGACTGCCTCACATCCCCCAGCCTGGACTCCTTAAAGATAAAGAGCAGAGGATGCTCTTTTTTCAGCTTCTCATAGTCCTGCTCAATCCTCTGAAGGTAGCCTTTGGTTCCGTCATCCTTAATATCAGAGTTTTTTGTAATGTCCACAACCCTGCCCATCCATTCAAAAAAGTGTTTTCTTTCTTTATCAAGTTGATTAAGGTTCATCATCCTGACCTTAATGTCCCCGCTCTTTCCGTTTTCGTCTACAAACTCAGGTATCCTTTCCTCGGGCGATAATGCAAGGTTATCATTAACATTAAGGTAATCGCCTTTCTTTACCTGGACTTCCCTGTTAAGCCTTTTGTCAAAATAAGAGAAGTCCTCCTTTGCAGTTTTCCATTCAGGTACAGGCACATTCTCATTTGTCTTAAGCACCTGGTGCATAGAGCCGGTTTTTTCATCCACCACATATATAGGAATCTGCTTGCTCTCATCCCTGAACTGCTCAAAAGGCCCTCTTTTTATCCCGGTTTCCCCATCAATGTTAATCGTACCAGGCTCGCTTGGAGGTGACTCAGCCATCGAAATTGGCCTGGAGTACTCACCTGTATGGACCACTATTGGAACGCCTGAGTCGGGCATGCTTTCATCAGAAGAAATATCCGCGGCAAAATCCACAGCCTTCTTAATCTCATTCAGCTCATATTCCTGAAGCTCGTTGCTGAATCCCTGCTTCCCGTCAAAGCCGGAGAGGTTCGGGACAGAATTTGTTGGGGTGTGCACAGTCAACTTGAACTTGTTGAACTTTGCAAGCTGCCTCATGTCTTCTCTTTTTTCATTCCCGTAGCTCTCAGCCCCCACTCCTTTATCTGACCCTTCGGGCATCTGGTTTAGCTCAACTCCTCTCGCCCCACTTCTCATAGCCCTCATCATGCCCTGCCTGAAGTCACCGCCTCCGGCTCTTCCTTCTATAATAGAAGGAGAAATATCACTCGGCTGAATCAAAGGCTCCTCAATCCTGTCACTTGAGCCAATATAGCTTGGGTTTTGGTCATTAGAAATGTAGAAATCCCTTTCCATAGGCCCTTTATAATTATTCCCAAAATCCATTTTTTAATAAAGCACTAAAACATATTGTCCCTTATTTTTTTAATCATCTCATCAAGCGCAGAAAGCGACTCCTCAACATCCTCATTCTTTATCCCATACTGCCTGATTGCCTCTGCTTCCTGCTCAATAGAGTAAAGGTCTTTCTTTGCATTATAATCTAAGCCAGTTTCAGGGCTTGCAAGCTCCTTTGCCTCCCGGTAAAGCTGCTGTGTTCTTGATGATATCTCCTGGTAAAACTTTGCAGGGTTTTGCTCATCTTCCTCCTGTTTCCCTTCACTAACCTCTTCAACAATCTCCGCAAGCTCATCCTCCTCGCTCTTTGGGCTACTTTCAGTTATCCTCCTTTTTAGCGATTCCTCGCTCTCTTTATCCCTTTCAGCCCGCTTTATGCTCTCTTCAATGCTCTTAATTTCCTCTTCTCGTTTATTCCTGAGCTCCTCAAGCCGCTTAATCTTTTCTTCACTGTCCATATTTTCGAATTCATCTACCATGCCAGCATCCCATGAGCTTTCTTGAAGATTTCATAGCTTTTGCAGATAGCAACATCAACAGTGCCATAAGCTTTCTTAATCGAGTTTTGGTCTTTAAATTTCTGCATAGCCTCCTTTTGCGTAAAAGTGTCAATCAGGCTTTTGTGTACAGGCTTGTCTGTTTCAGGAAACAACGGACCGAAAATCTCCTTCATGCCTGAAAACACAGCAGAAATCGGCTCAAGCATACCCTTGCCCTTTGGCTTTTCTTCCTTTTTTTGCTCTTCTGCTTTCTCCTTCTTCTTATCCTCGTCAAACTCAGCAAGGTATTTGGTAAGGTCATCCCCAAGCGACTCAAGAACCTCTTTTACGCTTGCATCATATGAGCCGACCATCTCAAGCTGCTCCTTTCGTCTTACCTTGAGAAACTTTTCAATCTGGTCATTATTCCAGACATAGCCCCTCATAGTAAACTCCATCCTTCCTAAATGGGTAGGACCCCTGTTATATTCATTGGAAAAATTCATATTGGGCCTCGTCCTGTAGCTGAAGTTAACTATGATGATTGGCTTGAAATTTCCCGCGTCGCTCTTTGTTGCAAGAAACTCCATTTCCATCATGGAAGACTCAAACCCAGAAACAACCTCAATATGCCCCTTAAGCTTGTTGCTCATATGCAGCCCCCTTATATTGTCCAGGTAAGGCTTAATCCAGCTGATATAAAGGTTTATTGCATCATGGTATTGCTTAAGGTATTTTATCGTGAATTTTCTCCTTGTCTTAAGCTCTTTGAAAGTGTGGTCTTTCCAGGTGTAGTATGCCTTGAGTTTTCTGGCAAGGACATTAACAAGCTGCATAGAAAAGTCTTCCTTGTCCTTAAGCCTGTTAACCTCTCCTTCCACCTCATCAGCATTCTTAAGGTTAACAGAGAAAAACAGGTCAGGAAGAAGCGAAAACCCAAGCTCATTTGCCATCCCCCAGACTGAAGCAGGGTTTTTAGCGCCTCCCTCAACAAGATCAATCCAGGTACCCTTAAGTGTAACCTCAGACGATTCCTCACCACAGTAGCTTTTATTGTAAAGAGAAAGCCTCTCATCAAGAATTCTCAGCTCCCTTAGAATCTGAAAGAGCTCCTTGACCATCTTTCCAATAGTAGCCATGAACTGGCTTGCCTTGTCCTGCTGGATTCCAAGCCTTTGTGCATTGGATCCGAAGAAGCTTGAGCTTTCAGAAGCAGCAAAGCTGTCCACTATCTTAATCATCCTGTCAAAAGAAAAGTCTGTTTTAAGAAGCTTGACCAGGGAATAGTAAGGCTCTTCCATAGGAAGGTTGTATGACTGAAAAATCAGCCTCTGAAACCTGTCTGTATTAGGGTAGTTGCTCTTAGCAAAAACGCCCCTCTCAACTTCAATAGTATGCGCCCCATCATCTTTAAACTCCTCTTCAATAAACTTAATGCTCTTATCGTAATAATCGTAGTAAAGCTCGACCATGCCCAAATTTATAAAGAGAGTCCTTAATATATTTTTCTCTTAAAAACCCATTATTCTATAGCAAGGTGCTGGTTTTTGTTTTAAGGACTCTCCAGCCATGACAAAAATTTTTAAAAGGCAAAGAAACATTTGCATTCATGGACACAGATTCTGAAGGCCAGAGGCATTTTGACATTATCAGCATAGGCTCAGCAACAATTGACCAGTTTGTCTACACAGACATCCAGCTAATACAGATAAAAAGCAGCACCCTGGCAAAAGAGCTTATTGCATACCCGTTAGGCTCAAAGCTCCTTATAGAGAAGTTCCACCTCTTCACTGGTGGCTCTGCATCAAACACCTCTGTTGGTTTCTCAAGGCTCGGGCTAAATGCAGCCTGTATCTCAAACATAGGCCTGGATTACAACGGCGAGATTATACTTAAAGAGCTAAAGAGGGAAGGAGTTAGCTTCATCGGCTCAACAGACAAAAGCCATCCAACAGGCTTTTCAGTAATACTAGACAGTTTTGCAAAAGACAGGACAATACTCACTTACAAAGGAGCAAATGACCATCTCACATTAAAAGCCATCGCCCTGGAAGGCATAAGCACCAATGCCCTTTACATAGGCTCCCTTGCCGGGAAAGCATTTGATGAAGGAGTAAAGCTTATCAGGCAATTTAGAAAAAACAGGAAAAAAGAACTGGTTGTTTTCTTCAACCCCTCCGCATATGTTGCAGACAAGGGACTTAAATTCTTTTCAAAGTACCTTTCGCTTGTTGACTTTTTAATTCTAAACAAGGAAGAGGCAAGGCTTCTCCTGGAAAACCCTCACCTGTCCAGCCCTGTTGATATCATTACTGCTCTTCACATGAGGACAAAAAAGCCCATTGCAATGACAGACGGCGCAAACGGCGCATTCTATTATGACGGAAAGTCATTCCACCACAAAAAGGCAAGAAACATTAAAGTGGTTGAGTCTACAGGCGCAGGCGATGCATTTTCGGTTGGCTTCTGCTTCGGTGTCCTGTCAGGAAAAAAGCCAATTACCTGCCTTGCATACGGCATAAAAAACTCAGAGTCAGTAATAAAGGAGATTGGTGCGAAAAACACCCTTTTAAAGAGATTAGCGTTTTCCAGGTGATTTCTTTTCAAAAGAAGCAAAGAAATCCTTTATTCTTTCAGCATATTCCCTTGGCTGAACCACAATATTCCAGTCATCAGGAAAGCATTTTTTGTAAAGAGGCCATACATACCTTTCGTCAAGAAAAACAATAATTCCAGTATCCTTCTCGCTCCTGATGCACCGCCCTGCAGCCTGAATAGACCTAATCATAGCAGGATAGACATAGCCGTAAAGCCTCCCTTTGCCAAACTTCTTTTCGTAATAATCAATAAGCTCACGAATCTCAGTATCAGGCCTTTCAAGCGGCAGCCCGACAATCACAACCCCTTTCAGAAAGTCTCCCGGAAGGTCAATGCCCTCGCTAAAAGAGCCAGACGCAGCAGCAAGCAGTACAGCGCCCTTCTCCTTCAGCGACTTGAACCTGTTCAGCAGCTCATCTTTTTCATCTCTTGACAGTGCCCTGTTTTCTGTAAGTATCTCCTTGTCTGTTTCAAGAAACTTAAGCACATTGTTCCGAAAGTCATAGCTGGGAAAAAACAGCGCAATGTTCCCTTTGCAGGATTCAATAATCTCAGAGCAAATCCCAGCAATGCTTCTGTACTGCTGCTCATTCCTCTCCCTGAAAGTGCTTGTAGTCCTTGGGATTACCTGCACCAGCCTGTTCTTCTCCGGAAAAGGGCTTTTGTAAGACTCAAGATAAGAGTTCTCTTTCTTAAAGCCAAGAATATCCCTGTACATTTCAAGAGGGAAAAGCGTAGCAGACATAAGCACAAATGATTTAGTCTCATCAATAACCTCACCCATAAGCAGCCCTGGGTCAAGGCAGTTGTAGAACAACGTAGTGTTGTCTGCCTCATTCTTTATGTACCTCACAAACCCGACATCCTCCTTGGGCCAAAACTCAAGGAACCTCGCAACAGATGAAAGATAAGAGTTTCTGCTCTGCTCACTCACCCTTTCCCCAGCATCGCTCAATTCAGCAACCGCTTTTTCATACTCATCCATGCTTTCCCATAAGAGATTAAGAAAATCCTGTTTCTTTACCTTTTTCTCATTCTCAACATTATGCGATAGGAAGTTCATGGCATCCTGAACCTTTACAAGGTAAGGGATTACCTCATTCTCCTTGTATCTCTTGGCCTGAAGTATAGACCTCTTAATAATTCTCGTAGTTATCCTTGCACTAAGTATATCCCTTAGCCTCTTGGGAAGGTTGTGCGCCTCATCCACTATGATAACACTGTCAGAGAGCGAAATTCCCGATTTTTTCAGAAACCCGGCCCTTATGCCAGGGTTGAAGATGTATTGATAATCACAGATAATTAAGTCCGCGTTTCTTGCAATCTCCATAGCAATCTCATAAGGACAGAGCCTCAGGTCAGACGAAAATTCCCTGATTCTCTCAACATTGCTGAATGTCTTTTCAAGCTGGGAAACCACCATCTTTGCGTTGTTGGTGAACCCAGCATTTTTTCTTGTATTTGTGTAAAATTCACACCGGTCAGACTTTCTCAAAGACTTGCAGAACTCAAAAAAGTCGCTTGACCTCATCTTGTCAGCATTAAGCTGAGAGCACATCCACCTCTTGCCAATAATATCCCCTATTTTAAGCGAGATGTTGTTCTTCTCATTAATCTTCGAGATTGTCTCAATCGCAATCCTGTGCTGGGTATGCCTGGTTGTAAGGAAAATAATTCTTTTTGCTTTTTTTTCAAGAAGGTGTTTTACAGCAGGCACAAGCGCAGCAGCAGTCTTTCCAACTCCGGTTGGCGCACTTACAATACAGTGCTTGCCCTCAGAAATCGCCCTGTAAACAATATCCATAAAGCGTTTTTGCGGCTCTCTTATGTTGTCAAAAGGAAAAAGAGATATCATCACAAATCCAGTTTAGGCTGGTCTTTAAAATGTTTTCTACTCAAAAACCCGGAAGATCATCAAAAAGTTTTTAAAAGGAACCGAAATCCTAGCAATAGAGGCTTGATTCAGATGGCAAAGTTAAGAAAAGCAGTTTGCTACAGGAGGCTAGAAAGGCCATACACCCGAGTATCAAAATTCAGGAAACACTCCTTTGTAAAGGCAAGGCCGCACGTTAAAATCACAAAGTTTGACATGGGCAATGTAAAAGGCAATTTTGCCGTTGCTTTTGACCTGGTTTCCAAGTCAGGCCTTCAGGTAAGGCAGGAGGCCATGGAGGCTTCAAGGCAGATGCTTAACAGGAAACTGGAGCAGAAAATAGGCAACGCAAACTACCATTTCAGGGTCAGGAAGTACCCGCACCACATTCTTAGGCAGAATTCCATAGCATCCGGCGCAGGCGCAGACAGGCTGAGCACAGGGATGCAGCTCGCTTTTGGGAAAGCCATAGGCGTAGCAGCACAGGTAAAGAAAGGAGATACACTTTTCACAATAAAAGTTAACAGGCAGCACAGGAACACAGTCAGGACAATACTTACAGCAGTGCGCTCAAAGCTCCCAAACCAATGGTATATAGTTGAAAAAAATCTAGGTGAGTAAAATGGCAGAAAAGGAAAAAGAGGTCTCAAAGGATGAGCAGGTTGGCTTCCATAAAGGCTCCATCTCAGTATTATCAAAGGAAAGGGCAGAATTGCTTAAGATAGTCTCAGTAGTTGAGCAGCTCATCCAGATGCACCTAAAAGCGCTTTCAGAGCTTGGGGTAAGCCTCACAGAAGACCAGAACCCAATATCAGAAAAAAACAAAGACCTGCCAAAGCAGAAAAAGCCGCCCATTGACGAGCTTCTTCAATGATTAAAATCACTTTCTCAGGTCACGAGAACATTCTGGGAACACACCCCAAAACATTTGAGTTTACCAAGCACAGCCACCTAACCACTAATGGAGACTGCATAATAGGCGTGAATTCTGCCGTTAGTTATCCAGAAGAAATTCACTCTCTTCTCAAAGAAAGGCGCAAAGTAAAAGGGAAAATCTCTGTGGAGCTTGCAGGAAAGAAAGCAGAGGACACCTTTACAGGCATTCTTAACCCGGAGTTCGACATCGGCTCAGAAGAGCTTGTGCTCAGGCGCTCATTCTTCAGCTCACCAAGAACCATAGTAATCGGGTGCGACAGGACAGCAAGTGAGCTCAGCAGGGAACTTATTGAACTGCTGAAGAACAGGGATGCAAGGGGAAGTTGTTACCTGTTGGTGGTTTGAATCTTTAATAAGCTTTATTAACAGATAAAACTCCCCTTCATTTTGAGGTATCTGACTTATGAAAAAGAATTCTCTAAAAAAGATAGTTATATCTGTTTTTTTATTGGCATTTTTATCAAGCGCCGTTTTGATGGTTAACGCAGCAAGTGTAGTTCCTGAATTGTATCAGGGCAGGGGAAGAGCAGGAAACCCTTCCTGTGCAGACTTGGGCTATGCTTATGAACTAAAGTTTGAGGATGGCGGCTTAGTTCCCGGAACTTATGAAATCGGTGAAGGATACGAAGTAACTTGGTCTTTAGATGGCTCAACTGTTGACTGGGAATCAACTCTCTGGATTGATGCAGTGATAATGAAAGGAGGGCCTGTTGCAAACGTTTATTTCTATCCCGACGGCTCAATGGGCGATGAAGGCCTGGTGACGCCAGACAACACAAACGGCAGGGGAAAAAGCAGGCCTTACGGGCTAAGCCACGTCACATTCTGTTTTGATGACCCGGTAGTCTATGTGCTTGAAGTAGAAAAGACAGCAGAGACAGAATACACCAGGACTTACCTGTGGGGAATAGAGAAAACATCTGATGTTGACGAATTAATGTTGGAAATAGGCGAATCTGTTGACGTTGATTACGAGGTTACCGTCACATTAGAAGGCTATGAGGATTCAGGATTCACCGTATCAGGAACAATAACGATAACGAATCCAGCAGATTCTACCAGAAATGCATATATCGCAAGCATAACAGACCTGATTGACGGAGAGCACGAGGTTGATGTTGTATGTGACCCAGAGCTAACAGAAAACTTTGTTCTCGTTCCAGGAGAATCGTTAGCCTGTGAATACAGCATTGAGCTGGAAGATGCAACAAGCGAAACCGCAGGAATTAATGAAGTTGTAGTTGCTACAACCGGAAGGGTTCTTGGGAGTAGCGATGAAGCAGGGTTTGGCTTTGCCGAAGCTGAAGTAGAATATCTGGACACTTCTGTTCAGGTTGACGATGATTGGTTTGGCTCCTTGGGCATGCTGGATGTAAGCGAAGCTCTAGATATATTTGAGTACCGCCTGCAGGTTGGGCCTTACTCTTATGCAGGAGAGTTTGACTTTGTCAACACAGCAACACTGAAAACCTCAGATACAGAAACAGAGCTTTCAGATGGCCATACAATCTTTATTGCTATTGAAGAAGAAACTGGTGTAGAGCTTGAATGCGATTGGGTTTTTGTTGGAAACGAAACAGCCTGGTCAGACGGAGCAAGATATATTAATCCAGGCAACTGGGCAACATACACAAGCTACGGTGGTGAAGAAAAGACAGTAACTCTTTATGCAGGCCAGACAATTGATGTAGGCACTGTGCATTTTTCCGCACCTTCAGCAGAAAACGGATTGGTTACAATAACAATAACCTTAAATGAAGAAGAAGACGGGTTTGTATGGCGATTCCACGACGTTGCAGAAAATGTTAAAATCCAGGACTATCAGGCAGCTCCTTCAGGAAACCCAGCGCCAGGCTTGTTTGATCACAAAGCAACAGCTACAGAGTCTCCATTCAGCATTGAAGTGCCGCAAAATCTCTTCTACGGAGTGCATGTGGATGTAGCAAAGTATGAATGGGTTTGTGAAGAAGCAGAAGAGCCCGTATGTGAGTGGGCATGGCTGGAACAGGTCGACGTTCCCTCTGATGGAAGCACCGTTTACTCAGAAAACACTCTTAACCTTGGTGAAGAATACAAGCTGATTGCAAGCGGAACCTACACCTATAACAATGCAGGGGATTGGGCAGATGCAGAGTGGTACTTGAAAAATGGCGAGATTGTTAAAGGAGACACCGAAGGCTCACAGCCACATGTTCTGGATGTAACAGTAAGTGATGATGAAAATACAGACTGGGGCGATTTCAGCGAAGACCATATTTACGATCTGATGTACATCGGAAAAGGAGAGCCAGTCAGCTTTTACATCTACGACAGCTTTTACCCAGACAACTCCGGCTCAATACAGGTAGACATCTACGAGTGCATCTACAACTGAACGAACTTTTTCTTTTTTTCTTTTTAATTTAGAATTCTAAAAGACACTTATGCGCCTTTTTTCTTATTAATTTCCTTTACCTGCCAGCTCTCTTATAAACAGAGCAACCAGCCACTCATGCCTTGTGCACTCAGCATAATCACACACATCAACAGAA